>NZ_JCAMOQ010000017.1:0-159218 GCF_059512365.1 Bradyrhizobium sp. Ses1
CCCAAGGCTTCCTCCTAAAAGAAAGCCTTGAATCACGTTCCGTCTGATTTGAGAATCCCAAGAGTCCACACAGCCTAAAGCATCCTCATCTTTTCCCGTGCATATTGCGCGACGCTGAGTCGGCGGACGTCAACCGGAAAGAACCTTCTGCCTACATCTTGCGGCAACTGGAACGGACGTTATGTTGTGCACCGACACCGAGATAGCCGAAGCGTGTAGGGGACACCGGGTGGCTATTTAAACTCCCAAAAATCCCCGCCACTGCTGGCTCAACGCGCGATGTCGGCTAAGTTAGGACCCCGCGCAAGAGAAGGAGGACACCATGACGGTGTTACTCACTCTCGAAGCCAGCCAATCGAGTGGGAAGACCTTTCGTCTTGGTATTGGATGCAACTTGCATCTGGCCTCAATGATCGCTCTGCTCTCGCGGTTGTTCTGATCGATGGAAGGAGCCCTCTCGGAAACGATGGGGCTCCATCGTCGGCGCGTTCCGCCGCCGGCGGATTTGGATTCAACTAGGCCCGACCAATCGGTTGTTCCGCTGCACCCGAGCACAATATGCGATGAATGAGGCTTCCGGGTCGGGACCGCGGGCCTCATCCACGAACTTTTGCATCCGCTCATCGGTGACGCTGGTTTGCCCGTGGGTCAGGTGGCAATTGAACGCGATAATTGCTTCCGCTGGCTCGATCAGCTTCGTCGGATTTGCAGCCAGATTTGCTTGGGTGCAGGCTTCGAGAATACCGTGATAGGTGATGCGCAACTCATGCTCGTCCGGCGCGGAGCCGATCAGGTCGTCAAAGTAAACCGAGACCATGACACCCCGGTCCATCGCCTCCTCGATCGACGAGGCAATTGCCGACCGCCACAGCGCCAGACTAGCTAGGAGCGGCGACTGCTTGAACCCGATCGGCAGAACGTATTTCGGCCCGCCCTCGTACGGATTGCGTACGGTCGACCACGCCGCATATTCGCGCGCCGAGTGAAAACCCAATTGACGCAGCATGTGCGCCACCCTGTTTCGAGAGATCGAATAGAAGAAGTTCTTGAGGTCGACGCGGAAGAAATATCGATTTGTCCGATGCTCGTGGAGCGCCGCCACATGTCCGCCGCTGCGGTAGTGGAAGAAATAGTACGGCAGCTCGATTTCGGCGGCAAATTTGAGGAGTGTATCCGCCCGTCGATCGCATTCCGCGTTCGGGACGAAGATGTATTTACCGCGAGACGTATAGCGTTCTTTGAAGTTTTCGAGCATCGCAGTTGGCGACCTTATCCAGGATCTCAAGCACAGCCTTGGCCAACCGTAGAACGGCAGTCAAGACCTGCAAGGTCACCTGAATAAGGCGCGCCCGACGTGCGAATTTCTTCGTCATCGAACAACTCCGTATTCCGCCCGTCGACTACCCGCGATGCCAGTTTTGGAATCGCCAACCGAGAGAGACCCATTGCGTAACAATAGATACCCCTAAGGCGTGCAGGTAACGTTACGTAACGTTTCGAAACGTGCAGCCACGCGAAGCAGGTCATCGCCAACGTGCGTGTTGATAGGATCGTAGGTGGCCAGGTCGTTCGCAAGGGGGGTGCATCGTATAATCCACAGTAGCGGCATAAATGCCACCATTCCCCAAGCCCCGGCCGCGACTTGACTGTATCGCGCGTTGCGAACATCGCAACGGATGTTGCGATCTTGCCCGCAGACGCAACGGGACGGTGCCGCCACTCTCTCCATGGCCGAATGGTTCGGCTGAAGGAGATCACTGCAATGAGCCTAGTCCATCTCGAATTCGAAGCGTCCAAAGTCCTCACCGCGCTGGAGGACATGAGGAGCGCCAGGACAGCAACAGTTCTCGCTGCCGCCCGCGCGCTCGCTGATGCGCTGGCAGATGCTGCCGAGACGGGCGACAGCGCTGCTGAGATCGCGACGTGAACAACTCTCGTTAACAAGCGCCCGGCCGATCACCGGGCGTTTTTCATGCGTGACGATGACGCGTGAAATTCGCGAGTGTTTATTCGACGGATATTTGACGATTTGGGGCGAGCGTCAGTAAGACATTGAAATCGCTGGCGCTCCCTAGGGGAATCGAACCCCTGTTTCAGCCTTGAGAGGGCCGCGTCCTAACCGCTAGACGAAGGGAGCGTTGCGGTCTCAGGCAATAGCCTCGAAAACCGAAAACTGCAAGCGAGCTTGGCTCAGGGTTCGCTGACGAAGCGCAGTTTTCCTGCGGGTTTCAGCGTTTTTGCGTCGAAGGTGCGGATTTCGGTCGCTCCGCCTATATCGAGGGTCACCACCAGGCGGTCGCCGGCGATGCCGGTGGAGACGATGCGGGCGCCCTTCGGCAGCGCCGCCGTGATGTCGCTCGTGGCGGCAGGGCTTCCCTCCCCGCGGTAAAAGCGATACCCGACGGCGATGAGGACCACGGCCACTGCCAGCGCCGAGGTCAGGCCCGCGATCAGCATCATCCGCCGCACCCGCGCGATCAGGGCGGCCTGCTCTTGGGTCGGTTCAGGGATCGTTGCGTCGGTCATGGGCGGCTCTTTAAACATGATCTGCGGAAGTGGAAACCGGTTTTGCCGAAGAAAGTAAGCGTGAACGAAGAAGAACAGGGCGCCCCATGCCCTGACGTCCCCTCTGGCGGCCAACGGTTGGCGGTCGTCGTTCAGGGCGATGAGGGCTCGCCCCGGCTCGACCGTGTCCTCGCCGCGCGCCTGCCGGAATTGTCGCGGTCGCGGCTGAAGGCGCTGATCCTCGCCGGTTCCGTCACGGTGAAGGACGCGCCCGTCCGCGATCCTGCTTTTCACGTCGCCGCAGGCGATACGGTTATAGTCGAGGTTCCGGAGGCGGTGCCGCCGGAGCCGAAGGGCGAGGATATCGCGCTCGACATCATCTATGAGGACGACGACCTGATCGTCATCGACAAGCCGGCCGGCCTTGTGGTGCATCCCGCCGCCGGTCATGAGAGCGGCACGCTGGTCAATGCCCTGATCGCCCATTGCGGCGCCAGCCTTTCCGGCATCGGCGGCGTGCGGCGTCCGGGGATCGTCCACCGGCTGGACAAGGATACCACCGGCCTCATGGTGGTCGCCAAGAACGACCAGGCCCACCAGTCGCTGACCGCGCAATTTGCCGACCATGGCCGCACCGGGGAGATGGAGCGCGGCTATATGGCCTTCATCTGGGGTGTGCCGAACCGCCAGCGCGGCACCATCGACGCGCCGATCGACCGTCATCCGCACGCGCGCGAGAAGATGGCGGTGCGCGAAAGCGGTCGCGAGGCGATCACCCATTGGGAGCTGCAGGAGGCGTTTCAGGGCCGGGACGGGAAGCCGGTCGCCTCCCTGCTGGCCTGCCGGCTCGAGACCGGACGGACCCATCAGATCCGGGTGCACCTCGCCCATATCGGCCATCCTCTGCTGGGCGATTCGGTCTACGGCCCGCATTTCAAGACCAAGGCCAGCCAACTGGGGCCCGAGGCGCAGGCAGCGCTGGCCGCCCTCGGCCGCCAAGCGCTCCACGCGTACCTCCTTACCATCGAGCATCCCAGGACCGGGGAAATTTTGCATTGGGAGGCGCCTCTGCCGGAGGATTTGCTTCTCCTGAAAGGCAGCCTTGGAGGTGGCGCTATGACGCACCCCTTGAAAAAGCATTGATATGACAACAGGTTATACCAGCCACACGGGGACGTGACGTCAGCAATCCTTCCCTATCAGGGGCCATTGGGTGTATTGTTGCACCTGCGTTGAATATCCAACGCGGAACATCGCAAGCCGGTCGGCTTTAACACAGCGGCCGCCTGCCGGGCCCGCCGCTATCGGGGGCCTGAACCACTGGAGGGCGCAAGTATGGCCCGTACAGCTACCTTGCCGGTTCTCAATGGAGAATCCGGTCTTTCCAGATACCTCGCCGAGATCCGTCGGTTCCCGATGCTGGAGCCGCAGGAGGAATATATGCTCGCCAAACGTTGGCGCGAGCACGACGATCGCGACGCGGCACATAAACTCGTCACCAGCCACCTCAGGCTCGTGGCCAAGATCGCCATGGGCTATCGCGGCTACGGCTTGCCGATATCCGAAGTCGTATCGGAAGGCAATGTCGGCCTGATGCAGGCGGTGAAGCGGTTCGAGCCCGAGAAGGGCTTCCGTCTCGCCACCTACGCCATGTGGTGGATCAAGGCGTCGATTCAAGAGTACATCCTGCGTTCATGGTCGCTCGTGAAAATGGGCACGACCGCGAACCAGAAGAAGCTGTTCTTCAACCTGCGCAAGGCGAAGAGCAAGATCTCCGCACTGGACGAGGGTGACCTCCACCCCGACCAGGTGAAGCTGATTGCGAGCCGCCTCGGCGTGACGGATCAGGACGTGATCGACATGAACCGCCGTCTCGGCGGGGACGCGTCGCTCAACGCGCCGATCCGCGACGACGGCGAAGCAGGCGAATGGCAGGACTGGCTGGTCGACACCGCGCCGAACGCGGAAGCCCTGATGGCGGAGAGCGAAGAGTTCGATCATCGCCGCCAGGCTTTGACCGGCGCCATCAGCGTGCTCAACCCGCGCGAACGCCGCATCTTCGAGGCGCGGCGCCTCGCGGACGAGCCGATGACGCTGGAAGACCTCGCCGCCGAATTCGGCGTCTCGCGCGAACGCGTGCGGCAGATCGAGGTCCGCGCTTTCGAGAAGGTGCAATCGGCCGTCAAGGGCACGATCGCCAAGCAGGAAGCGGCGCTCGAAGCCGCGCACTGACAGCACGACCAGAACAAATCACTCGGTCAAAGCCGGCGGCAACGCCGGCTCTTTTTTTACTCGCCCCACTCCTGCGCCATCTTCGCCAGGGCGCAGCCCTCGCAATAGCGGGCGTCCTTGAAGTCGATCCAGTTGTGGGCGTAGACGCGCTCGAGCGGGATGTTGTAGCGGCTGCGCAGCACCTTCACCAGGATCCGCCACGCCGCGACTTGCGCCTCGGTAGGCGGACGCGTCACGTCGGGATAGTTGCCGGCGAATTCGACGCCGATCGAATTGCCGGCGACGACCTGGCGATAGGTCGGGCCGTTGTCGATATATTTGTTGTCGTTGCGGTTGGCGCCGTCGCCATGGGTCGTCACCAGCTTCTCGTCGACCGCCCAATAGACCGTGCCGTCGGTCTCGACCCACACCATCACGCCGCGCCGGCTCGGCTTCTTCGACTGCGCCTGTGCGCCGCCGCGGGCCGAGCCTGCCGGGCCCTCGGTCTGGTGCACGATGATGTTGCGCCAGCGATGGGATCTTGCGACGTCGCCCCAGGGCGCCAGCCACACCATCTTCAGACCGGGGATTTCGGGTGTGCCCGAGGATCGCGCGATCGCCGCAAGGTCAGGCGTCTGCGCGACGGCCGGCGTGACGAGCGCGGCGATGCAGAGCGCCGCCGCAAGCAGGCGAGGGTTCATGCATCGGCCCCCGTGAGGCGGCTTCACGCCGTTTTGCGCGGCACGATGTCAGGCATGTCGGCGATGTCAGGCACTATCGGCGGAGCCGGCTCGGAAATCGCGTAGCCGTCGCGGCCACGCTTCTTGGCTTCATAGAGTGCCCGGTCGGCGGCGGCGATCAGCCGGTCCGGATAGGCGCCGATCTCCCTGGTCCATTGCGCAACCCCGATCGACACCGCGATCGGGATCTCCTGGCCCGAGCATTCGGCCGCATCAGCCCGGCACACCTCAAGCACGCGGCGGGCGATCATCGCCCCCTCGGCCAGCGTGGAGGACGGCAGCACGATGCAGAACTCGTCGCCGCCGCTGCGCGCCAGCATGTCGCCCGGGCGCAACCGGGTCTGCGCCATCAGCGCGAAATGCTGCAGGCAGGCGTCGCCGGCGGCATGGCCATGGGTATCGTTGATACGCTTGAAGCCGTCGAGGTCGATCACGAGCAGCGCGAACGGCTCGCCGCTGCGCACCGAGCGGGCGCATTCCTCGGTCAGCCGCTGCACGAAATGCCTGCGATTGCCGACCCCGGTGAGGTCATCGAGCAGCGCGAGATCGGCGACCTCGTTGCGCAGCCGGTCGATCGCCATCAACAGGAGGCCGAAGTTCCAGGCCATCGACAGGAATATCACGATCAGGATCAGCGCAGCCTGAATCCCGTTGAAATCGACGATCGAGAGATCGCCGCCGACCCGCATCAGCGCCAGGACCGAGCGAACGCCATAGGCGATAATGAGAAGAGCGCAGCAGATGGCGGCAAGGCGGGCGCCGGGATTCTGGTCGTCGCGCCGCATGATCAGCAAATGCAACGTCACCGCCGCCGGGATGATCTGTCCGAGGGAATAGATCGCGATCCGCATCGGCATGTCGTCCTACACGAACTGGAAATAGGCGAGGCCGATGCAGGTCAGGCCGACACCGAGCACAGGCATGCGCCAGGAGATCGGCAGGTTGTAGAACCGCTGGACGCCCATGACCACGAACCAGCAGGCGAAGGTCAGAAGCGCATTGCAGCCGATCAGCAGCAGGCTGAAGTCGACCACGCCGCGCAGCATCGAAGCTGCGGCACCCGCGATTGCCGTAAACGCAGCCGCCGTCCAGAACCGCGCTGCTTCGAACTTGGGATAGCAGCGCGAGACGTAGACCCAGACCAGGCCAAGCGCGAAAAAGTTGGTGACGGATACCGTCCACAGCGTCGGAACGCTCAGCACCGCAAATCCAGGATGTGCATCCTGCCCCTTCCCACAGGTGAACGGGCCGCTCGTGACGGCTCTCTCGCGACCGGCAACATGCCGTCGTCTGGCTTAACGGAATCTCAATTTGATCGCCTATTCGGTGCTGTGGTTTTGAAACAATAAAGATCGAATTTCCGCAGTATTAACCTTACCAGCTTGACCACCGATGCCGCCGGGAGCGTGTGGCGCGCGCGGTGGAGCGTGGCAGTGCGGCGAAAAACCGTGTCAAACTGCGTAACAGTTGTGGATAACACGATGACAGTGAGGTGACAGCCCGCGGCAGCACGCCGCGAATCTGCTGAGCTTGCCAACCGAGGATGTTGCGAGGTTGGCCCTCCGCCAAGCATGCCTCAGCGTCGCGTTTCAATCCATTTAACCCTGAGAGGATACTATGGCTAAGAAAGCGAAGAAGGCGAAAAAGGCGAAGAAGGCCACCAAGAAGAAGAAGGCCAAGAAGTAACTGTTTCAGCCCGGGCGGCGGCGCGCGCTCGCCCTGCCCGGGCGCTCAACCGGGGTTGGTCAAACCGGCGGGCTTGCGGCCCGCCGTTTGATTTTGCGCCCACCGATCGGCGCTCCGCAAAGCGCGTGGGATCACATCTAGTGCCTGCCATCCCGCGCCAGCACCATCCGCTCCGCCTCGCGGATCACATCCAGCGGCGCCCAGGGCTTCGACCAGAATTTCGCGCCATCCGGCAACTTCCGCCTCAGCGGCTTGCCCGAGGTGACGATGACGCCAAGGGCGGGATTGCAGCGCTTGGCGATATGGGCGAGCTCGACGCCATCCTTGTAGCCAGCGAGCTCGACATCAGAGATCATCAGATCGAGCTCCTCGCCGTCGCGCTGCAAAACCACCTCCGCGGCCTCGGCGCTGGCGCATTCGATCACATCGAAATCACTCTCTTCCAGTAAGAGCCCGATCATCTGCCGCTGCATCGGGTCGTCTTCGACGATGAGCGCTCTTGCGCGAGGCGTTCTTGCCTGTTCCATCGGCGGCTCCGTTCTTGAAGTAATGCAAGTTAAAACCTGCCGCGCGAACTTGTTCAGTTCCGATCCAAAAAACTTGCGGAACCCTGTGCTATGGTTCCCCTCATCTCTGGAGCTGATCGCATGACTACAATCTCGGCAAGTGCGGTGGCCGTGACGGGGGCCGCCAGCGGCATCGGCCGGGCGCTTGCACTCGAGCTTGCCGCACGCGGCGCCGATCTCGCGCTGGCGGACCGCGACGAGGCCGGCCTTGCCGCGGTGGCCGCCGAGATTGCGAAAACAGGCGCGAGGAAAATCACGGTGCATCGCGTCGACGTCGGCGAAACCGATCAAATCGCGAGCTTCGCGGAAGCCGCGACCAGCGCGCATCCGTCCCTCAACATCCTCATCAACAATGCCGGGGTCACCCTGCTCGGCCAGTTCCACGAAATCGACCAGGCGCAGATGGAGTGGCTGTTCAACATCAATTTCTGGGGCACAGTGCATGCGACGCGCGCCTTCCTGCCGCAGCTTGCGCGGCAACGCGAGGCGCATATCGTCAACGTCTCCTCGATCTTCGGCATCGTCGCACCGCCCGGCCAGACCGCCTATTGCGCCTCGAAATTCGCGGTGCGCGGCTTCTCCGAAAGCCTGCGGCATGAGCTTGCCGCCGCACGCAGCCCGGTGCGGCTGTCGGTGGTGCATCCGGGCGGCGTCGCGACCAACATCGTCCGTAATTCCCGCACCGGCGCCGGCGTATCCGACAATGCGCGCCGCGCGCAGGCGATCGAATGGTTCGATGCGGCCGCCAGGACGACACCGACTGCCGCCGCGCGCAGCATCATCCAAGGCGTCGAGAACAACCGGCCGCGCATCCTGATCGGCAGCGACGCGCGCTTGATGGATCTGCTGCAACGCTTCCTGCCGGCGACGTATTGGTCAGTACTGCAGCGGCGGCTCGGGAGAGAGACGGCGCAAGCGGGGACGTCCTCGCGATAGCGCCGTAGGATGGGTAGAGCGCAGCGAAACCCCTCGCGATGGAGCAAGCCGCGCGAATGATGGGTTTCGCTGCGCTCTACCCATCCTACGACTCTCGTCATTGCGAGCGGAGCGAAGCAATCCATTTCGCCACTTGCGGAAGCATGGATTGCTTCGCTTTGCTCGCAATGACGGAGAGTGAGAACCCTGCAACAATGGCCAAGAAGGACCCCCCTCACATACGATGTGATCGGATGAAAGATCGCGGCAACGAGGCGAGGAACAACACGACACAGACGCAAAGCAGGACGATGTCCTTGAAGATGAACTCGCCGGTCAAGTTCCAGGCCATCGGGTCGGTCGACCAACTCCATTTAACGACACCGGGCGTCGTGAAGAAGAATGACCAGGTGATGGCGAACGTAATCATGCCTAACAGCGAACTGACCGCTGACAAGATCGGGCTGAACGCGCCTGCCGCAAGAAGCACGGCAATACCCAGCTCGGCGACGCCGAGGAAATACGCTTCTCCCCGGATACCCAGCACCGATAACCACGAAATGAACGGACTATTGCTGATGAATTGAACAATGCCCTGCGCCGATTGCGGCGTGAACTTTTGCATGCCGAACGACACGAAGATGACAACCATGACCCAGCGGAGGATAGCCAGCAGGCCGTAAGGCCCGTCGCCCTTTTCGGCGACGTGGAATGGCGTCTTCATGTTGAAGGGCATCTTCATGTAGATCACCTCTTTCCTTGACCGACTGCACTGACGCGTTGAAGTTCATGACATCCCGTACGCATGGGCAGCGCCCGTCGTTACGGGTACCTACAACTCCCTGGTTCACAACGATGTGTATGGGGTCGGCCGCGTTCATAGCGGTCGTAGGTGATGCTCACCGCCAACGCCAATGCAGCCTGGCGCGCGGGCTCACGCGTGCACGACGACCAATTTTCCTTTGGCCTCGTTGGCCTCCATGACGCGATGCGCCTCGCGGATCTCCTCGAAACGGAAGATCCGGGCGGGCTTCACGTCGAGCCGACCCGCGGCGGCGTCGGCGGCAATCTGCTGAAGTGGCACGTCCGAGAGCGCAAAGCCCGGGGTCCCGAACACGAAGCTGCCGAAGAAGGTCAGATAGACGCCGCTGGCCATCTGCAGCAGCGGATTGAAGTCGGGGATCGGATCAAGGCCGCCGAGCCAGCCGGCGAGACAAGAACGGCCGCCGCGCCGAAGCATGGCGAGAGAATCCAGCATGACGGTATTGCCCACGAGGTCGAGCACCGCATCGATCTTCTTTGCCTCGGGGATGACCTTCGACAAATCACGGCGCTCTATTTCGCAGCGCTCGGCGCCGAGCTTTTCGAGCATGGCGAAGCGATCGCGGTTACGGCTCGTTGCGATCACACCGGCTCCGGCATTGACGGCCATCTTGAGCGCGGCCTGACCAAACGACGAGGTCGCGCCGCGAATGATCAGCAATTGCCCCTTCTCGATCTCGAGATTGCGGAACAGGCAGGTCCATGCGGTCGCATAGGTTTCGGGAATCGTGGCGAGTTCGCCCCAGGGCAGATCCGATTCGATCAGCGCGACATTCGAGACCGGCGCGCGGGTATATTCGGCATAGCTGCCATTGATCGTGCGGCCGAGCCCGCCCATCAGCGCGGCGACTTTCGCGCCGATCGGAAACTCGCCGCCCGGACAGGATTTGACGAGGCCGACGCACTCGATGCCGCTGACCGGAGCAGCCTCTGCCCACTCGCCCCTGCGCATATGCAATTCGGCGTGATTGATGCCGAACGCCTTCACCTGGATCACGACATATCCCGCCTTCGGTTCAGGCTCCGGGATCTCCTTGATCACCAGGCTGTCGAGGCCGCCAAATTTCTCGAGAACGATTGCGCGCATCGGACCACCCTTCGAAACAGACTGTTCGGGCCGCACATTTCACTTCAAGCGCGAAAGAAAATCCGGATCACGGCGGCGATTTCTTCGCAGTGAGTCTCAAGTGCAAAGTGACCGGTATCGAAGAAACGGACTTGCGCGCCCGGAATGTCTCGCTTGAATGCCTCCGCGCCTGGCGGCAGAAAGAACGGATCGTTCTTGCCCCAGACCGCCAGGAACGGCGGCTTGTGCTTGCGGAAGTACTCCTGGAAGGCCGGATAGAGCGCGACGTTGCTCTTGTAGTCGCCAAACAGGTCGAGCTGAACCTCGTCGGCGCCGGCGCGGGCCAAATAGAAGTTGTCGAGTGAATAGCCGTCCGGGGACACAGAGGTCATATCGGACACGCCGTGCGTATATTGCCAGATCGTCGCCTCAGGGGCGAGGAAGGATCGCAGCGCGTTGCGATTGGCCTGCGAAGGATCCCGCCAATAGGCCTGGATCGGATTCCACCCCTCGCTCAGCCCCTCCTCATAGGCGTTGCCGTTCTGGGAGATGATTGCCGTGATGCGCTCCGGATGGCGAACAGCCAGTCGAAAGCCGGTCGGGGCGCCGTAATCGAACACATAGATCGCGAAACGGGTGAGCCCGATCACTTCGGTGAAGCGTTCGATCACGTCGGCCAATCGGTCGAATGTGTAGGAAAACCTGTCGCGAGACGGCATGTCGGATTGGCCGAAGCCGGGCAGGTCCGGCGCTATGATGCGAAAGCGATCCGACAAGGCCGGGATCAATTCGCGAAACATATGACCGGAACTTGGGAATCCGTGAAGCAGCAGCAGTGCTGTCGCATCGGCCGGCCCAGCCTCGCGGTAGAATACCTTGAAGCCGTCGACATCTGCCTCCCGGTAATGAACCTTGGTCATGAAGAGTTCCTGTTTTGTGTCGAGACCTAGTAACCGTCTAACGACGTTTTAGACGGTTACTACATCCGATGTAGCCGTTCCAGTCCGTTCGGCTCAATCCCGCGTGACTGCGTTTGACGCATCAAGCCGACAGGAAGGCATCAAGGAGTTGGGTTGTCTCCGTGGGGTTCTCTTCGGGAAAAAAGTGGCCGCCTTTCATCGCCTGCCCCTGTACATTGTCGGCCCACCTTCGCCAGATTCCCAATGGGCCGCCATCCTGTCCGTAGAAACTATCGAGTGGTCCGCCGGCAGCCCAGAGATGCAGCATCGGACAGGTGATACGCCGCGCGTCTTCCCTGTCCTTCTTGTCATGGTCGATATCGAGCGACGCAGCTGCGCGATACTCCTCGCAGATCGCGTGCACCCGGGCCGGATCGCGATAGGTTTCGATGTACGCCGCCCTGACATCGGGGCCGAAGGAGCCCTGGCCAAACGGATTGTCGAATACCGCATCGGGCGCACCCAGGAGATATTTTTCCGGAAGCGGCTCCTTCTGGCACAGAAGAATCCAGGGCCAGTACGTCGTGGCGAACTTTGCATTGGCGCGAGCCCATCCTTCCGAGATCGGGATGACGTCAAACACGGCGAGACGGCGCACCCGTTCCGGATGATCGAGCGTGAGGCGATAGGAAACGCGACCACCACGGTCGTGTCCGACGAGATCGAATTTCGAGAAGCCAAGCTTGTCCATCACCGTGACAAGTTCGTTCCCCATTGCCCGCTTTGAATAGGGGTAATGATCCTCGGCGGACGCGGGCACGCCGCTGCGGCCATAGCCGCGCAGGTCGACGCAGATCACCGTGTGCTTGCTCGCCAGTTGCGGCGCTACGTAGCGCCACATCAGGCTGGTTCGCGGAAACCCGTGCACCATCAGCAGCGGGGATCCCTTACCGTAACGCCTGATGAAAATGGTGTTCTCGCCGGTATCGATTTCCGCCGTCTCAAACGGATCGGAAGCGGTCGATGCGGCATCGTCGACGGGTTGGGCGGCGGCGCGCTGCGCCAGGGTGAACGATAGTGCAGTGCCGGAAGCTGCGGTAATTGCTCGAAGCACGGTGCGACGTGCGACGTCTGTATTGTCGATCATCTGCTGGAGTCTCCCTGACAACGGCCGCGGATGATGCCAACCGCGCCGATTTGACCACATGAAGTTCCCGCTCTCAGGCGTAGTAACTTGTCTGTGACGTTCTCGGAGGTTACGTCACTTCTTGATATGGCTGTTCCAACCCATTCAGACCGGTCTCACGTGACCATCTTTCGTTGGACAAACGGGTTTGGTTACAGCGGACGGAAAATTTGCCAGCGCCTTCTTGCTTGCGTCGAGAGGAGCCTCTCCAATGGACAGCATCCACGATAAAGGAACCGATTGCGCTGCATGTACCTGGACCCAGAGCGCCCGGAGGTCAGCCGAGAAGCTCCTGTCCTCCGACGTCGCAGGTCGTTCGCCGCGAACCGCGCAGAACGCATTGCAGTCCACGAATTGGGATAGCCGTTCCGAGCGATGGGGCCGCCTGATGGTCGCCGCGCAAGATGGTGACAGCCGGGCCTACGAGCAGTTGCTCCGCGAAATAGACGTCTGGCTCCGTCGTTATTATGCACGGCGGCTTCCCTATCCTATATCAGATGATGCAAGACAGGATGCGCTTCTCGCGATCCATGCCAAACGGCACACTTACGCTCCATCGAGAGCCTTCGGGGCGTGGGTCAGGGCGATTGCACGCTACAAGGGGATCGATCGCATACGTGACGCGTCTCGATTCGCCGCGCTCCCGCTCGACGAAGACATATCGACCGGGGACCACGAGGGGACCGCGGTAAGTGCCGCCACGCTGGACGATTTGCTTGGCCGGCTGAAGCCCGCGCAAGCCATCGTGATCCGCCTCGTGAAGCTCAACGGCCTCAGCATTGTCCGCGCGTCCGACGTCACAGGCCAGTCTGCGCCGCTCGTCAAGATCAACATCCATCGAGGCCTGAAGAGATTAGCTGCCCTGGTCTCCGGCGACGTCGTTGCCGCAACGACACCAGCTCATTCCCAGCAACACCGCGGCGCGCGAGATGCGAACAGCATCTAAATGGTTTTCTGCGGGTTATTGCAGACAAGCTACCAGCGGCTATATTTCGCCTCGCCGGCCTATCGATAGTTGCCGGTCTCTCTGGGACTCCTGTGACAACCAAGCGCCCGCCACCCATCTTCATCGCCGATAACCCGGGACTGGACTTCTTGAATTCCATTGCGGTCCCGGTGGATGTCACGGTCGAGTGGCTGGCGTCGGGAGAAGATCTTCTGGCGTGGCTGAAACAGGCCGGTTTGGTGCCGGACGAGGTGCTGAACGGTTTTCGCAAGACCGCCCTTCCCGGCGAGCTGGACGCCATTGCAGCGCAAGCGCGCGCGGTGCGGGACTGGTTCAAGCCCTTTGTCTACAAACATATGGGTAAGCCCATTGGGCAGAATGCCCTGCGCCAACTCGAACCGCTCAATCAAATGCTGGCGCGCGACGACGAGTTCGGCCAGGTCGTGGTGCGCGATCGACCTAACAAGCGGCACCATGACCATGGCGGGGTGTCCGGCCTCGTCTGGCGCCGAGAGCGGCGTTGGCAATCACCGGACTCGCTGCTGCTTCCACTGGCGCGATCGCTGGCCGACCTCGTCTGCACCGAAGACTTCACCTATGTGAAGGCGTGCGAGGGGCCGGACTGCACGCTGTTGTTCGTCGATCGAACCCGAAGCCGCGCGCGCAGGTGGTGCAGCATGGCGGCGTGCGGCAACCGGGCGAAACAGGCCGCGCATCGCAAGCGCGCCCAGCAGGCCAAACGTTCGAAGTAGATACATCCGCCGGACGCTGGGATCCGCCATAGCGCGTCCCGCGTCCTCACTTGTCGCGCAACTGGTCAGCGGCCGTCCGGGCCGCCCGACATCATGCCCGATGGAATCTGGCGTGGCCCAAAGATCGCCTTCGCCACGTCACCGACGGCCTCGACGTTCTCCTCCACGTCCTGGAAGCACACGATCCGGCAAGGGCAGGCTTCGAGCCCCTCATAGCGCCATGGAAACGCGCCGATGACGGCGCGCTTGTTCAGCATCAACTCGATGTCGCCGCCGACGTTCTCGGCGTGAATGAGTCCTTCCTGAAATGCCTGCGAGTGAAAGGGGAAATAGTCTTCCACGACTTTTCGCCCCGAACGCTTGTGCGTGTACGAGTTCTTGCCGAAGAACTCGTCGCAGCTCATTCCGACCTTGGCCTCGAACTGTTTTGCGAGGTCGGGCCGCATGCGCCTGATCGTGGTGTTCATCGCGTGGTCGCCGGAACCGCAATCGATCCCGAACCATTTGATCTTCTTCTTCAGCATCCAATCGAGAAGCTCCTGCTTCCCTCCGGGATGCATGCAGAAATACTTCACCAGGTCCTGCTGCGGCTTGCCTTCCCAATAGCGGTGCCAGCCGGTGTGAATGATAAGGATGTCGCCGTCCTTGACCTCAACCGGCGCGCTCTCGATCATTTCGGGCGTGATGACGGCCCAATCCTCCATGTGCTCGGACACATCGACGACGGCGCCCGGTCCGACGAGGAAATCCAGCGGATAGGATGCCATGTCGCCCATCCCATCCGTGCCGTGCATCGCACCGTCGATGTGGGTTCCGACATGGAGCGCGGAATCGATCCGCTGGGCGACGATGTGGATCGTCTGCAAATTCTGCGCGTAGTACATCTTGTTGCCGGCATATCCGACCCAGCCGGGCGTGTGCACATTCATCAGATGAGACAAGTCGACGATCTTCATCGCGCGAATTCCTTTGCTTTAAGTTGATTGGCTTACGCAGCCTTCTTGAAGAGCGAGTTCAGCCAGCCCTTCAGGGCCGCAAAGAACAGCGAGGTGGTGTTGAGCGGCTTGACCGCTCCAGAACCAGGCGCGAATGGCGGGGCCGACTTCGTCAATGAATCCGCCTGAGGACTGCCGGCTTCGGCCGCCGCGGCGGCGTTTCTGGCGCCGAGCTCGGTCTCGGCATGTCTCACAAATTCACGGACGAGCTGATTGGCGATCTCGGTGATGAGCCCGGTTCTTCCAAACTGAGCGATGGTTCCGGAGAGCTGGACGTCGGCGAGGACATCAACGCGAGTGGCGTCGCCTTCAGGACCAAGGGTGCACAACATCGACATTTTGCCTCGGCTGGCGCCTTTCCTGTCGACGCCCTTGCCCTCGAACGCGACCTTCTTTGCCTCCTCGTCGTATTTGACCTTTGCTTCGCCTTCGAAGCTCGCCTGGAATGGGCCCACCTTGGCGGAGACCTTTCCACTGATCGAGCCGTCGTCCTTCGTACCGAGATATTCTGCTCCAGGCAGGCACGCGGCGACGCTCGGAACGTCGTGAAAGAACGTCCACACTGTGGGGAGCGGTTGCGATACGACGAAGTTCTGCTTGATCTCCATGCCTTGCCTTGGAAGTTGTCAGAAGAGCCATGCATCTTTAACAGCATTCAAATCTATAGAGCAAAATTGAAATACACAATCCCGTTTAGTCGGGCCTGCCGGCCGCCCAATTCGTAATCAGCTCCGCGATGAAATTTCAGCATTGCGGATCTTTGTAATCTAAAAATATTATTCTTATCAATGTGATATGAGTTATTGCATGCAGCATACAAAATGTTGTTGCCGCTCATCTTCGACTGGACCAGACTTGGCGACGTCAGGGACGAATGAACGTCAATGGAGACGCTCGCTGAAAGTCCGCCGGCATGGGAGGGAGCAATGAGCGAGCAGGTGTCCGCCATCGGAGCGACAGGCGCCGTCAGACCGACCGGTGTGCGCTGGAACATCTTCCTGCTGATGCTGTTCCTGATCTCGATCAACTACATCGATCGCGCCTCGCTCTCGGTAGCGATGCCGCTGATCTCCAAGGAGTTCGACATCGATCCGGCGATGCAGGGCCTGATCCTGAGCTCGTTCTTCTGGACCTACGCCTTCATGCAGGTTCCCGGCGGCCTGCTCGCCGATCATTACAAGCCGCGGATCGTGATCGCGCTGGCGACGATCTTCTGGGGCGCCTTCCAGGCGATCGCGGCAGTTGCCACCAACTGGTGGGTGCTGCTGCTGACCCGGCTTGGGCTCGGCGCATCGGAAGCGCCGATCTATCCGGCGGGCGGCAAGCTCAACGCCATCTGGATGACGCAGAACGAGCGTGGGCGTGGCGCGACGCTGCTCGACGGCGGCGCGCCGCTCGGCGCCGCGCTCGGCTCGATCGTGATCGCGTGGCTGATCGCGATCTTCGATTCCTGGCGCACCGCCTTTGTCATCGCCGGCGTCGGCACGATGCTGTGCGGCGTGTGGGCGTGGTACTACATCCGCAACGAACCGCGTCAGCACCCGTCGGTCAATGAGGCCGAAGCGCGCTACATCGAGCAGGCGCATGCGCTGGAAGACGCCGCCACACCGCCCTCCTCCGGCGGAAGCTGGATGGCCTATTTCCGTTTCCGTTCGGTCTGGTGCATGTGCCTGGGCTGGATGTTCTTCAACACCACCTTCTACGGCCTGCTGACATGGATGCCGACCTATCTGTTCAAGGTGCACAATTTCGACATCAAGGCGCTCGGCGGCGCATCCTTCATCATCTTCTTCGCGGGCTTCGTCGGCGAGCTGGTCGGCGGCTGGATCGGCGACACCTGGCGCAGCCGCGGCGGCGCGCCGAACCTGGTGTTCCGCACCTTGTTCGGCATTGCCGCCATCATGGCGACGGTGTCGATTTTCCTGGTGGCCTATGTCCGCGACCCGGTGACGGTCGTGGTGCTGCTGTCCTCCACGCTGTTCTTCCTGCGCTGGTGCGGGATGTACTGGGCCATCCCCTCCGCGCTTGCCGGCCGCGACAAATCGGGCTTCCTCGGCGGCTGCATGAATCTCGGCGGCAACATTGCCGGCATCATGACGCCGCTGATCGTCGGCCTGATCGTCCAGACCACCGGCTCCTACTTCCTCGCCCTGATGTTCTTCGCCGCGGCCGGCGTTGCGCTGTTGATCTGCTCGACGCTGATCGACTACAGCCGCAAATTGCCGGTGTAGATGGGATGGATCAACGGATGACCGCGTAGCTTTGAGGCTGCAACATGACTAGACCGATCCGGCTCGGCATGCTGACCCCTTCGTCCAACACCGCGCTGGAGCCGATCACCTATGCGATGCTGGCCGGCGTCGCTGACGTCTCGGCGCATTTTTCGCGCTTCAAGGTGACCGAGATCGCGCTGTCCGAATCCGCGCTCCGCCAGTTCGACGACAGCGAGATCCTGCGCGCCGCCGAGCTGCTGGCGCACGCGAAGGTGGACGTCATTGCCTGGAACGGAACATCGGCGAGCTGGCTCGGCTTCGAGCGCGACGAGCAACTATGCGAGCGGATCACTGCCGCGACCGGCATCAAGGCCTGCACCACCGTGCTCGCCTTCCGCGACCTGCTCCGGCGCCGCAACGCGGGGCGCATCGGGCTGGTGACGCCTTATCGCCGCGACGTGCAGGACAAGATCATCGCCAACTGGGCGTCCGAAGGCTTGCATTGCGCCGCCGAGCGCCACCTTTCGCTGCAGGACAATTTTTCCTTCGCCGAAGTGCCGGAGACCGAGGTGGCGAGGTTGATCGAAGAGGTGGCGCGCGAGGGCTGCGACGCGGTCGCGGTGGTCTGCACCAATATGCGGGGCGCCGGCGCCGCCGCGCGGCTCGAGGCGAAGCTTGGTGTCGCGGTGTTCGATTCGATCGCGGTGACGCTGTGGGCGTGCCTCGCTGCAACCGGCGTCGATCCATCACGCATTCGCGGCTGGGGCAACCTGTTTCAAATCCCGATCGAGGGCCACGGCCAATTTGATTGACGCGCTTCACAGGACACTCGAAGGTGCGGAGATTCTTCACCGGAACGAAAACTGACCGTGACTGAGACCAAGACGACCAAGACCAGGAAACAGCCCAAATCGCGCGGCGGCGTGACGACGCTGCAACGGCGACGGCTGCGCGTGCCGCGAACCGGCCTGCATGAGCAGGCCGCGACGCGGCTTCGCACATTGATCGTGCGCGGCGATCTTCAGCCGGGCGAGCAATTGCTCGAAGCCGATCTGTCCGAGGCGCTCGGCATCTCGCGCACGCCGCTCCGCGAGGCGCTGAAGCAATTGGCGGCCGAAGGTCTGGTCGAACTGCGCCTCAATCGCAGCGCCATCGTCGCGCCGTTCCGCCGCGAAGAGTTGACCGAACTGTTCGAGGCGGTGAGCGGGATCGAGCGCTGCGCCGCCGAGCTCGCCGCGACGCGGATGGTAGAGCGCGACGTGGAGCGGCTGGAAGAGCTGCAGGAGCGCATCGAATGGCACCACGACCGCGGCGAGCTGCGCGAATATTTCGAGACTAACCAGCAGATTCACAGCGCCATCGTCGGCTTCGCCCGCAACGCGGTGTTGAAGGCCACGCACGATATCCTGCTGGCGCGGGTGGAACGCGCACGCTTCTTCGCCCTGTCGGTCCATGGGCGATGGGATGAATCGGTGCGCGACCATCAGGACATTCTGGCCGCGCTCAGGGACGGCGACGCCGACCGCGCCGGACGGCTGCTCGGCCATCATGTCCGCCGCACCGGCGAGATCATGGCCACGACACTGGGCTCCGACGCGGATGGTGCCAGCACCGCAAGCGCCCAGCCCAACATGCGCGGCATCACGAGAAAGACCGGGCCGTGAAGATCCTGCTGCTCAATCCCAACACCACGTCAGCGGTGACCGACCTGCTCCATGCGGCCGGCGCGCAAGTGGCCTCGCCCGGCACCGAGCTGGTGGCGATGACGGCCAGCCGCGGCGTGCCCTACATCGCGACCCGGGCCGAGGCCCAGATCGGCGGCGCCGTCGCGCTGGAAATGCTGGCGGAGGCCAACACCGGCATCGATGCAGCGATGATCGCCGCCTTCGGCGACCCCGGCCTGTTCGGCGCGCGCGAACTGTTCGATATCCCGGTCGTAGGCCTTGCCGAAGCCGCGATGCTGACTGCCTGCATGGTCGGTCAGCGATTTTCGATCGTGACGTTCGCCCGCGCGCTCGCGCCCTGGTACCAGGAATGCGTCGCCATGCATGGTCTCTCCGCACGCTGCGCCGGCATACGGACGCTCGACGATGGCTTCCGCTCCATTGCGGATGTCCAGGCCGAGAAGGAAGACATGCTGGTGACGCTCGCCAATCGCGCCGTCGAACAGGATGGCGCCGATGTCGTCATTCTTTCCGGGGCACCGCTGGCCGGCCTTGCCGCCAAGGTCAGCCATCGCATTCCTGTGCCGGTGATCGATCCGATCGCGGCAGCGGTACGGCAGGCCGAGACGCTCGCCGTGCTCAAGCTGCGCAAGCCCGTCGCCGGGACGTTCCGCCGCCCCGATGCCAAGGCAACCATCGGGCTCGCCGAGCCGCTGGCCGCGGTCATCGAGCATCGGCCGCGACATGATGCCGAAGGAGGGCCAAGCTGATGCCGTTCGACACCATTATCCGCGGCGGCACCGTTGCGACCGCCGCCGACACCTTTGCCTGCGACGTCGGAATCCAGGGCGGCAAGATCGTGGCCCTGGGGCGCGATCTCGGCGCGGCGGAGACGATCATTGACGCCGCTGATCGCCTGGTGCTGCCCGGCGGCATCGACAGCCACGTGCATTTCGCCCAGCCATCGGGCGACGGCATCGTCATGGCCGACGGCTTTGCCAGCGGCACGCGCTCGGCGGCGTTCGGCGGCAACACCACCGTGCTGCCGTTCTGCCTGCAGGAGAAAGGCCAGACGCTGCGCGAGGCGCTGCGGCGCTACCACGCGCTGGCGGAAGGTGAGTGTCACGTCGATGTCGCCTTTCACCTCATCGTCACCGACCCGACCGAGCAGGTGCTCGGCCAGGAGCTGCCGGCGCTGGTGGAGGACGGCTACACCTCGCTCAAGGTGTTCATGACCTATGAGGGGCTCGCGCTGTCGGACCGCGAACTGCTCGAGACCATGTCGGTCGCGCGCGAGACCGGCGCGATGCTGATGGTGCACGCGGAAAACTTCGACGCCATCCGCTTCCTCACCGATCGCCTCGAACGCGCCGGCAAGACCGCGCCGCGCTTTCATGCGACCTCGCGGCCGATTCCAGTCGAGCGCGAGGCCACGCACCGCGCCATCTCGCTGGCCGAACTCGTCGATGTGCCGATCATGATCGTGCACGTGTCGAACCGCGACGCGATGGAGGAAATCCGCCGCGCCCGGCAGCGCGGGCTGAACGTGTTGGGCGAGACCTGCCCGCAATATCTGGTCCTGACCGAGAACGATCTGGAACAGCTCAACATGGAAGGCGCCAAGTATGTGTGCTCACCGCCGCCACGCGACATCGCGAGCCAGCAGGCGTGCTGGGAAGGCCTGCAGCAAAAGGTGTTCTCGGTGTTCTCGTCTGACCATTGCCCATTCCGCTATGACGATCCGCAGGGAAAGCTCGTGCCCAAGGGCCGCACCAGCTTCCGCTGGGTGCCGAACGGCATTCCCGGCGTGGCGACGCGATTGCCGATCCTGTTCTCGGAAGGCGTGGTGAAGGGTCGCATCGACCTCAACGATTTCGTCGCGTTCAGCGCGACCAATCACGCGAAAATCTACGGCCTCTATCCCCGCAAGGGCACGATCGCGGTGGGATCGGACGCCGACATCGCGCTGTGGGATCCGAAGCGCAAGGTCACGATCCGCCACGAGCTTATCCATGATGGCGCCGATTACACGCCCTATGAAGGGCTCGAGGTCACGGGCTGGCCAGTGCTCACCATGGTGCGCGGGCGCGTGGTGGTCGATGATGGCGTCCTGGTCGGGGCGAAAGGCCACGGCACCTATCTGCCGCGGAGCAAGCCTGCGGCGACGGCCAATTTCTGACGGCGGAGATCAACATGCCTTACGCAACGACGGATGACGGGGTACGCCTTTATTTCGAGGAAACGGGAACCGGCCGTCCCGTCATCTTCGTTCATGAGTTTGCCGGAGATCTGCGCAGCTACGAGCTGCAGATGCGGCATTTCGGCAAGCGCTATCGCAGCATTGCCTTCAACGCGCGCGGCTTCCCCCCGTCCGATGTGCCCGAGCAGGTCTCATCCTATTCGCAGGCGCGCGCCGCCGACGACATCCTCGCGGTGCTCGATCATATCGGCGAGCGGCAGGCGCACATCGTCGGCCTGTCGATGGGCGGCTTCGCGACCCTGCATTTCGGCCTGCGTCATCCCGAACGGGCACTGTCGCTTTGCATCGGCGGCTGCGGCTACGGCGCCGAGCCCGACAAGCGCGAGACGTTCCGCGCCGAGGCCGACGTGATCGCCGACATGATCCGGCGCGATGGCATGGCGGCGTTCGCCGAGCGCTATGCCTATGGGCCGACGCGCGTGCAATATCAGAACAAGGATCCGCGCGGTCACGCCGAGTTCAAGGCCATGCTGGCCGAACATTCGGCGACCGGATCGGCCAACACGCAGCAAGGCGTGCAGAAGGAGCGTCCTTCGCTTTATGCGCTGGTCGAGGAGATGAAACGCATCACCGTGCCGACGCTGATCATCACCGGCGATGAGGATTGGCCGTGCCTGCTGCCGGGCATTCTCATGAAGCAGAGCATTCCCTCAGCCGCGCTCGCGGTAATGCCGAATTCGGGGCACGCGATCAATATCGAGGAGCCGGAGGAGTACAACCGGATCGTCGGCGATTTCCTGGCCCAGGTCGATTGCGGCCGCTGGCCGCTCCGCGATCCGCGGGCGGTCAGCAGCTCGATCACCGGAATGAAGGACTAGCGGTGGATTGAAAAAGCATGTCCTTGCCGATCGGCATGGCCATGCTCCAGCGAACAACGCGGTTCGCAAGTGGTGCTGCCCGTTCACTGTACCGGCATTGGACGATCGTTCGCGGCGGGAGTGGTCTCGTCCCGCTCGGGCGGCAGGCGGAATTCAAATACCGCCCCACAGGGCTCGTTGGCAGATGCCCCCAATCGTCCACCGTGCGCCTCGATGATCGAGCGGCAGATCGCCAGGCCCATGCCCATGCCCTCGGGCTTGGTCGTATAGAACGCCTCGAACAGGCGGTCGGCACTGTTCGGATCCAGCCCGACCCCGGTGTCCAGCACCGCTACGCTCACGGCCCCGGATTCATCGAGATGGGATCGGATCCGCAGCATGCGCGGCCGCTCCGTCACCTCCTTCATGGCGTCGATGCCGTTCATCATCAGGTTCAGCAGCACCTGCTGCACCTGTACCCTATCGCCCACCACCAGCGGAAGTTCGGGCGCTAACTCGGTCCGCAGCAGGATGCCATGCCGGAGCACTTCGCCATGGAGCACGGCGACCGTATCCCGGATCAGCTCGGTCACGTCGACGCATTCCCTGATGGTGGCTGTCTTCTTGAGGAGCGCGCGCACCCGCCCGATCACCTCGCCGGCCCGATGCCCGTCTCCGACGATGTGCTCGAACGTCCTGCGCGCCCCCTCCAGATCGGGCGGCTGCCGGTCGAGCCAGCGCAGGCCCGCATAGCCGTTACTGACAATCGCGCTAAGTGGTTGGCTGACCTCGTGGGCGATGGAGGAGGTCAGCGCGTTTATCGTCGTCACGCGCGTGATGTGCGCGAGCTCGGCCTGGGTCTCGTGCAGCGCCTCCTCGGCCCGCTTGCGCTCGGTAATGTCAGTGATCGTCACCATTACGCGATCGAGATTGGAAGGTCGGGGCGGGAAGGTAATCGCAAAGAGAACCGTCAGTTTTTCTCCCTTCAGTGTTTGGAGAATCGTCTCGGCTGAAAAATACGGGCGCTCTTCTGCGACGGCGATCAACTCCCCGGCAAACGCCTCCAATGTTTCGGAGGTGAATACGGCATCCAGCGAGTGGAGGAGCTCATCCTTGCTCTGCGCTTTGAAGAGCTCGACCGTTGCATCGTTTACGTCGACGACCTTCGCACGCGAGATGGACTCTCGTACGAACTCCGGATGTGCTGCAAAATATGCGCGGAAGTCTGCAACGCCTTGAGCTCTCAGTTCGTCGATGGCCGCTTTGATCTGAGAGAAGTCCTCTTCCCAGATCGACACGCCCGCCATCCGGAAAATGCTCTTGTATCGTCTCTCGCTCTCCCGCAGCGCGTCCTCCGCGCGCTTGCGATCGCTGATGTCATTGTTGGTCTCCAGGATCGCGGCCGGAAGGCCACGTTCGTCCTTTTGCAGGGACCACCGACTGGCTACGATTGCCTGCGTGCCGTCCTTCCTCGTGTGGACGAGCTCTCCTTCCCAGCGACCGGTTCGGAGCAACTCTTCCATGATCGCTTCGAGCGGCATGGGGAAGATCGTCTGCATCAGTTGGTGAGTGATCCTGCCGAGGGCTTCCGCCTTCTTCCACCCGTACAGCTCCTCGGCGCCGCGATTCCAGTAGGTAATGATATCCTTCATGTCGCGCACGAAGATCGTATCGTGGCTGAGGTCGAGGAGTCCTGCCTGCTCGCGCAATACCATCTCTTGTGATCGGCTTTGCACGGCGAGGAAAGTCACAACGCCGATCGTCGCAAGGCTGAGAACGCGGTTCGAAATGGAGATGGTTTCCCAGGAGTCGCCGTATGGCGTCAGAAAATGGGCGAGCACCGTCAGCGCCATGCAGCCGACGGATACGAGCACAATCCCACGCGTTTGAAGAAACCGCGCAGACAGCAGCACAACGCCGACGAACAGCGTCGAGATCACCGAGGCGGCAGGGGTGATTGCGTCAAAAATGAAGATCCCAATAGCGATGGCAACGCTAAGGATTAGAGAAGTGCGCGAAATGACTGCCGTCGGCGAAGTCGCACTGTCGTCCATTGGTTCTGCTCCGGCCACCTGTGAGGTCTCGAAACGGCCATCGAAGTGGCCCCCGCAATCGGGACGGGCATTGTTCGTTCAGGCCAGTCTGGCAAGCTGACGCTCGGGTTTCCGGAACTACGCAGCACAGGCGCTGCTCCCACCCTCGTCATTTCCACCTGCAGCGACGGCAGTTTGCGCCGACATTTTCCGTCGCCGCAAGACCCAAGAGCCTTGTCCGCTAGAGCTAGAACAGTAAAGGTCCTTCCGTAGGTTTCCGAGCGTGAACGAGGTTCCCTCGAGCGTATCAGGATGCGCGCACCAAGAAACAAGGCCATCTCAGTTGGCGGCCCCCTTTGTTTCGGATGTCGTCTGTTGTCCCATCACGCCATTTCGCTGCTACGCAACAATTGTGGCGCTCTCGGAAGAAAGCGGACCTGACCGGATTTACGAGTACGCGCCCTTGCGCCGTAGACTCATATGCGCGCAACCACAGCCGCAACGAGGCGAGCTGGACCATGGCGAGAAAATTGGCGGCGAGCTTGTCATAGCGTGTGGCGACGCGGCGGAAGTCCTCCTTCTTGGAGAAGAGCCGCCCGATCAGATTGCGCTCGCGGTAGAGCCTCTTGCTGAAGCAGGGCTTCCAGCGCCGGTTGCTCTTGGGCGGGATGTTAGGGGTGGCACCCTGCTCCTGAACCAGTTCACGGCTGCGGTCGGCATCGTAGGCCTTGTCCGCCAGCACGATGGTGCGCGGGCCAAGATGGTCAAGCGGCGTGTCGGCGATGATGCTAGGCAAGACTCTCGATCCGGTCGAAAATGGCCCATAGCGGTCAAACGAAGTTGGCGATACAACACTGGTTGCGTGAAACTGGAAATAAAACCCATGGCGTTCTGGACAGCGGGCGCGGTTGGATTGGTGATCGCCTATCTTTTCGGTTCTACGCCCACGGGCTATCTGGCTGGGAAACTTCTCAAGGGCATTGATATTCGAGAGCATGGCTCCAAAGCCACCGGCGCTACGAATGTATTGCGGACCCTCGGTAAATGGCCTGCGTTGGTGGTGCTCGTCGCCGATTTGCTGAAAGGCGTGGGTGCCATCATCGTTGCCCGCTTGTTCTGTCCTTGGCTCTATTCCGAGTTATCTCCGACGCCGCCGACAGCGTTTGATTTGCAAATCTGGGTGCCATGGGCTGTTTGCTTGGCCGGAATTGCCGTGCTGTTTGGGCATAGCCGCTCGATTTGGTTGAACTTTACCGGCGGCAAATCCGCTGCGACCGGGCTGGGTGTGTTGCTGGCGATGTCGTGGCCAGTGGGATTAGGTGCTGTAACGGTCTTTGGCATCGTGCTGGCTATTGCTCGGATTGTTTCCCTTAGCTCGATACTCGCGGCGTTTACAGCAATCGTTCTCGTCTGCGGTTTCGAGCAACCGTTGCCCTATCGGTTGCTGGTGATCGGAGGCGGCATCTACGTGATTGTTCGCCATCGTGCCAACATTCAACGGCTATTAGTGGGGACGGAGCCGCGCCTGGGTCGAAGTGGCCTCGATACGAAAGCAGAAGCGCAAGTCTAGGGTCCGGACTCAATCAGCTTAACGGTGAGGACGGCATTCGACCCTTCCAAGTCGTAGAAGGCGTAAATCGACGAGCACAGAAGCGGCCGTTCCCGCGGGAAGTTGGAGCTACCGGAGCAACGGCCTGCGTTGTTAAGGGTTACCCTGGGCACGCGTCCGGGAGACGAACCCAGTCAGATCATTCGTGTTCGTTCGCTGCCTCGGCTGAGCCAAGTTTCGCCTGCACATCTTTTCCCCAGCTCGCCATGGCCTCCATGAGCGGCCGAAGCGTCTGACCCAGCTCGGTCAAGCTATATTCCGTCCTGGGCGGGATCGTCCCATGATCATGGCGAACCACGAGCCCCCGGCTTTGAAGCTCCTTGAGCTCCAGGGACAGGATTCGGTCGCTTATCGGTACGCATCCTCTCCGCAGCTCAGAGTAGCGCAGCTTCTCGTTGCGCAGCAGCAGGTGGACGATCTTGGCGGTCCAACGGCCGCCGAGGATCCGCGAGGCGAAGATGACGGGGCATTGACGCACGACATGCATGAGCGTCTCACTAACAAAAAGTTCCGTACTGTCAATATAGATGTCAGTCCCTTATTCGAAGCCCATTCGGGGCGGTCAGGCCCAGGCTCACGAGGGAATTTGCTATGAAAGCCATCTGTGTAACGGAAAGTCGGACACTGGAAGTTCGCGAGGTGCCGACGCCCGATAAGCCGGCCCCCGGCCATGTGCTGGTCTTGATGGATTCGGCGACCATCACACATGGCGACAAGTTCTTTCTGAGCAACCCGCTGCCAAACGGCTTGATGTCGGGCGGTCGACACGATGTTTATGGCTCGAACGGTGGTGGTACAGTGATTGCGATAGGCGCCGATGTGCCTGCGGCCTATCTCAACAGGAAGGTAGGCGTATATAAGACCCTGAAGCCGAGCGCTGAGGCGGTAGGCATGTGGTGTGAAACGGCCCACGTTCCATATCAGAGCTGCCTCATTTTGCCCGATCAGGTGCGAGTTCGAGACTACAACGGCTCTTTCGCCAACGTTCTGACGGTTCATGCCTTCCTGGCTCAGATACGTTCGGAGGGTCACAAGGGGGTGATCGTCACGGCCGGCAACTCCGCGACGGGCCTGATCGCCGCCTCGTTGACGCGAAGACGCGGCATTCCCGCAGTCTTCCTCGTGCGTTCGACACAGGCAAGAGATGCCCTGACCAAGTACGGCATCGAGCATGTCCTGCTGACGACGCAGGACGGCTTCACGGCTCGTCTCGGCGAACTGGCAGCCGAGATCGGCGCAACTGCCGTGTTCGATGGCATCGGCGGCGAGCTTCTGGGCCGTATCATGCCTGTTCTACCCACAAATGCGACGGTGTACGTCTATGGCTTCATGGATGCGGCAACACCGACCGCCTTCTCCTCCGTGCTGATCATGGCCAAGAACCTGACGCTGCGGCGCTTCTCCAATCTGGAAAGTGCAACGGTGTCGGAGCCCGAGCGACTCGCCGCCGTCTCCCGTGAGATCCAAGAACTCATCGACGATCCGCTTCTAAAAACGAAAGTAGGCCGCGAGTTTCGTTTCGACGAGATCGGTGAAGCAATTGCTTTTCAGAATTTCTCAGGTGCGAGAGCCGTACTCGTGCCGTGACGCTTGGCCCCTCACACCTTTCGTATTCTCACCTGACATACAACTATCGGTGTTCGCGTTTGCAATTCCGCCTGTCCGTTGACCTTGGCATCGAAGCTGTACGCGGGAGCGGGTCGCCCTAAGAGGTAGAAGCGTCCTCGCAATTGTTTTGCCAGGATCATGCTCGAAAGCGCGATGAGATGAGGATGAATCATCATCGCGCTTTAGATTATTGTTTGAGCATGATCTTTTCGGAAAACCGCTTCACACTTTTCCGGATCATGCTCTAGTAGAGATTGTTTTTGTATTCGTTCTCCAGTCCCTTCTTCAGAAGGCCCGTCATGCCCGAAACGGACAATGCAGCGCTTGTAAGCCGGGCTCCAAGTCCGTTGGCCTTGTTGAGCTTGATATGCTCGGTGAAGACCTTCGCGGGATCGATGGCGGGGCGGCCGGACATTGGCCAGAGATGCGTTCGAACGAGGGCAATTCTGACATCATATTCTGAATTCCTGCCAATGCACTTCCGCGGAAATTGGAATCGATTGGAATGCCAATCCTTACTGATCTGAGCGATCGGGTTAATTTCGTCGATCCGGATGAGGTGGCGCCCGCTGTGGTCACCTACGGCATCACGATGGTCACGACCGGCGTCGAGCTTGATTTTCGCAGTCGCGGTGGCGCCGGTGGGCAAGTTGCATCTGCCGATGCCAACGGATCGCCGGCTGCGCAAGATCGTCGACATGATGATGGCCGATCCTTCGGCCCAGGCGACGATGGAGATCTGGGCCAAGCGCGCCGGGCTTAGCGAGCGAACACTGGCGCGCATGATTGCCCGGCAGGCCGGCATGACCTTCGGCCGCTGGCGGCAGCAGCTCAATATCGTGCTCGCACTGCAATGGCTGGCGGGCGGCGCAACGATCCAGCAAGTGGCCATGGATCTCGGCTATGAGAGCGCGGGCAGTTTCGTCACGATGTTCAGGAAGACGCTCGGCACGACGCCGGGCCGCTATATGGCTGAACGGCAGGTGCCGCTCGCGTCTCGCAGTTCAAAGCACTAGAGCAACGCTACAGGAGCATTCTGTCGCCCTTCATGATCGAATGCTCGTCGTTGCAGCGATCACGCAGCCGTCACAGGCGTGCGCAGAGATCTCTCTTTTAGTTTATCGGCGACCTTCGATTACCGGCGACAGTTTCCCGGCAAGCTCCGCGCCTAAGTGAGGTGTGCCGGCCGCACCGTCAATCATTTCAGATGTAACCAGATTTTCGCGCTGGGTTATCGTGTCGTAACGAAGGAAAACCACATTTAGTCCAGCCAACAGTCGTGGAGTTTGTTGTGGACAGGTCTTCTTTCGATACTTCCCCCTCAAGTGCGCCCTCAATGTGGACACAGTGGGAAAACGAGCGCGAAGTCAGACGAGCAGTCCGAGCGCTCGCTGCGCTTGATGATCAAACCTTGCGCGAGATGGGTATTCGAGACCGCTCCCACGTCGAGTTCACCGTTCGATTTTGTCGCGAGTGTTGACGAGACCGCGTGATGCCAAGAACCGTTGTTCAGCATGTGCTCTGGCGGCTGCGTGATGTCGGCATCAGCGATGTCTTCGGCGTTCCGGGCGACTTCTCCTTTCCGCTCAACGATGCGACGTATAGCGAGCCGGGCCTGCGCTGGATTGGATGCTGCAACGAGCTCAACGCCGCCTATGCCGCTGATGGCTATGCGCGGATCAAGGGCGCCGGCGCTGTCTGCACAACCTATGGCGTGGGCGAGCTCAGCGCGCTGAACGGCATCGCCGGCGCTTACGCCGAGCATCTCCCCGTTTTCCACCTGGTCGGAATGCCGCCCACGGCCGCGCAAGCCGCGCGCTCGGTGCTGCACCATACGCTGGGCAACGGCGAATTCGATCTGTTCCGCCGCATGACCGAGCCGGTGGTCTGCGCGCACTCGGTCATCACGCCGCAGAATGCTGCATATGAGACCGAACGCCTCCTGTTTGAGGCATTCTATCATCGGAGGCCCGTCTACATGGCCTTTCCCGCCGATCTTGCCGATCGGCCCGTGCTTGGAAGCGCTCAGCCTCTCGCCGCTCCTGGAAGCGATCCCGTCCTTCTCGAGAAGGTTGTGAATGCAATCCTGTCAAACATCCATCGGGCCAAGACCGCGTGCATCCTGCCCGGCCTCCTGGTGGCGCGCACCGGCCTGCAGCGGACGATGCAGGCGATCGTTGACGCGTCCGGCCTGCCATTCGCCACCATGTTTCTCGACAAATCCGTGCTCGACGAAAGCCAGTCGGCGTATGTCGGAATGTATGCCGGACGATTGATGAACGAGGATGTGCGCCAGTTCGTCGAGAGCTGCGATCTCGTGCTCGCCGTCGGCACGCTATTCAGCGACCTGAACACCGGCGCCTTCACGGCCAAACTGGATCCGGCACGGCTCATTTCGATAGCTCATCACCACACCACATTGCAGGGGCGCACGCATTCCGGCCTCGAGATGGCCGATGTGCTCGCCGCCCTGGCGAAGCGCCTCGGCAAGCACAGCAACGTCGTCACGCCGTCTTATGCCGACCCGATTGGCGCGGAAAGCGGCAGCGGCGACGACCCTATCACCGCTGCCGCGCTCTATTCGCGCTGGAACAAGTTCATACGACCTGAGGATATCGTTGTCGCGGAGACCGGCACGGTCTCCATGGGGCTAGGTTTCGCGCGGCTGCCGCGGGGCGCGAGCTTCCACAACCAGGGGCTATGGGGATCGATCGGCTGGGCAACGCCGGCCGCGCTCGGCGCCGCCGCTGCCGCCCCACACCGACGCACGGTGCTCGTGACCGGAGAAGGCTCTCATCAATTTACGGTACAGGAAATCAGCCAGTTTGCCCGGCTCGGTTTGAAACCGGTGATTTTCGTGCTGAACAATGGCGGCTATCTCATCGAGCGGCTCCTCGCCAAGGAGCCTGCCGTTGCCTACAACGACGTCCCATCCTGGCGATATGCCGAGCTGCCGCGGGTGCTGGGTTGCGACGGCTGGATGACGGCGCGCACGACGACGTGCGGCGAACTCGACCAAGCGTTGCGAAGCGCCGCCGGCGCGCAGAGCGGAGTCTACATCGAAGTCGTTACTTCGCCATCTGAAGCACCGCCGTTCCCGCTCCACCTGCGCGACAATGCGAAATCCCTGTATCGCATGTCCTGAGGCGCTCCGTCGGCCCATTCCGAGGGGCAATCATCGTGGGTTTGAGACGCGGGGATTCTCGTCAGTAAGCTGACTGAGCTACATCCTCCGGCTGTCCTTGGCAGGGTCGCATTCTCTCTGCTGCGGCGCCACAGAATGCGGGCCGCAAGGCCGCTGCCATCCGTTGTAACGCCATAGTGAGGTGGCTCAACGGAATTTTTGAGGACCGGCTGTGGAAGCCAACCTACATCTATCTTCACCAGCATATCGGTACGGATGCGACCGCCAATGGTCCGCAATTTAGGATGTTCACGTTGTTTATCCGAGTAGCCTTAGGAGGCAATGTCATGAAACGGCTTCTGCTCGCAATCGCAATTGCCGGTATGGGCTCGCTCTTCGTTACCAACGCCGATGCGCGGTCTGCCTATGACGGCCCTTGGAGTCTCCTGTTCGTCACGCAATACGGTCCCTGTGATCCGACGTACAATTTCTCCGTCAACATCATCAACGGCATCGTCACTCACCCCAATCTGGTGAATTTCAGGGGACGCGTGGCTCCATCCGGCGCAGTCCGCGCTTCTGTGACCGTGCACGAGAAATATGCTTCCGGATCCGGCAGGCTCGTCGGTCCGTACGGTCGTGGAACCTGGAGCGGTCATTCCGGCAATGCGCGCTGCGCAGGCTATTGGACGGCCCAGCGCAACTGACCGGCCTGCGCAACACCGATACGGCCCTGCTCTGTCGGTGACGTCTGCGTCGGAACATGGCTTCGCGGAACATCAACGGCTCCGCCGGATGCCGCCTCAATCTCCCGGTGCGGAGGCTCGCCGATACTGGGCGAGCGCCTTGTTCCGGCAACTCTGCCAGCTTCACGCAAGGAAGATGGTCATTATATCAGGGAGCTTTCCAAAAAGGATGGATCGATGGTGTCGACGTACGCCAGCTACAATTCCGTCGTGCGCAACCTCCAGCAGTCCCTGACGCGGGTCGCGCAGCAGGCTGACGTGACACGAAGCGCCGCCTACTACAAGGAAAACATAGGCAAGATCAAAACCGTCGATGAGTTTCTGAAGAACGACCGGCTCTACCAGTATGCGATGGAGGCATATGGGCTGGAGGATATGATCTATGCAAAAGCCTTCATGAAAAAGGTGCTGGAGAGCAATCTCCTCGACGCGAACAGCTTCGCCAACAAACTGACCGACAAGCGTTTTCGTGATTTTGCGTCAGCATTTTCCTTCACAGGCTCCGATACGCCCGCTGCGCAATCGTCAAACCAGACTGACGAGATGATCGGCTTGTACACGGCATCGGTCCAAAAGCGGGTCGACGCAATCGACGAAGACACGAACTACTACAACATCGTGATCGGCCGCGTCAAAAACGTCGATGAGCTGCTGAATGACGACCGCCTTCGCACATATGTGTTCGAGGCGTTCGGCATCGACGACAGCAATTGGTCGCGCGACACGATACGAAAGGTCTTGAGCAGCGATCCATCCGATCCGAACAGTTATGTTACCACCGTTTGGGGTCCCCAGAAGGATGCGATCAATGCCAAGCTCGGTCAGGCGCAGGCGGTTGCCGCCGATGCCAATGCGAAAATTGCGCAGTATATGTCGCAGCTATCGCAACCTGGCGCCGATGTACCAGGCTTGAGAGCGAAGATTACGACCGAAACAAACCGGTTGGCGCAAAGCAGGGCAGACATATCGAGCTACCAGGACTCTCTCACCACAATCGGCCACTATTTCGATCTCGCTGGCGCGTTCGAGTTTTCGGCAGATGGAACGCTTGCTTCCGGCGAGTCCGCTCAGACCGACGCGAACCGGAAGAGCACCAACGATAAATTTGTCCTCACCAAGGGGGCCGAATACCTCGACGCGGAGGAAGAAAATGAAACCCTCGCGATTAAGCAGTTCAAGGCCAATATTTCCAATATAAAGTCAGTTCAACAGTTCATGTCCGCGCCGAACATCTATAACTTCGCGCTCAAGGCGGTCGGCCTCGACCCGGAAAAAGTCTCGCCGGTCACGATCAAGGCCGTGCTCACCAGCGATCTGAGCGACCCGACGAGCTATGCCTATACCCTCCGAGACGACCGATACATACAGCTCGCGCACGCTTTCAATTTTGACAGCAAGGGCAACCTGACAACGCCCCTGGTGGCGCAGAACTCGGTTGAAGTCACGCAGATCGTCAAGGACTACATCATCGCAAAAACGCGATTTGCGAGCGATACGGAAAAAGACAGCCTTCGCCAGAAGGCCGAGAAGGACGCCAAGTATTACCAGACCACGATCGCAGGCATCGAGAGCGTTTCCGAGTTGCTTTCGGACAGGAAGTTGGTCGATATCGTTCTTGTTGCAAACGGCCTGGATCCCGCGAAGGTCACCAACGACTATCTCAAGAAGATCTTCAATTCCGATCTGAGCGATCCCAAGAGCTTCGCAAACACCGCCAGCGACTCCCGCTTTGCCGAGATCGCGGCGTCGTTCAATTTCGACAAGGAAGGCAACATTGCCCGGATTCCGGCAATAGGGCCCCATAGGCGAGACCAGCTCCTGGAGACGCAGAACAACTATCTCCAGCAAACGTTGGAGGCGCAGCAGGGAGAGGCGAATGCCGGTGTTCGCCTGGCGCTGTATTTCGAACGAAAGTCCGCACAGATCACGTCCGCATACGATATCCTCGCCGACCGGGCTCTCGCGCAGGTGTTTCGAACCACCTACAATCTGCCGGATGCGATGGGGAGCATGGACATCGATCAGCAAGCAAAGATCGTCGAAAAGCACCTCAACCTGAAGGATCTCGCCGATCCGGAGAAACTTGCAGCGCTGCTGAAGCGGTTTACCGCGATGTACGATGTGATGAACAACAGCAGCCAGGTTACGTCACCTGCGCTCGCCATCCTGCAAGGGTCTGGCACTGGCATCAATCAGGACACGCTGCTGTCTATCGCGCTGCTCGGCAAGCAGCGTTGAACAGCCGCAGCCCCCGGCAACATGGGAGCTGCATTCCGGATGCGGACCTGACGGACCGCTGCGATCGCGGTAGATCCGCTGCTAACGCCAACATCACCTCCCGCTGGCCCGAGGGATCGTAGGTTTCACGCAAGGTTCGCTTGATATCCAGCATATCAGGATTTGTCCGCCGACAAAATCATGGCCGAACCAGCAACCAACGAGACCGCAGCCGAAGCGACGCCGACTGCCCCGCAGCCAACCGCCACTGATGCCGGCAAGAGCGGCGCATCGCCGCCGCGACCCGGCAATAAGGCGAAGGCCACCGCCTCTCGTCCGGCCGCAGCTACGGTTGACGAGCTGCTCGCCCAGGAGGCGCTCGCCACCATGAAGCGCACCCGCACAATGCCGCGGCCTGAGCCTGTCAGGCCCAAGGCGCGTACGCCGATCCCGGCCGCCACGCTCGTCGTCAAGAAGCCGCAGCCACGGACATGGATGGCGCCGTTCGTCACTCTTGCAGTGATCGTCGCGATCTCCTCTCTCATCTCGATAGGCGGCGTCGCCTACCTGGTCCTGCGGCCCATTGCGATTACCGCAGCATCGGATGCCGAGCTTCGCAACCTCCGTGAGGCGATGTCGCAACTGCGCCGCAACGTTGCGAGCCTATCAAGCGATGTCGCGGCGAACCGCACCGCATTCGACGCCGCAAACCGAGCCGCGAGCGACCGGTATGGCCGACTGGTCCAAAGCGTCGAGCGCGTCGAAAGAGATCAATCGATATCGGCCACCAAGGTCGAACGCATGGTCGAAGCAAAGCCGCAGGTTGCACGAACCGTAGCGGCAGCTTCATCCTCCGACGTCACTGGCACCATTCAGGCGCAGCCGCGGCAAACCACGGCCCGACGAGAGATCATCCCGGGTTGGCGCGTGCGGCGCGCTTATGAGGGCGTTGCCATACTTGAAGGACCAGCAGGTGTGATCGAGGTTACTCGGGGCCAGGAGGTGCCGAGCCTGGGTCGCATCGAGGAAATCAAAAACGAGAACGGTGGCTGGCAAGTATTGACCAGCAAGGGCATTGTTGCTTCCGCGCGTTGATGTTGCCACTGCACGACTGATCGTGTGATGCGGTCAATTCGCCAGATATGCACGCAAGCGTGCATTGTTCCATATGGCCCGATAGCATGCACCGCGGCGCCCCTATGACCGCTGGCGCGCATTGAGTTCCATGTGACCGCTAGCGCGCATTGTGGGCATGCCACGCACAGCAACGCGAGCACCACATGTTTCACTTTCCGCGGACTGCACTCGCGCCTCGATCTGCATGTCGGTCGTCAGATACGCGCCTGTTGATGCGACGCACGACGAATAGCAGCGCCTCTATCGAACCTATGCGACGTTTTGACGCTCACCAAAATCAGGGGTTCATCACATCGAGCGATGATCTCGCGTCGCGCCACACGATGATCTCGTGTTGGCGACACCACTTCAACTCCACGGCTACGAGTGATCGATGCTTATCGAAGCGTTTTCGCAGCGTTTTGACGCCGCGGAGATGCCAATTGATGAAAAGTCCGCCTAGCGCGCGCGGAACAAATAACCTCATCGAAACACAAATATGTTGCACGACGGTTTCATGACGACGATCGTCGCTCTTGGCAGAAAAATTCTCCTCCTTTGTTTCAACTTAGAGGAGCACATTGCCAAGTATTCCGAGCAAATGGGTTGAGTAAGCGTTTCAATAAAGCAACATCTACTCGCTGACGAGTTGTCTCGCAGTAGATGCCTAGTTCAATTGCTTGACGATCATACTCCACTTCGACGTAATGGACGTGATCCGATTCGACAGTGCGCGAGCTGATGTTCCTTCTTGATGTGACCTTCAACAACAAGACGCTGTTCGCTTCTCGCCGCAATTTCGATCGGTTGTATCGAGACCAGACTGCAATTGCACGAACAGTGCTGAGGAACCCAAAAAGATTGCCGGGCAGCATCACCACCACGGCAACGTTCCTCGTCGCCTCAAACGGCGGCATCACCCGCGCCTGATCAAGCTTTCGAGCAAACCAGACGCGCGTGCTTCGGTCTCAGTAACTTGTATCGGGTCAGTACCTGTTGTGTTGCGTAACCAAGCGGAGCGAGCACGCCTGCTCGACTCCACAACAACTATCTAGGGCAAACAGGGGCATCCACATGTTCATCGTCATCGATGATCGGGAGACCGTTACACGGGGCTATGCGGCTGGATTCGATCGCGAAGGCGTCGTTTCGATCGGCTTCTCATCGAAAGATTTTCGCGAATGGCTACAATCCGCCGTAGGCAATGACGTAATGGCAATCGGGGCGTTTATCCTGGGGGACTGCTCGGATCGAACGAGCATTCCCAAGAGCATCCGCAACAAGTCTCACGCGCCGATCATCGCCCTGAACAACCTGAAGCAGCTCCGGGACACGATCGAGCTGTTCGAAGCCGGCGTCGACGACGTCGTCCATATTCCGATCCATGTTCGCGAGATCCTGGTTCGCACGGCCGTCATCCGCCGACGAACCGTCGGTCAATCAGCCGAAACGCCAACCAGCCTGATCCGCGTTTTTCTTGACGGCCGGGATCCGGAAATCGGCGGCAGAACGCTGGCCCTGCCGCGTCGCGAGCTGCGCATTCTCGAGCATCTGGTCGCGCACCAGGGAAAGTGGCTGACAAAGACCCAGCTCTTCAATGCGACCTACGGTCTTTTCGACTCGAGCTTCGACGAAAACGTGATCGAGGGGCACGTGAGCAAGCTTCGCAAGAAGCTCCGCAACCATCTCGGCTACGATCCGATCGAGTCAAAGCGCTATATGGGATATCGGCTCGACGACTTGCGAAAGCGGTCTAACGACGAATTTGATCCTTCGAAACATAATTGAAGTCCTGAACGAGCACGTCCTGCAAGACGTCAGCCTGAAGGCGCTTGTTGACGTGCTCTCTGACCGTACGTGAAAAGTGGGCGAGATCGAATCGAGAAAGGTTCTTGAAGTCGAGATTCTCGTCGGAATAGATTTTCCGAAATGCCTCGTCCACGACGAAAGCTTCCGGCGGCACCGGAAGCTGACGAAGCACTGTTGAATCCGCCGTGAAGACGAACTGTGCAACGATGTAGCCCTGGACGCTGCCATCAGCGATCATCGGCACGTTGATCACCCTCGTCTTCTCGTAGGCGAGGCCGCCCGCGTAGTCCTGGTTGGCCGCAGGCGCGGCATGTCCTTCCTTCCAGTAAGACAGAGCCAGGCTTGCGCCGACGGTGACGATGCAGGCCCAGACGCCCGCCACGAGCAGCCTGACTATTTGCATCCGCCCGGCCCCATCAATGAGTATGTGCCATCCGATTCAACTTCCTGGATCGACTTCGCGATGATCGCTGAGACTTCGCGAACGGCATCGAGATGCATTTGTAGTGCGGCCTGATTTCTGACGAGGCTCGCCCGCAGGCGCGTCAGGTGCGCGACCACACGAGGGTCGAACTCGATCCCCTGTGTCACGCGCATGGCCCTCGTCAGTTCAAGCAGGCCACGATTCTTGCGCTGACTAAAGGAATCAAAATCGACTTGCGTCCGGTTCTCGAGTTTGTCCGTTTCCTCTTCAATGGTCGCCGTGAGCCGCTCGATCGCATTCAACGCGTTCGAGTTGGTTCCCAGCCATTGAGCCGCGATATCCTGCGCATCCGTCAGCTCGGGCAAGGCTTGTTGTGACAGCGCCGGCAGACCGCCTCCCTCGGAAACAATCGTCGCCTGTGCCTCGAGGATTTCAAGCGTTTGTTGCTGCTCGTCATTCTGATTCATCGTTGCGCTCATCTTGCTGCAAATTAGCCGTTACCAGTCGCGGAATTGGCAACGGAGCGCGATTTCGCGAGCTGCTTGGCAATTCCGATTCCTTCACCCTTGGCCATCTCATTGCTGATCTGTTCAGCCAGCATCGACCGCCAGATCGCGCCGGCGGTTCCCTTGCCGAAAATCTCGCTCGCGTTCTGCGGCAGCATCGACTCGACGAACGTTTGCAGGACGAACGCTTCGAACTTCCGAAAGACGCCGCGATCGGTATCTGCCTTCCTGATGATCGTGGCGTGCCCGCTGCCGTCGATCGCGGCGCCGCGCAAAGCGCTCGTGCCTTGCTCAGACACCGTGGGTCGTTCCAGCGCACCTGTCTCGATCTTCCGGTCCATCGCCGCGGCGAAGTCTTCGCCTGCGGACGAGGCGCGCTCAAGCTTGCCAGTGGCCATGCGCTGGGAGACCGGATCTGCGGCCTCCATCACATCCAGGATAAGATCCGGTACGGGGCTGACCGTCATGCTGTGCCTCTCCTTGATCATGATCCGATTAAAGGGAATCGGATCATGACCTCATCTCTTCGTTTGAGCATGATCCTCCCACGCAAACGCTTCGCGTTTGTCGCGAGGGACAACCGGTTTCCACTTTTCCGGATCATGCTCTAGCGATCCAAACTGGTTTCATTGGCCTGCATTTTCTCGGCCGGCCGTTTCGCCGCTGTTTCAGTTACTTCCTCAAGGACGCGCTGTTCCCGCTGTCGAAATGCCTGCCGCGCGACCGTTTCAGCCATTCGGAGCACCTGCTTCAGTTTGCGGGCTTCGGTCATCGCGTGCGAGGTGATACGCTCCTTCGCCTTGGCCACCACTCCTTGTTCAACGCTCGCGGTCCTCAGATTCTGACCCGCGTTTTGCGCCGCCAACGGCGTCACTCCGATCGCCTCGTTGAACCCCTCGATGATCCGACGCTGCCGCTCCTGCAGTTCCTGCTCCTTCGCCTGGCACTCTATGAGTTCCCATTGCGCGAGACGGTGCATCTTCGCCTGGACAGCGGCGATGCGACGGATTTTGCGATCTCTTGATTTCATGCGTCGATCAACCGGCCAGCCACGATGAAAATGCGATTGTGAACTGCAGCACGAGTTCGCGACTGGTCAGATAGACCAGCATGAGGCCGCCGAAGACCACGAAAGGCAGCGAAATAAAATAGACGGGAATGCTTGGCGTCAGCTTGTTGGCGAGCCCGAGCGCGAGGTTGACAATGACGCCGTAAACGATGAACGGGCTGGCCACCCTGAGTGCCAGGACGAACGCTTGTGAAAGATGATCGGTGAGCTCGGAGAGCCCGGTCTCGCCGCTGATGCCGACCGCCGGCGTCCAGATTCGATAGGAGTTAATGAGACCGCGGAGCAGCTCCCAATGTTGACCGGTCATGAAGAACAGGACGATCGCCGGCAATGTGATGAATGGCACGAGGGCCGGCATCTGTTGACCGTCTTCCAACGTTCCGGGTATTCCGCTGAGCCCAATCGCGGATGCGGCCATCGTCACCATTGTTTCCAGGGCGAAAAAGAACACCGCGGCGGTCAGGCCGATCAGGAGGCCGATCACCAACTCCGACATGATCGCACGGACGATGGCCGCCATCGCGGCTGTCTCCACGACAGGGCGTACGCTCGCCTCCAGCAAGGGCGCCAACATCAGCGTGACGTTGATGGCCATGAACAGCCGGACCTGCACCGGAATGTTGGAACGCGAAAATCCCGGCGCGATCATCAAGCATGTGCCGACCCGGCAGAAGATCAGAAATGTGGCCAGCACGGAGCCTGATGCGCTCGCGATCAAGAAATTGCTCCGAGCGACTTCACCTCGACACCGCGCGCGATCTCGACGTGCGACAACACCGGCAGGGTCGGGAACACCCGCTCCGTGATCATGCGAACATATGGACGAACTTCCGGGGGCGCGACGAGCACGACGCTTTCGCCCTGCCCCATTGCCTTTCGAACCGCCGTCGTAACGTCCGCCGCGAACTGCTCGACCAGGCGAGGATCGGCGTCGAATTCCACGATCTCGCCCTTGGCATCGCGTTTGAGGCTTTGATGGAATGCGAGATCCCAGCGATTTCCGAGCCGCAGCACTTTGAGCACCCCGTTGTGGGCGAAGTCACCGCAGATCTGCTGCGCGATGCGCATGCGAACGTGCTCCGCGATAGGTTCGGCGCGGCGGATGAAAGGCGCGATTTCCGCAACGGCTTCGAGAATCAGATGCAGGTTCCTGATCGAGATGCGCTCGGCAAGCAGCAGCTTGAGGACCGCCTGCAGGCCCGAATAGGAGATTTGCGACGGGCAGATATCCTCAATGAGCCGCTTGTACTCGGGGTCGAGCCGATCCAGCAGGGCCCGCATGTCCTTGTAGGAAAGAAGCTGCGCGAGATTGCCGCGGATGATTTCGCTCAAATGGGTGAGAAGGACGGAAATGTTGTCCGCAACCTTGAAGCCATCCCGTCTGACCTCTTCGAGGAACGTCTCGGGTATCCACATCGCCTTCATGCCGAAGGCCGGCTCCACCGTCTCGTCGCCCGGCACGTCCGGTTTACGAACACCATCGAAGAGCACCAGAACCTCGCCGATGCGAAGCTCATGCTGCGCCACGATAGTGCCATGTATCTTGATGCGGTAGCTCTTCGGTCCGACGGACATGTCGTCCGTCAATTTGATTTCGGGAATCACAAACCCGTATTGGGTCGCAAAGCGGCGCCGTATCTTGCTGACGCGATGCGAAAGTTCCCCGTGCGCATGCAGCATTTGAACCGCAAGCTGGCTGCCCACGCAGAGCTCGACGTCCGCTGTCTTCAGATATTCCTTGATCGATTCTTTCGAGTCGGCCTGCGATCGTTCGCGCTCCTGCGCTGCAAGCACCTCCTCCTGCTGCCGTCTCGCCGCCTGCCGGCGGGGAAGCGCGTAACTCATGAATGCCATCACGCCGCCCAGGAAAGCAAAGGGCAGCAGCGGCAGGCCCGGCAGCATTCCAAGAACGAACATCATGAGCGCGGCCACCGACTGCGCGCGCGGATATCCGCCGAGCTGCCTGAGCACCGTCTCTTCGGCCGATCCCCTTGTGCCGCCTTTCGAAACGAGCAGGCCGGCAGAAAGGGAGACGATCAGCGCCGGGATCTGCGAGACCAGACCGTCACCGACGGAAAGCTTGGTGAAGATATCTGCTGCCCGCGCCAGCGGGAGGCCGTGATGGACCACGCCGATGACGATGCCGCCGAATATGTTGATCGCGGTGATGATCAGCCCGGCGATGGCATCCCCGCGCACGAATTTCGAGGCGCCGTCCATTGCGCCGAAAAAGGCGCTTTCCTCCTCCAGCTCCCTGCGCCGACGCTGCGCTTCCTTGTCGTCGATCAGCCCCGCGGACAGATCCGCATCGATCGCCATTTGCTTGCCCGGGATCGCATCGAGCGTGAAGCGCGCGCCGACCTCCGCGATACGCGTGGCGCCCTTGGTGATAACGACGAAATTGACCGTGACAAGAATAGCGAAGATGATCAGCCCGATGACAAAGTCGCCGCCCATCACGAACTTCGAGAAACCGGCCACCACATAGCCGGCCGCGTGCTCTCCCTCGGCCCCGCGCGACAGGATCACCCGGGTCGTCGCCACGTTCAGCGCGAGGCGAAGAATGGTTGCAATCAGGAGCACCGTCGGGAAGGCCGAAAAATCCAGCGGGCGCTGAATCCACAGCGCCACCATCAGGATCAGCGCCGAAAGCGCGATCGAGAAGGCGAGACCGACATCGATCAGGACCGATGGAACCGGCAGGACCAGCATCGTCAGGATGGCGACGATGCCGACCGCAAAAGCAACGTCGGCACCTATCCGACGCTCGCTCGGCAGAGCTGGGCTTAGTGCTTGGGCCATGGAGATTCCTGGGACACCATCATATCGGCACCTTGCAGCGCCTAGCTTGCGCGAAGGTGTTGGCCGCAGCGTCCCGCTTCAGAATCCGTGCTCGATCCGCGAGTAGAGCAGTTCGGTAAAGGCATAAATGTGCGCGCCGATGAACGAGCCGGAGACGGCGACCACGATCAGCATGACCACCATCTTGGGGATAAAGGTCAACGTCATCTCTTGCACCTGGGTCAGTGCCTGCAGCAGCGCAATCAGGATACCGACGATCATCGCGGCCCCGACCGCGGGGCCAGAGACCACGATGATGGTCCAGATCGCCTGCTGGACGATGTCGAGAGCGTCGCGTTCGTTCATCGCTTAGCTGATCGTCAGGCCCGGCCCAAGCTGCACGTCGACACCGTTCTCGAGTGTCGCGACGGCTCCGCCCTGGATGATTCGCACAGACATGATCTTGCCTTTGATAGCCTCGCCTTCGGAGCTGGTGAATGACACCGTGCGTCCGACCAGGCTTTCGGCCTGGGCCAATGCGCTGGAGGAAAGCAGCGTGTCGAGCTTGGCATTCGTCTGTATCGCCTGTTCGGTGGCGGATAGCTGCGCCAACTGACCCACGTACTGCGACGTGTCCGTCGGACTGGTCGGGTCCTGGTTCTTCAACTGCGCGACCAGTAGCTGCAAGAACTGATTGTAATCCACCGTCGCCGGCGCGGACGAAGATTCCGATTTCTTGTTCGCCGCCGAGTTTGCAGAACCCACGCCGTCAACGTTCATATCGTCCTCCTGATGTCTTACGCGACTTCGACGGGCCGTGGCAGGTCGCCGCCAGCCAGGATCAGCTGTTCGATCTCGAACAGAGCGCGAATCCTGCGCAAAGCCTCATAGTATCGTTTCGATTCGACCAGCTTCTCGATCTGCTCCAGGCCGTCCAGGATCTCTGTGTTTTCGGTGGCTGCGAGCAGCCCGGACCGCTGCAGCCGATAGACCGCTTTCGCCTCTTCGACGTCGTGCGGGCTCATGAGCATGAGCTGGACGACGAAATAGAGCTGGCGCAACGGTGTCGTCGCGTCCGTGACCTGCATGACCTGGCTCTCGAGCAGAAAAGTCACGTCATTGATCAGCTCAAGGGTCACCTTGCGATCGACCCTCAACACCGCGCCATTGATATAGATCCGCTCGCCGCCGCGCAGCGAAATACAGATCGGCTTCTTCATGCGAGCGCGTCTCGAATAATGACGTTGATTTCGACAAGCTCCGCGACGTCGCAGGATTCTTCCTGCCGAATTCTATCTGCTTCCCTGATGATCCACAGGCCGATCGAGATAAGCTCGGCGCGCAACTTTTCCGGAAGCCCATTGCGGGCGCTCGAAAGGTCCTCCACGAAGAACGCCCAGAGCCTTCGAATGAACAACAGCGCCTCGGCATCCTCCGGGGGTGCAAGATCGCCGCCTTGCAGACGCCTCAGCAGATCGATCCCGTGGCTCAGGGCCCGTTGTTCGCGGGAGCGCGCCTCACGCCCAGAGTCCTCGATTACCGCGTCGTAACTGGATAATGTCATCTAACTCGCAGCCGGCTGGTTACTGACGGGATCGCAGATCAGAGATAGTTGAGGATGCTGAGCTGCTGAATGCGAGACGTGAGCGCCAGCGACATGTCCAACTGGTTTTTCAGGTTCGTGACGCGAACAGATGCCTCAGCCGTATCGACCTCCTCCATCGCCGTGACCTGCTTGGTGATCAGATCGGTCTGGATCTTCAGGCGGCTCGTGGCGTTGGTCGTCTGCTCCTGGGCAGTTCCCAGTTTGGCGCCGACACCGGCCAGGTCGTTGATCGCAGCACCGATAATTTCGGTCGCCTTGTCGATCACCACCTGGAACGCGTTCTGGTTGAGGTTCTGCGTGCCGAGGTCGCTCAGCATCGTATAGGCCATCGCCAGCTTGCGAAATGCGGGCTCGTTGGCGCTGGCTGACGAGTCGATGGTTTCGGTCGTCGAGATGCGGCTCCGCATCACCTGATCGGAAGCGGACGACCAGTTTGCCCCCCAGGCCGGATCGTCGAACTGCGCCTTGAACGTGGTATCCAGGAAGTTCTGCATCGCTGCGGCGCTGATGCTCGAGACCGCCGGATCACTTTGCGTGAAACCGAAATTTGCCAGGAACGCGGCATCGACGGCATTCTTGTTGGTCGAGCCGGCCGCGTAGCCGGTGATCGGTTGCACGCCGGTATTGATGCCGCCGAACAGATATTGGCCATCCGTTGTGACATTCAACGCCCCTATCAGGGCGTCGAGGTTGGCGCGCGACGGCGTCAGGATGACGTTGCCGCCATTGGCAGAATTGCGCGCTGCAAACAGGTCCTTCTGGAAGGATTGCGCGGTGCTGATCAACTCGCCCACTCGCTGCTGCGATATGTCGAGCCGTCCGGCGACAAGAGCGTTGGTGTCCACCAGCTTGTCGAGATCGAGCAACTCTGCCCTGAGCGTCACATCACGACCGGTGAGAGCGCCGAGCTCGCGGCCGACATCGGCGAATCGACCGGTCGTCGCCTCTTTTGTCGCTTGTGCGATTGCGGTCTGGCTCTTCATGGCCGCGATGCGCAACGTGGTCGAGATCGAGTTGGAGGAAATGAACGTCGTAGCCATACCGTTACCTCACCGCCGCGAGAAGGTCTTTCAACATCTCGTCGATCGTCGCGATCAGCTTCGACGACGCAGAAAATGTGCGCTCGACCTGCAACATGAACGACATTTCGTCGTCCATATTGACGCCGCTGACGTTGGACAGCGCTTCCGCGCTGCGCTCAAGCAGCGTTTGACTGTAGGTCGCTTCATCGTTCGTGCTCTTGCGCTGGGCTTCCAGCCAACTCACCGACGAGCCGGCGAAGTCGATCAAGCTCGCATTCGGCTTCCCGAGAGCCGCCGGATTAAACGGACGGTTTGCCGCGATCCCGTCCACAAGCTGCTGCACCCGAGTCGAGAAACCGGCGGCGCCGCTCGTGTTGTAGCGATAAGCCACGTTGCCGGAGATCGCACCGTCTCTCAGCAGCAGCGGATTGCCGCCGGCGCCCTGATCGACCGACGGGTTGACGAAGATGGTGCCGGCAAGCCCCGAGGATATCACACCCGCCGGCGGCATGGCCGGCGCGCCCGGATAGGTGAAAAGGCCGGGCACGTCGGGCAGCGCCGCACCCGTCTGGTCCTGCTCCGCGAAGGCCTCGATCAGGCCGCGCGCAACCTCATCGAGCTGGTTTTGATAGGTGACCGTGGAATCGTCGCGCAGCGCGGCAAGGCCCGCGAGCTTTCCGCCATGGATCGGCATCACGGCAGACGCGCCGGTGACGGGCACGCCGTCAATATAGACCGCATTTCCGGTGGTGCCGGCGGTGTAAGCATTGGTCGGGGCAAGCGTGACCGATCGCGCCTTGGTCTCGAACAGCGTAACGCCCGAATCCGTGTAGATGACCATATCGTTGTTGGCACGGGTCGCGACCGTTATGCCGACCTCTTGCGAGAGCTTGGACAGGATGTTGTCCCGCATATCGAGGTAGTCTGTGACATCGCTTCCGGTGATGGTCCCCTTGACGATCGATGTATTGACCGTCTCGAACTGGGCCAGCAGCTGGTTGATGGTCGAGACCGATGTCACCATGTCGGCATCGGCATCGGCGCGCACCGACTGAACCGTCTTCGTCGCGTCATTGAGTGCCGAGGCGACGCCCTTGGCCGCCGTTACCGCCGCTTGCGCGAGCGTGATATTGTCCGGCGCCGTCGCATATTGCTGCAGGGCGCTCTTCAGCTTGGCAAGTTGCGCGGCCGGCGACTGGTCCTGCTGCGGGTCGTCAACGGTTGTCGCCGCGATCTTCTGCAGGCCGTTATAGATCGAATCCTGCTTGGCGGTGGAAGAGGCCGCCTTCAGCACATTGTAGAACAGCCCCTGACTGGTGGCGCGCTGGATGCCGGCAACATAGACCCCGTTTCCCGGCAGCGACGCGACGAGCACATTCTTTCGCGAATAGCCGTCCTGCATGGAACCGGCGATATTGCGCGATATCACGGAAGCCTGCGCGCTGGTCGTCATGAGCGACGTGCGCGCCGAGCTGAGTGCGACCGTGAGTGACATGAGACCCCCCGTCCCGATGATACGCTGACGCCGCTTAGCGCTTCAGATTGACCAGCACGTCGAGCAGATCGGCACCGGTCTGGAAGACCTTTGAATTGGCGGTATAGCCGCGCTGCGACTCGATCATCGAAGTCAGCTCGGCCGCAAGATCGACGTTGGACTGCTCGAGCGCCTCCGACTTAACGGTGCCCAGGCCGCTCCGCCCGGCGAAGTCAAGTTGCACGTTGCCGGAGTCGATCCCGACCGAGTAGACGTTGCCGGCCTCCGGCATGAGATTGTCCGGGCTCGGCACCGTCGCAAGCGGAATCTTATAGGTGGCGAGCCGCGTCCCGTCGGTATAGATCGAATACAGTGTGCCGTCGGTATCGACTTCCACCTTGTCGATCGAGCTCGGAGCGTTGCCGTTGACGCTCGGCTTGAAGGCGAACTCCTTGGCCACCTGCGTCATCGCCGAAAGATCGAGCGTGAACGGCGAGCCGCCCGGGATTGTAAACGTGAGAGTGGTGGGGCTGGCCGCATCCAGCTTGCCTTTTCCGGTCGCGCTGACGTCGAAGGTAAACGTATCGGAATCCAGCGGCCCGCTTGAATAGGGGAAACCGCCGGCCGTCGATGCAGCATTGTCGTACACCTGCACGTCCCAGGTGTTGGCCGCCGTCTTGAACATGTAGACGTCGAGGGTCACCTTGTTCCCGATATTGTCGTAGGTGACGATCGAGGTCTTGGACGTATAGGCGGGCGGACCCGCGGTAATGGCTGCGTTGGCGTCGAGATTGGCACTCTCCAGTGTCGCCCTCGTCGAAGGATTACCCTGAAGCGACCTTTGCGCGATGTTGACGACGTCCAGGCCGGTCAGACCATTGGCGACAACGTTGGGCGGACCGTTCTTGACGTTATAGCCCATCAAATAGAAGCCCGCCGCGTTGACCAGATTGCCTTCGCCATCCGGCACGAAGGAGCCGGCGCGGGTCAGGAACGGCGTGCCCCCGGCGTCGGTCACGACAAAGAATCCGTTGCCCTGGATCATCATATCCGTGGCTGATGTCGTGTACTGCGGAGCTCCGGGATCGGAGATGGCATAGCGGACATTCGTTTCGACGCTGCCGGAATTGTAGTTGCCGGACCCGCTCCTCAGAATGAGCGAAGAGAATTCGGTGGCGGCACGCTTGTAGCCTGTGGTGTTGACGTTCGCGATGTTGTCGGCAACCGTCGACAGCTTGTTGGACTGCGCATTCATGCCGGAGCCACCGGTGCGCATAACACCATACAGACTCATCAATCATCTCCATTCTGAGTGAATGCCATTAAAGGCGGTCTTGCTTGTGTGAGGCTGTCTGCAGCGCATTCCTCTAGCTCAGGTCGTGCGCTCGCCGCAGTATGCGCGCGCGCCGGTCGTCCACGCTCCAAAGCCGCTCGCCACCAGGCTTCCGATCACGCTGCAAATGTAGCGCCGTTGCGCGACCGTATTGTTTGGACCTGCGTTGTAGCGGGCGACCGCCATGGTCCAGCTCCCCTCCCGCGCGCGCAATTCCTTGAGAAAGCGCGCCGCATAGTCGACGTTCTTCACCGGATCGAACATCGCCTCGACGCTGGCGAACTCGCGCCCGTGATAGTGATGGTTGATCTGCATGCAACCGAGATCGACCAGCTTGGCGCCCTTGCTCTTGGCCTCGCGGAACTGGGCAACGGCATCCCGGAGATCGCTGGCCATGGCTGTCCTGCCGTCGATATTGAGCGCGTAAGGGTGCAGGACGCCTTTGCGTCCCGTCTCGCTCAGGCCCACTGCATACAATACCCCGAGCGGCACGCCGTGAGCACGTGCCGCACGCGCCATCTCACGCTCGCAGAGCCCGTCGGCACGTGCGACGGTGGACAGGCTACAGATAGACAGCACCGCCATTGCGATCGACCGCAACCTCTTCATCCTGACGACGCTCGGTTGGCGTGATGAACTGGTCATGGCCCTGCTGCCTGTTGTGACGTGTCCCGGCTTGCGCATCGCTCGACTGACGCTCCGAGGCGCCGTTGTTGAACTGCGATCCGCCCTGGGGCTGCTGCTGCGACGATTGCTGGTCCGATTGTGCGTGCGATTGGCCGCCGCTCGACGTCGGATGGCGCGCACTGCTATGGTCAATCGAGGCGATTTCGAACGTATAGCCGGCGGACCGCATCGCATCCGTCAGAACGCCGCGATCCTTGCGCAGCAGCTCCGTTGTCTCTGGCTGATCCGCCAGCAGCCTTACCTCGACGGCATCGCCGGCCAGGCGCATCCTCACCGTCACCGTACCCATGCTGGGCGGATCGAGCTGCAGCGTCAGCATCCTGATCGGCGCATCCGGCCCCCGACGCATGTCCGGAGGTGTGAAATCGGGCGCAGTCGTGGGGGCTGGGGCCTGCGCCGTTGCCAGATCAGGAGCGATGCGATCGACGATCTTCTGCAGTAGCGTCGGCTGGCCGACGGGCTGGAAATGCGTCTCCTGTTCGCGCACCGCGACCTTCACTGTCGGCAGGGTCCGCGTCTCGATTGCACTGACCGATGATGCAAAGCGCTGCTCGGGGACATCGACCTTCGGAGATTTTGGCTCACCCGGCCTGAGCAGGTCCGCTTGGTGCTCGACCCGGGCTTGCGAGCGGGCTGGGAGCGCAGCATCGCCATCATCCCGCGGAGAGAGTGGCTGATCGAGCCTGGAAATCATGGAGCTGAGTGCAGCCTCGGGCGTACGCCATTCCGGAGCAAGCGCGGTGATTTCTCCGCCCGGTTGGTGCGAGGACGTCTCACGCGGCTGCTGGCGGGTCCGATCCTTGGGCCGACCGGCAACATGGTCCAGCACTTCAGCGAGGGGATTGGACGGCTCAGGATACTGCGCCGGCTCCATATCGACACTCTTGGCGTCGAGCTGCGGCTTGATATCGAGCGGCTTTTGCTTCGCTCCCTGCGCGATCACTCGGAGCTGCTCACGGAAATGCCCGGCGTCACCCTTGCTGTCCTCGGCCTTCCCCTTGTGGTCCTTGGCGAGCATCGCGTTCTGGGGAGCGAGGCGCGAAGCCGCCTTGCCACCGGCGAGCTGGCGGATCATTGCCATCAAAGGGTCGGTCTTGTTCATCGAGCTCGCTCCTTCAATTGCTCTTTCGATTCGTCGAGAAGGACTTGCGCCCGATTGACGGCCGCAAGCGAGCGGCCGAAGTCGATCCGCGGGCGCATCGACGTCTGCGCCTCGCCTGGCTGGTCCTGCTGTGCCGGCGCTGCGGGGAGCGCCTTTTTGACGTTGCGTCCAACCGCGAGCACTGCCTTCAGCAACTCGGCATCTCGTTCGGGAAGCCGGCTAACCTCGATCTTCTGCAGATCCAAAAGCGCTTGGTCATGCGCGTTTGTCACCACGCGCGCCGCCGCGCGATAAAAGCGCGCACGCTCGCGCTCAGAACTGCCCTCGTCCGTAAGCCCCAGCACGCGCTCTGCCGCCAAATCCGCCATTTCGATTTTGCCGCGCACCAGCGCGGTGCGCGCGATCAGCAGATACAAGGCGCGCTGACCTGCGTCGTCGAGTTGATCGAGCAAGGCGACGAGCCGGGGAAACCGATCCGATTGCTGCACGAAGCTGAAGCGCGCGACGGCGACTGCGAGGCGTTGTCGAAAATTCCCCGCATAGATCGAATGCCGGAAACGTCGGAAATATCTCTGAGCCAGCGCTTCGAACTTGTCGAAATCGTCAACTTGGCCGGCGACGAAGATCTCGCGGCGCAGCGCGGCCTCCTCGACCAGCGTTCCAGGCATCAGCAGTCTGGCGTCATCGAGCCGTTCGATCGCGGCTTTCGGGTCGGCCTGCGCGACGAGCGCGGACTGCACCAGCGCAATTTCGGCCGCGATGGTCGGCGGCAAGTCGCGCGCATGTATGTTCCCAAGCCGCGCCTTGGCGTCCTCCGCCCGGCCTTCCACATAGGCGATCGCGCCATCCAGGATCGCCTCATCGAGGACGAGCAGTTTCCGGGAGCGCAGCCCATCGACCACCTGGGGCGATCCTCCGCTCAGCAGGAAGGTCACCACGGCGCGCGAGTTTCTCGGCTCCTTCCAGACGGAAGGATCAACTTTCTGAAACTCCTCGCCCAGTCGCTTGAGCAGGGCCGGCTGCGCATTATGCGCCTCCAGGCTTCCGCGCGCGATGTCATCCTGCAAAGCGTGGAGCGTCCGGATCATCTGATAGGGTTCGCGCGGCGGCGCTTCAGCCTCCTCCGCTCGGGCTGCGCCAACCAGAACGACCAGCGCGACGGCGATGGTTCCCACGCGGTTCATGGCAAAGGAGCGCGGATCAAGAGCTCGATGCGCCGGTTCTCGGCGGCCGACGGATCGTTCAGATTTTTCGGCCGGCGATCGGCAAAACCTTCGATATGGTCGACGCGCCGAGCATCGAGTCCGCCGCGTATCAGCATGTGATAAGCCATGTGAGCGCGCGCTGTCGACAATCTCCAATTATCGTATTCCGACGATCGATAGGGGCGGTTATCGGTATGGCCGCGCACAATCACCGGACCCTGGCTTTGCGATATCAACGGCGTGATCTTGTCGAGGGCCCGCACGAGGCCAGCGGTTGGTTCGGCCGAGCCGGTGGCGAACATGCCGTAATTGACATCGTCGGTGAGGCTGATGAGGAGGCCCTCATTGCTCTCGCGGACCTCGGCAACTGGACGCGCCGATCCGAGCGGCGCAAGAGCGGCGGAGATGGCAGCCTGCAATTTGGCCGCCTCGCTCTGCACAGACTTGCTTTCGGCTTGCGGAGTGGCTGAGCCTTTATCTCCTGGAGGAGCGGTCGCGCCCTTGTCTCCTGCGGGCGAAGTCGAGCCCTTCTCTCCTTGCGCCCGCGATGAGCGATTGGCGGCCGGATCGTTCATGGAGTCATCGTCGGCGAACAGGCCAATCGCCTTTGCCATGTCCTGCTTTTCGGTCGGCGCCGGAGATCCCTTGGCCGAATCCGATCCCTGAATGGGAGCCGCTGTGGCGTCCGGTTTTCCTTCCGACGGGCGCGGACCTTTTCCTTCACTGAGCGCCGTGGCGTCACTGTCGAACGGCAGATTGCCAAGCTCCTTGCTGCCTGACGCCTTCTTTTCCAGCGGCGCCGACGACCCCATGGGCCAGTAGACAGGATCAAACGGGTCTTTGAACGCCTCGCCGCCCTTCCACCCCTCTTTGCGGGTCGAATCCAGCGCAGTGCCCAGTTCCGCGATCCGCGGCGGACCGCCGGCAATTTCCGACAGCACCGCGTAAGGATCGCGGAACAGCGCCGCTTCACCAGAACGCGGCGACGACGCCTGCTGCGCCTGCTCCTGGCGCTGCGAATATTGCGTCGACTTGCCCGGCTCGGGTTTCGGCCGCAGGCTGTCTTCCTCCTCGGCCTTGCCGGGATCGACGCGCCGGGCATCGTTGATACCCTTGCGGTCAGGGGTCGAGTCCGTCAGCTTGATCGGATTGAAGTAGTTGGCGACGCTTTCGCGCGTTTCCTGGTTGGTGGCGCTGATGAGCCACATCACCAGGAAGAACGCCATCATCGCCGTCATGAAATCGGCATAGGCGATTTTCCAGACACTGCTGTGTGATTCTTCGCCGTCGAGACTGCCCCGGCGTCGAACGATGATCAGCTCTGCCCTCTCTTGATCGGCCATGTCAGTTCAGGATCGCGAACTTCAATCGCTCCGCCCAGAGCTTGATCTGGGTTTCAAGGAAGATCTGATCGACGGTGACGGAAGCCTCCGCCACCGGAGCGGCCCGAAGCTCCACCGCAATCGCGCGGGCCGCAAGCTTGCCGCGCAGCACCTCGACCAGTTCAGGCGGGCATGTGACCCGCAAAGCCGGCCGGCGAACGTCGGAGGCAACCGACGCGAGCTGCTCGACGAAGGTGTTAACCGCCTGCTTCTGCACCGCGTTCGAAATGAACGGCTCAAGTATGCGCGCCGTCACCCCGGCGATCTTGGCTTCAAGCTGCGCGCCGGCTTCGGCGATATCGCCGGCAATCTTGGCGGCCATTTCATCCAGCAGATTGTGCTTTTCCTCGGCGAGCTGCATGCTCAGCCTCTGCCTCTCGTCGGCAAGCTTCTGCTCGAACTCGGCCAAGGCCGCCGCATAGCCGCCGGACCTTCCACGCTCATACGCCTCGTCCTCGGCGGACGGAGGCGGCGGAGCCGCCGGCCTAGGCTGCGCCTTGGGACTGGAATGCTGGGTGTAATCAAACGGAATGACGCGGCTACGAGCCTTCTGCGGCTCCGGCTGATCGAAGCTTGCCAGCAAACGCGCTACCTTCTCCGAACTCATGCTGCCGACTCCTCCTGCCTAATCCATTGCTTGAGAATCGCCGCCGCCTGCTTCTCATCGAGCTGAATGATTTGCTCCAACCGCCTCTGTGGAGCGTGCAGAACTCTTTTCGATATGTCCTGGACAAGATTTGGCGGCTCTTCCGCGAACTGCTCCATCGAGCCGCCCTCGCCGCCGAGCAGCGCCGCGGTCTCGCCCGTCTCGAGCTGGGCGGTCTCGGTCGAGCGAGAGTCGAGGATCGCGTTGATCGCGGGCCGCAGGCCGAACCAGATCAGCATTGCCGCGACGGCGACGATTGCGACGGCGCTGACGAAGGCACCCGACTGGCGCATCAGCACTTCGGTAAAGGTGACCGCAGGAACCGGCGGGAAATCGCGCGCGCCTTCCATGAACTCGACCGCCGATACCTGGATCTGGTCTCCACGCTGACGGTCAATACCTGCTGCGGTTGCGACGAGCTGGCTGATCTCGGCGACCTTTGCTTCCACGGCCGCATCGCTGGCCTTATCGCCAAGACTGGCCAGGAGGCGCGGACGATTGACCAGCACCGCCAGGAACAGCTTGTTGACGACGTAGCCATCGCTCACGGTCGTCGTCGTTTTCGACGACACCTCAAAGTTGGTAACGTCCTCGCGCCGCTGCTTCTCGTCGTTGGTATTCTTGTTACCGGACGCATTGATCTGCTGATCCGGCAGGTTCTGCTGCACCGTCGTCGGCGTCTGCCGATCCAGGCTCTGCGACGATTCCTTCTCACGGACGGCGCGAACCGATCTTTGGACGCGAGACTCCGGATCGTAGACGGTCTCGTTGGTCTGCCGCTTGTCCGTGCTGAGCTGGGTGGCGACGCTGACTTCAAAATTGTCGAGTCCCAGATAGGGCGCCAGCGCCTTGCTGACATTCTCCTGGATCAGTCGACTGACGACGCGTTGCAGGTTCGCCATGCTCGTCGGCGCCGCGCTCTCGTCGTCGGATGCAAGCAGCGATCCATCGCTGTCGAGGACAGTCACCTTGTCGGCCGCCATACCGGGGACAGCCGCGGCGACGAGGTGACGAACTGATCGAGCCGTTTTGGCATCGGCAGCCCCGTCGGTCCGGATCACAACAGATGCCGAAGGCGGCTGCTGCTCGCGCCGGAACGATCCACGCGCCGGCATGACAATGTGGACGCGCGCGGCCTTCACGCCCTTGAGGACCTGGATCGTACGGGCGATCTCGCCTTCGAGTGCGCGGACGCGGGTGACTTCCTGCATGAAGGACGTGAGACCAAGGGAGCCGATCTTGTCGAACAGCTCGTAGCCCCCGCTGCTGCTGTTCGGCAGACCCTTCTCCGCCAGCAACGTTCTTGCCTGGGCGGTCTGCCCCGGTCGCACGAAGATGGTGTCGCCCGTGGCATTCACGTCGAAAGCAATGTTCGAGTCGCGCAGCACCGCGCCGACGCGCGAGACGTCCTCCCGGGAAAGACCGGTGTAAAGCACATCGAATTCCGGCCGGCTCAGGTAATAGGCGCCGCCGCCGACACCCAAAAAAACAGCAAGGCCGACGAGCGCGAGCACCGTGAGGCGCCTGGGGCCAAGCTCGAGCAGATTGTTCCACAGCCGTTGCGCATGTTCGCGGTTAACCATCAAACCCTCTGCCATACTTCCGAATCGATTCTCGATCGTGAAGCTTGTCCGAGGGTTGCGCGGCGCGAACCATGCAAAACGGCCGCGACCAGGTCGGTCGCGGCCGTCGTAGTCACGAGGTCGAGGCTACTAGCCGCGGAACAGCGACAGGATGCTCTGGCTGCCCGAGTTCGCGATCGACAGAGCCTGAATGCCGAGCTGCTGCTGGGTCTGGAGAGCCTGCAGACGGGTCGATTCAGCGTTCATGTCGGCGTCGACGAGCTGGCCGATACCGCGATCGAGCGAGTCAGTCAGGGTCTTCACGAAGTCCTGCTGCAGGCCGATGCGGTTCTTGATGGCACCGAGGTTGGTCGCCGCGTCGGTGATCTTGGCGAAGGCATCCTGGGTACCCTGGATGTAGGTCTCGAGCTTCTTGAGGTCAGCAGCGCTGTCGGTGAGCTTCGAGATGTCCAGCGTCGCGACGCTGAAGGTTTCCCAGGCCGTGCCGGTGTAGGCGTCGTAGGTCTGGTCGAGGATGCCCTTCTTGGTGTCGACGGGCGCGGCGAGCGCGGTCAGCGTGACCGCGGCACCAAGACCGGCGACGCTGGCGTCGATCGAGATGTCCGCGTCGTTCCGGCTCTTGAACGCCAGCTTGTCGCCAGTCGCCTCGACGCCGACCGACAGGCCGTCGATGCCGAGCTTGTTGATCGCCGCTGCGATGTCCGACAGGGAGGTGTTCTTCGCCACAGCGATGTTGGTCGCCGTGCCGCCGACGGTCACCACGATGTTGCCACCGGCGTCGGTTGCAGAGTCATAGGCAGCCGTTGCGCCCGTCGGGAAGGTCTGGGCCGCGTAGGTGGTGTCCAGGTTCGCGTCATAGAGCTTGATCGCGTCCAGATTGACCGACAGCGTGTCGATCTTGACCGTGCCGCCGGCACGCGAGAACGACGACACGACGGATTTCGAGGCGTTGTAGCTCGCGGAGGTCGAGTCGACCGAGATCCAGTTTTCACCGTTGAAAACCGCGCTGTCGGCGGTGTTCTTCAACTGCTTCTGCAGTTCGGTGATTTCGCTCTGGATCTTGGCGCGATCGACGCCGGGCGTACGGGCGGCGACCAGCTTCGAGTTGATCTGCGAGACGACGCTGACGGTGCCGTTCAGGCCCGTATACATCGTGTCGATGGTCGCGGCGCCGAGGCCGAGGGCGTCCTGCACGGCGCTCAGAGCCAGATTGTCCGAACGCATGGTGGTGGCGATCGACCAATAAGCGGCGTTGTCGGAGGCCGTCGACACCCGGTAGCCGGTGGAGATGCGGTTCTGGGTGGTCGCAAGACCCGCGCTGACCGTCCGCAGGGTCTGCAGGGCGGTCATGGCGGAGGAGTTGGTCATCAAGCTTGACATTGATTATGTCCCTTAGTGTGAGGTGTTTATCTGGGGACATACCGGGTTTTCACCGGTACGGCAGGGCGGCATCATGCCTTTGGGGTTGAAGGAACACCCAACCTGCCGTTCATTCGTCCTACCATCCGAACCTTACCTAGAGCTGAACAGCAGCTCGAAGATTTGCGGTCCGGATGCCGTGCTGGCTCCCATGCCAGAGAATTTTCGGTTCTGATTCCATCAGAACCGAAGCTCTATTCTAATTTTGACGCGTTTTCTGCGCAGATAAGTCTACGCAATCTGCGTAAACTTGATGCTTCGCTCGAAAACGCTCCAGATCATGATCCGATTGGACGAAATCGGATCACGATCTCATCCCTTTGTTAAGCATGATCTTCCCACGCAGACGCTGCGTTTGTGGCCAGGGAACGCCGGTTCATGCTCTACTGAAACGATCGTACCAGGCCAACGGCGAGAAGATTCCATCCATCGATCAGCACGAAAAACAGCACCTTGAAGGGAAGCGCGAACACAGTCGGCGGCATCATCATCATGCCCATGGACATGGTTAGCGTGGCGACAACCATGTCGATCACGAGAAACGGCATGATGACCAGGAAGCCGATCTCGAAGGCCCTTCGCAGCTCGGAGATCATGAACGCGGGTATGATCACGCGCAGATCGATCCGTTGGCCGTCGGGCCGCGTCTTGAAGCCTTCGGCCGCCAGGCTTTCAAAGCTTTGCAAATCCTTCTCACGGACATGCGCCAGCATGAAATCGCGGAACGGATCGGTCACACGGGTATACGCTTCCTGCTCGGAAATTTCGTTCTGCATCAAGGGCTGAACGCCGTCCTTCCAGGCGCGGTCAAAGGTCGGTGCCATGACATAGAAAGTCATGAAGAGCGCGAGGCTGATCATGACGATATTTGCCGGCGTCGTCTGCAATCCGAGTCCCTGCCGCAGAAACGAAAGCGCGACGACGAACCTGGTGAAACTCGTCACCATGATCAGAAGCCCGGGAGCCAGCGACAGGACTGTGAGCAGCGCCACGAGCTGGATGATCCGGCCGCTGGCGCTTCCACCGCCTTGCGGGATCAGCGAGGACAGATCGGGAATCTGCGCCGCTGCCGCGGTGGGGAGAAGAGCCAGGAGCAGGACGAGGCAGAAGCGCTTCATTGGATGACCAGTGTTTCGATGATCAGTTCGCGCACCTTTCCGCCCGAACGGACCGCCGCCCGCTCGTTGAGATCCTCGCGAAGATCCTGCAGCCCGCGCGCGCCCTCGATTTGCGCCGCCGACACCGTTCGCAGGTAGGACACGATGTCTTCGCCCAGCCGGGCCGCGAGAAGGCTCGCCTCCTCCTCGTTCATCTGATCGGTGATGACTGATCCCTCCATGCGGACCCACGTGCCGGTCGGTGCCGCCAGGTTGGTCACTACCGGCGAGATCTTCCGCAGGCGCGCCGTCGGACTGAATGCGGTGGCGACCGGCCGCTCCGCGGGCTCCTTCTGGCTATCCGCCATCCGCTGCCCGGCGGACAGGAGATACAGACTGGCAAGACCGCCCGCCCCAGCCGACAGCACCGTAATCAGCAACAACGCGGCCAACCATTGCATCACGTTTCCCATGCCCCGCTCCGCCGCCTGACGAGCTTCGCCACTTCTGGCCGCACCATCGGCTAGAACGGCCCGACCTGGTCGTAGATCTGCTGGCCCCACGCCGGCTGCTGCACCTCCATCAGACGGCCACGGCCGCCGTAGGACATTCGTGCTTCTCCGATCTTGTCGTAGGCAATGGTGTTGTTGCGGCCGATGTCCCGCGGCCGGACGATGCCGGCAACGTTCAGAATGCGCAGTTCGTAATTGACGCGCATTTCCTGCGATCCGCTGATCAGCAGGTTGCCGTTCGGCAACACGTCGACCACGACAGCTCCGACCGAGAACTTGACCTCATCGGTGCGGTCGATCTTGCCCGCTCCCTTGGTCGACGTTTGCGAGTCGACGTTGCCATTGGCCTGTCCCTTGGGCGACCAGCCGAAAATGTCGACGAGGTAGTCGGCACTGAACTTCGTCTTCGAATCCCGCGACCGGTCGGTCTTGTTGTCGAAAGTCGCCTTGTCGTTCATGGAGATGGTGACGGTGAGGAGATCACCGATGCGTGCCGCGCGCGGATCGCGGTAAAGATCCCTGCGCTCGTCCCAGAGCGAATGATAGCCGGCGGTGTATCGGCTGCGCGGCTCGACGGGAACCGCACGCGCTTCGGCGTGCAGGCCCTGGCCGATCGGCGACAAATAGGGCGCCTGGCTGATTTCGGCGAGACTGTTCATGCACCCGCCCAGAGCGAGAACCGGAAACAGAGAAAGCAAGCGAAGAACCTTCATTTGTTCGTCTTCCCGTCGTCGGGGCGTCGCATGCCCGCCAGGGTGTCGGCGAGGTGGGCCGCGCGCCCGGTCTCCATCTCGTTCAGGATCGCGCTTGCGGTCCGCACCCGAAGCTTGGCGAGCACGGCCGCCGCGGTTTCATCCGCCATGCTGGCGATCTGCCGCGCGGCGGCATCCGGGTCCATGCCGGAGTAGATCTCGACGACGCTGTCTTCCGCCTTTTTCAGGAAGTCCTCGCGCAGCTTCAGCCATTTCTCGTACTCGGCGCGCTTCGCCTCCAGCTCGGCGATCCGCTCCCGAAGCTTGGCCTCGGAGGCTTCCAGCTGCTTTTGCTGCCACGCCACGCGCGCATCCAGCGCCGAATCCGTGATGTTCTTGCAAAATTCGGTGGCGTCAGATCCGCGCTGATCGGTTGTCGCCGGCTCTCCAGGTGCCGCTGGAGGCGCTGCATTTTTCGCAACGGTTGCGGTCGTCAGCGGCAGTTCGGGCTGGGAATTGCCGGACGGCGTCTCCGGCTTGGCAACAGGGCGGGACGGCACCGCGCGCGATGTCTTGGCGAAGTTGGCCAGGTTCAGCGGCTTCGACAATTTCTGCTCAGGCTGCGCCCATGCCGACGCCTGCGCGGAGAGCGCAAGACACCCCGCAAGCAGCATGCTTCTTCCCAGCAACGTCGCGAGCCTCACCATCCGCTCTCCGTACAGCATCTGTTCGAAGCGTTGCACGTTCAAGCTTGTGCGACGCTGACTCTACTGGATGACAAGATCGGCTTGCAGTGCGCCCGCCGCCTTGATCGCCTGCAGGATCGCGATGATGCCCTGCGGCTTCAATCCGATCTGGTTCAAGCCGCGCACGAGACGCTCCAAATCCGTTCCACGCAAGATCGCCACTTGCGCGCCATTCTCGCCGGCTTCGATGAACGTTTGCGGTACTACGACCGTTTCGCCGCGGCGCGCGAATGGCCCAGGCTGGGAAACGACCGGCATCTCGGTGATCCGAACCGAGAGATTGCCGTGGGTGACGGCGACGGTCGAGACCTGGACGTTGCGGCCGATCACAACGGTGCCGGTCCGTTCGTCGATGACGACCCGCGCCGGCGTGTCAGGCTCGACCAGCAATTCGCCGATCTCGGCGATGAAACGAACCGGCGCGACCGAGCGTGGCCGCGACAATATGATCGACCGGTAGTCACGCTCGAAGGCCATGCTGGCGTGATATCGCCCCTGACCATAGTGGTTGATGGCGTCGATGATCCGCGTCGCGGTGACAAAATCCGGATTTTTCAGCTCGAGAATGAGCGATTCCATCTGGTAGAATTTGCCCTGCACCTCGCGTTCGATCAGCCCGCCGTTTGGAATGCGGCCCGACGTCGGAACGCCCTGGCTGACGGTCTGCGCGGCACCTTCGACCGAATATCCGCCAACCGCAATAGCTCCCTGGGCAACGGCATAGACCTCACCGTCGGCGCCGCGGAGTTGGGTCATGAGGAGAGTGCCGCCCAATAGCGAAGAGGCATCGCCGAGCGAGGAGAGCGCGACATCCATGCGCGAACCACCAGTAGCGTATGGTGGCAGATCGGCCGTCACCACGACAGCGGCGACGTTTCGCGTCCGCAGCAACGTTCCGCGGATGTTGATCCCCATATTGTCGAGCATCGACTGGAGCGACTGCTCGGTGAAAGGGGCATTGCGCAACGTATCACCGGTCCCTTTAAGACCGATCACGAGACCATAGCCGATAAGCTGGTTTTCCCGCACACCCTTCAGATTGGCGATATCCTTGATCCGCACCGCCGCATCGGCGCCGGTGCAGGAAAGGAGCAGGACAATGAATGATAAAAGTCGCAATATCATCCGTTTTGAATCCGCACCGATCCGTCCGACTGGATGATACCCCTGATGATCACGCCCGTATCGAGGTTCCGAAGCTGGATCATGGTGCCCGGACTGCCGGATTGCAGCGATGAGGCGTAGGTGACGATGGAAAGAGATCCATCTTCGACGATCACCTTGACGACATTGCCTCGCGCCACGAGTTTCTGCTCTTCGAGGGCATTGATCGGGATCGGCTGGCCCGCCACCAGCGTCCTTCGCGCCACGCGGCCAACAAGCGATGCCCGGTCAGCGGCAAAGGCCGCTGCACCGGGCATATTCGGCCCGAAGGCGCGATCGATGATCAACTCGTCCTTGATCACATCGCCCGGATAGATCACCGTTGCCGGCACGAGCAAGCGCACGGATTCCTCCGCGATCGCGCCGCCACCTGCGCCGCTCGCAACGAGCATGAGCGCCGCGATCATGGAAATCAGCGCGAACTTGACGAGCTTCAAGACGCTTCTCCGCTTGCAATCCTATCGAAGGCCCTTGGAGACGGTCGACGCCATCTCGTCCGCCGCCTGGATCACCTTCGAGTTCATTTCGTAAGACCGCTGCGCCGAGATCAGTTCAGTGATCTCTTTCACCGGATCGACGTTCGAACTTTCAAGGTAGTGTTGATGGATCTTGCCGAAGCCGATATCGCCGGGAACGCCAACGACCGGAACGCCGGACGCCAACGTCTCCTTGTAGAGATTGCCGCCAAGCGGATCGAGGCCCGCCTCGTTGGCGAAATTCGCGAGATTTAGCTGGCCGAGCAGGCGCGGATTAACCTCGTTGTCGAGCTTGGCGTACACCTGGCCGGATTCATTGACCGTGACATCGACCGTCCCTTGCGGGACGATGATCGCGGGATCGACGGTGTAGCCATCCGCCGTCACCAACTGTCTGTCGGCGTTGGTATTGAAGGCCCCGGCGCGGGTGTAGAGCGTTTCGCCATTCGGCCCCACGACCTGGAACCATCCTCTGCCGTTGACGGCGAGATCGTAGGTATTGCCGGTTTGCGCCAACGCACCCTGCAAGTGCAGCTTTCGCACGGCCACCGACCGAACGCCCAGCCCCAGCTTGGCCCCCTCGGGGACCGCAGCTTCGCCGCTGCGGTTCGGAACGCCCTGCATGCGATCGACCTGGTAGAACAGATCGGTGAATTCGGCTCGCGAACGCTTGTACGATGTCGTGTTGATGTTCGCGATGTTGTTGGCGATGACCTCGACATTGAGCTGCTGCGCGCTCATTCCGGTCGCTGCGATGGCAAGCGCTCTCATTTGCTATCCTCAGATCGCCATTCGGCTGACTTCTTGGTACGCCTGCACGACCTTGTCGCGCACGGCGACCGCCATCTGCAGCGTCTGCTCGGCGGACATCACGGCCTCCACCACGCTCTGGGCCGACACCTTGCCCTGGATATACGACACCGACGCAGCCTCCCCGTTCTTAAGGGTGCCGATGGCGTCGGCGGCGACCTGCTCAAGGACCCCGCCGAAACCGACCGAGGATTGAGCCGCCTGCGGCGCCGCCGGTGCGGACGTCGCAACACTGCTTGAGCGAACGACGCCGGCGATGTCTTTTAGAACCGAAACCGCTTCCAACATCATGGACTATGCCCCCTTCAACAGATCGATCGTCATGGCAACCATCGACCTCGCCTGCTTGATCACCTGCAGATTGGCCTCATACGAGCGGTTGGTTTCCCGCATGTCCGCCATTTCGATCAGCATGTTCACGTTCGGCAGCTTGACATAGCCGTCCTGGCCGGCCGCCGGATGAGTTGGCTCGTAATCGACCCGAAACGGAGCACGGTCGACGCCGATGTCCTTGATCTTCACGACCCGCACGCCCGCCGCGCGATCGACCTCCGCCGAGAACGTCGTGGTCTTGCGTCGGTAGGGCTCGGCACCGGGCGTACGGCCAGTGGAGTTGGCGTTTGCCATGTTCTCGGATACGACGCGCATCCTGGTCGACTGCGCCTCAAGTCCCGAACTGGCGATTTGAACTGATGCCTGCAGCGGATCGATCATCAAGCCTCGCGTTAGCTCTTCGCACCGGTCATGAACATGCGGTGAAACGATTTGACGATTGCGACGTTCAACGAATAGTCCTTGTTGATATCGCCTGCCTTGAGCATTTCCTGCTCGAGACTCACCGAGTTTCCGGAGTGAACGACTTCCCAGCTATTCTCCTTGCGCGTGCCCTGCGGACGTACAAGCGAGCCGGTGGTCATATGTTTCGGAGATGTGACTGCGAGCGGCACGACTTTGGTATCGAGTATCTTGTCGAACGGCTCGATATCCTGCGCTCGGTAGCCCGGCGTATTTGCATTGGCTACGTTCGACGAAATCGTGGACTGTCGAAGCGACAGCCAGCGCGCGTGAGATGAGGCAAGATCGAAGAGATAAACGGGTCCCACAACGTCCTCGTCACAGTGGTCCTATGACGATCGTATACGAACCCAAACTTGTCCGAGGCTGGTGAAATCTCCGCCATTGATGCGAAGCGTTTCTCACACACCCGCCTTCTGCTTGCGTGAATGCAGGAAATAGATGATCTCGGCGACCGGACGAAAGAACTCTTGCGGAATCACCCGGTCGACCTGAGCGGCACCGTACATGGATCTCGCAAGCATCTTGTCCTCCACGACCGGCACGTTGTTCTGCTCGGCGATTTCCCTGATCTTGAGCGCGATGAGATCCTGCCCCTTCGCAAGCACGGTGGGAGCTGCATCTTCGCCATGTCGATATTTCAGGGCGATCGCATAGTGAGTGGGATTGGCCACGACCAACGTCGCGCGGGGAACCGCAGCCAGCATCGACTTTCGCGCCCGATCGCGGGCCAATGACCGCAGCCGCGACTTGACCAGCGGATCGCCTTCCGCCTGCTTGAATTCGTCCTTGAGTTCCTGCCGCGTCATGCGCAGGTCGCGCCGCCAGTGGAATCGTGCCCAGACGAGATCGAGCGCCACCAGCACGATCGTGGCAATGCTGATTGCCGATACGAGCCGCATCGCAGTCGTCAAGATAAGTTCCGGAACGCCGGTCGGGTCGCTAAACAAAGAATTCACGGCCACAGCCTCCTCGGCCCGCAATACGATGGCCACCACGAGGCCTATCGCAAAAAACTTAAAAGCGGCCTTCAGGAACTCGATGCGCCCCTGACTGCCGAATAATCGTCCCCATCCCTGAGAAATCGAAATACGTGAGGCCTCGGGCTTTATCCTCTCAAACACCAGACGCGGAGCGTTCTGCAGGAACGAAGCCGCCAGTCCGGCTATTGCAAGGACAACCACGATTGGAAGCAGCAGGGCGGCCGAACTGCTTCCAATGACGACCATGAATTCCAACGCATCCGCACCGTTACGGATGCGAATCCCGGAGGGATCATCGATCAACCGGCTCAGCGTCGATGCCAGTTTCCGGACACTGTCGACCGTAAGGAAGCTCAGGATGATGAGGAACGCGATCATGGACGAGAAGATCGACGCCTCACGCGAGACCGGAATTTTGCCCTTCTCGACGGAGTCTCTTATCTTCTTTTCCGTCGGCTCTTCGGTCTTGCTCTCCTTGTCGGGTCCCTCGGCCATAACCGTCAGTCTTTACGTGAATACCGGCCCATCTTCCTGATCCGGATTGAGCTCGATCTCTCCTCGCCCGGCCATGTCGAGCGCAAGGTCCGTGATCGCGCGGCGCGCCTCCAGGATTTCGCGCTGGTTCGAAGGGACACTGCTGGCAAGCTCGCCCTCGACCATCCGGCGCGTCCGCGACGCCAGCGACGACAGAATGAGCTCGCGAAAGCTCGTATCGGTTCCCTTCAGCGCTATCACCGTGCGATCGGTCGGGACCTGGTCGAAGATCAGCATGCGCGCCTTGGCGGTGAGATTGACGATATCGTCAAACGTGAACAGCATCCCCTTCAGTATCTCCGCCGACTTCGGTCGCGATTCGGAGAGATTCTTCAGCGATTCCTCCATCTGCGTCCGCTCCATCTTGTTGATGATGTCGGCCATGCGAGGATAGGTGTCGGATGCGAGGTTGCGCCCGAAGTTGATCATGAAGTCTTCGTGCATGGTCTTCTCGATGACCCCCATCGCCTCCTCGACAACGGGTTTCAGGCTCAGCATGCGGCGCATCAGATTGTGCCGCAAATCCGCCGGTAGCAGGCTCATCACGCGTGCGGCGCATGCGGGCTTCACCCTGGAAAGGATCAAGGCGGCCGTCTGCGGATGCTCCTTGAGCAGATAGTTGGCCAGCAGGCTTTCGGACACGGAAGAGACCCGTTCCCACACCGACTTGGTCTTGTTGCCGAGCACCTCCGATATGATGTCCGTGACCTGCTCGGGAGGAAGAACGCCGGTCAGCAGTTTCTCCAGCTCGCCAACCGTTCCGAAGATGTTTGGCCCGGTCGTGAAGTGCTGGGCGAACTCCTCGATGATCGCCTCGAGCTCGGGACCTGAAATAGGCTTCAATTCCGCCGCTGCGCGCGTGACGATCCTGATCTCGTCCGGATCGAATTCCTTTAGGACGCCGCCGGAGAGCTCCCGGCCCATGGCCAGAAGGAGCGCGGCAACCTTCTCCGTACCGCTCAGCGGCCGGGCTTCGGAGCTACGCTTTGCAGGTGCATTGAACGCCATTCGGGCAGATCCCTTACGCCTCTACATCGCCTGGGGATCCTCCGACGATTTCGGTGAGCGACACGCCGAATCGCGAGTTCTCGTCCTCCACGACGACAACCGCGCCGCGGGCCACGATTCGGCCGTTGACAACCACCTCCACCGGCTCGCCGACGCGATGATCCAGCGGAATGACGGCGCCTCGCCCCAGCTTCATCAGATCGGCGACCGGCATCGTCGCCGAGCCAAGCAGAACCTGGACAGTGACCGGAATGCGCAGGATCGGCTCGAGGTTTGTAAGCCGGCTGGTTTCCTCCGCCGCGCGCGCAGCAAGATCCGCGAGTTTTCCGAACGCGGCTCCTCCCAGCTTGGCCGCCTCCGACGGATTCGCTGTCGGGGAGGCGGCTGATTCGGTTTCGAATGGCTGCTTCATTTCACTTGCTTTCTCGGCAATTTCATATTCCGGCGATCATGCCAATTATATCTACCTGCGGGACACATCGGCGCGAGTTTCGATATCGGTGATTGCCTTGCGCGCCTCTTCGATCTTGCTTCCGAGGATATTGACGAGCTGCTTTCCGTCGGCACTGAACTCCCGCACCATGAGCACCATGTCATCCATGGTTTCGGTGGTCTTGCCGAGAATGAAAGCGAAATCGCCCTGGCTGGCGCGCAGGTGAACGAGCTCCCGGTGCATCCTCGTCACACGGATGGTGGTGACAAGCAGCGCCGCCAGGAGAATAAGGTCAACGAGATAGGATGCCATCGATGAACTCCCGCTTTTGATCCGCCGATTCCTTGACTTGCAGCGAATAGACCCCGTTGAGCTGCCCCATTTGGCACCAGAACAGCCGCTGATTGTTGCACTCGAGCCTCACGAGAGTGCTCGGCGTGGCATTCAGCTCGATCACCTGACCTACCTGAAATCCTGCAACTTCGCCGAGAGTGAGCGAGCGCTCCTCGAGTACCGCTTTCAGCACCACCTCGGTGCGCTGGATCTCGTTGTGGAGCTGCTTGCTCCAGTTCGGGTCCGTGGATACGGACTCTCCGGACACGATCTGCGAAAGCGCCTGGCGGATAGGATTGAGAACCGCGTGCGGAATGACGATGAACATCTCGCCACCGCGGTCCAATCCCTGGACCAGAATTTTGGCATATACGGCCATGTTGTTGAGCCGGCCGATTGCCAGATAATCCATCCGCGTCTCGACGCGTTCCAGATTGAACTGGACCTCCGAAGCGCGCGAGAACGACGATTGCAATGCCTTGCCGAAGCGTTCGAACAGCGCTTCTGCAACATGCAGCTCCACGTTCGAGAAGACGCGCGGCATGTCCAGCGGTGGTTCCGCCCCGTCGGAGCCGAACAACAGCTCTACCATCGTGTATACGAAGTCGCGATCGAAGCCGATGAGGATTCGGCCGTCCCACGCCTGCGCGTAGAACACCGCCACGATCGCCTCTGATTCGCGGCCGTCGAGAATCTCGGAAAGACGGTCGCTACCGACACCGGTCAGCGAAAAATACGACTGCGACGGCGACATCGACCGGAGACTCTCGGCGCAGAGGTTGGTCATCTGATCGAAGATCACATGCAGCATCGGCATGCGATCGACCGAGATTCCGGCGGCCCCGAGCAGTTGATCCGGCGCCGGCTCGTGCCGCAGCGGCTTGCTTTCCGACATCAGGCCTTCGCTCCCGCCACTTTCGCCACCTGTTCACCGCCGCCGCCCTTTGTCGCGCCGGCGATGGTCTCGTTTTCCACCACGTCGATCGAGGGACGATCGCCAGGTCCGATCATCTTGCGGCCATGCTCGATTGCGATCTGCGGCAGCGCGCCGTTCATGAAGGCAAGCAGCGTCTGCTTGACGATGATGTACATCCGGCATTGCTGCTCACGCACCATTTTGACCTTGTGGGCCAAAGGCGCAACAAGGCCGTACGAGAGAAAAATTCCGGCAAATGTTCCAACCAGCGCCGAACCGATCAGGCCACCGAGAAGCTTGGGCGACTGATCAAGCGCCCCCATCGCCTTGATGACACCCAGGACCGCGGCCACGATCCCAAGCGCCGGCAGGCCTTCCGCAACCATCATCAGAGAATGGTACGGCTTGAGCTTGCTACGAACTATCGTTTCGATCTCTTCGTCCATCAGCGCCTCGATCTCATGCGGTCGCGCGCTTCCCATGACGATCAGGCGAAAATAGTCGCAGATGAAATGCACGAGAGAATCGTTGGCAAGTACGGTCGGGAAGTTCTGGAAGATCTCCGACGATGACGGGTCGTCAATATGCGCCTCGACTTCATTGCGCCCCTTGTTGCGCACCTCGCGCATGAGCGCGTGCAGAAGTCCGAGCAGGTCGAGATAGTGGCGCTGCTTCGGCACCGCCACGGTAAGCGCCTGCACGATCCCGACCCCCGTGTCGATGACGACTTTCCAGGGGTTCGCGACAATATAGGTGCCGATCGCCATACCGGCGATGATGACGAACTCCCACGGCTGCCAGATCACGCTGACATGCCCACCCATCGCCACGAAGCCGCCCAGCAGGCTCGCGATCGTGACGATGACGCCAAAAAGAATGCTCAAGCCCACCGCTCCGAATTGGGACACATTCGTTTAGGCAGCGATCCTTGCACGAAGCTGTCACTGGACCGGCGCGAACAGCCTCACACAAGCTTGCCGGTCGATTTTTCAGCCAGTCTTAATCCCTGTGTGCGCGCAGGAGCTGCTTTCGCGATGGTGTCCCACGATCGCAAGTTATCGGAGATCTCCGGCAATCCGGCTCGATCTCCGAGCGGACGGCGCGCAGCAACCTGAAGATCGGACGATAGCCGGTATGCAATCAGCGCTCTATGTCAGCCTTTCCGCTCAGGTCGCCGTCGAAAAGAGGCTTGAGACCATCGCCAACAATCTGGCGAACATGAAGACGACCGCTTTCCGCGCCGACGCGGTGAAGTTCGAAACGGCAATGTCGCGCGCCGCATCCCAGCCCGTCGCCTTCTCGACCCCCGGAGAAAACTTCATCTCCCGAAGGCCCGGAAGCGTGACGCGGACCGAGAATACCCTCGACGTCGCCATCATCGGCAACACATGGATGGGCTTTACCGGTCCCACCGGCACGGCTTACACGCGGGACGGCCGGATGCAGATCAACCGCACTGGCGAATTGCAGACCGTCTCAGGGTTCCCCGTGCTCGATGCAGGCGGCACGCCGATCATCGTGGATCCCGAGGGCGGACCGCTGACGATCTCGCGAGACGGGACCATTACGCAAGGCATAAACCAGGTCGGAGTGCTCGGCCTGTTCGACATTCCTGCCGGCGCAAAGCTGGAGCGCTACGGCAATTCGGGGGTCATTCCGGACCGTGCCGCGACGCCCGTCGTCGATTTCATGTACACCGGCTTCCAGCAGGGCTATGTCGAGGAGTCCAACGTCGATCCGCTATCGGAGCTGACACAGTTGATCACCGCCTCGCGCGCGTTCCAGAGCGTCACCTCGCTTGTCGAGGGCTCCGAGGGCACGATGCAGAATGCGATTCGCTCGCTTGGCGAACCGCCCAAGGCATAGCAGCCAGCAACACAGGAGCCTGGTAACCGAATGAATGCGCTGGAGCGGCTGGAATCGACGCTTTCGTCGCTCCGCAAGGACGTGCCGACGGTCCGGGTGGGCGGCACCGTTTCAGAGGTCGCGCCAACGCATTACCGCGTCTCGGGCCTCTCGCGATTCGTAAGACTGGGCGAGTTGATCGGGCTCGAAATCGATGGCCAGGTACAACTCGGCGAGGTCGTTCGTATCGACGGGAACGGCGTCACTGCCAAGCCATTCGATTCCCACATCGGGGCGGGCCTGGGCCTCGTTGCCTATCGTCATCCACCAAAGACGATCTCGCCGCATCCAAGTTGGAAGGGCCGGGTGCTGAACGCCCTTGCTGAGCCGCTCGACGACGCTGGCACGCTGCACGTCGGGGACCGGGTGATGTCAACGGATGCAAGCCCGCCGCCCGCCATCAGCCGCGCCCGGGTGCGCGCACCGTTGCGGACGGGAGTGCGGGTGCTGGACCTGTTTACGCCGCTCTGCGTCGGGCAACGTATTGGTATTTTCGCCGGGTCAGGCGTCGGCAAGACGACGTTGCTGTCCATGATCGCGCAAAGCCAGGGTTTCGACACCGTCGTCACGGCCTTGGTCGGCGAACGCGGCCGCGAGGTACGCGAATTCCTCGAGGAGGCACTGGTTCACCATCAATCGCGCGCGATCACGGTGGTGTCCACGAGCGACGAGAGTCCGATGATGCGCCGCCTGGCAGCAAAGACCGCCACCACGATCGCCGAATATTTTCGGGATCGCGGCGAATCGGTGCTGCTGATCGTCGATTCGGTCACACGCTTCGCTCACGCGGCCCGCGAAATAGCACTGGCCACCGGCGAGCCGGCGGTTGCGCGCGGCTATGCCCCAAGCGTCTTCAGCGAGCTGCCGCGCCTGCTCGAACGGTCCGGACCCGGCATCGACGGACAGGGCTCAATCACCGGCATTTACTCCGTGCTCGTCGATGGCGATGATCACAATGAGCCGATAGCAGATACGGTGCGCGGCACTCTCGATGGGCACATCGTGCTTGACCGGGAGGTCGCAGATCAGGGGCGCTATCCCGCCGTCAATGTACTGTCATCGGTATCGCGCCTGGCCCAACAGGTCTGGACCGCGGACGAGCGCAATCTGCTGCGAAAGTTGCGCGCCATGATCGCGCGCTTCGAGGACACGCGCGATCTGCGCTTGATGGGCGGCTATCAGCCGGGTCGCGACGGCGAACTCGATCAAGCCGTCCAACTCGTTCCGAAGATCTACGATCTGATGCGGCAAGCGCCGTCGGACCCGCCGAGCCGTGAGCCGTATCAGGAACTGCTGAACCTCATCAAGGCCGCAATCGAGTAGCGGTTTGCCTTTCCGGGAGGCCAACCTCGGAAGGTCACTGCAGCTTTGTTGTTCCTGACACTCGCCGAGTTTTCTCATAGCAAGAAGGCAAGCGCCGCCTCGCAGCGATCTTCTATCTTCAGCGTGAGCAGGTGATCGGCACGGGTCCGACCGAGATTGACGGCCGCGATCGGCAGACCATTTTGAGCGGCCATCTGCGCGAACCGAAAGCCGGAATAGACCATGAGCGAGGAACCGACGATCAACATGCCGTCGGCTTCGTTCAAATGGCTCTTAGCGGTGGCAACGATCTCGCGCGAAACATTTTCGCCGAAGAAGACGACATCTGGCTTGAGAACGCCCCCGCACACGCGGCAAGCCGGTACGACAAAGCTTGAGAAATCCTCGTTTTCGACGTCAGCGTCCCCGTCCGGAGCGTCCGCGGCGTCCAAACCGAGCCACGCGCCGTTCAAGCGAGCCAGCTCATCCTGAAAAGTCGACCTCGGCATCGTCGACGCGCATCCCAGGCACCGAACCATATCAAGTCGTCCGTGCAGGTCGATGACCTGCCTGCTGCCCGCAGCCTGGTGAAGCCCATCCACATTTTGCGTCAGGAGGATTCTGCTTCGTCCCTTCGCTTCCAGCTTGGCCAGCGCATGGTGGGCATCGTTGGGCAATGCACGGCCAAACCTCCGCCACCCGACCAGACTCCGCGCCCAATAGCGCTGCTGGGTCGCGTGCTCACGAATGAAGGCCTGGTAAGTGACCGGCGGCGTCCGCTTCCACTTGCCGTCGCTATCGCGATAATCCGGAATGCCGGAATTTGTGCTGCAGCCTGCTCCCGTCAGGACGAACAGACGTGAGTGGCGGCTGATGAAGTCCTCGAGCGCATCGTCTTGCATAGCCGGAAGTATTTAGTGCGTCGGTGTCGCTGACGCCAGTAGGAGCCCGCGAGCTTGTGCGCCGGGCCCCGGACGGGACCGCTCTCCACACCAACTTCGGCCGAGCCTTGCTTGCCGCGGAGGCCCGCCGATGGCCTCTGCTTCGCAGGCTTCTCAGAGGGATAGAGTGGAGCGCGTTGCTCTATCCGCGGCAATATTGTTAAACAGCGCTGTCATCGTCCGGCTTGGCCGGACGATCCAGTATTCCAGAGACGGCTGAGCTTAAGTTGAGAGGCCGCCAGATACTGGATGCCCCGCCTTCGCGGGGCATGACGGGGGAGTGGGTGTGTGAGTTCGCATTCTCGCGGCGCATTGCGTCCGAGCTTCGCTTCACTTTCCACCCTCTTCGCGGTCAGAGCGCGCAGGGAAAGCCGGGTGCTGGTTGCCCCATGGGTTCGCTGATGAGGATGGACAGACTTTTGCTGATTTGCCCGTCAGGTTGATTTGTCGCACATAGGGCGGAGCGGGAACGCGATGCCTGAACCGATCACCGCGTTCCCGTTTGAAAAGCCTCAATCCGCCGCCTGATCTCGGCCGTGCGGCTCTATTCACCGGGCGGCAGCCTCGCCGAGGCGGTCAAACTCGCCAATTTGATCCGCAGGGCGAAGCTGCCGACGATTGTCGCGGCCGGGTCGCGCTGCGCCTCGGCCTGTTTCAGTCGTCTATGTCAGATGCCTTCACTCCCACCTGCGGCGCTTTCTACAAATGCCTGTGTTTGAAGCGCTGTCGCGATGTATAGTCCCGTTCTCAACGGGTCTCAGCGTCCTGCTGTAGTTATTCCTGTTCGCCAAGAGCGCGCGGATCGCTTTGTTTGCTCCGCGCGCAAGGCCTTATGAGGCATGATTGCCTTCCGTAACGGCGGTCACCAGCCTGACAAATGCCAGCATTCCGGGATCGTCGAGGCCGCGGCTCTTGTCGCCGAACATCCGCGCACGGCCGATCCTGCAGGGTTTGTCGTTGAAATCGGCCAACACAGCGGCGGCACCCTGCCGCGCCGCGCTGACCACCTCTGTCCAGTCCGACTTGCCCGTAACCGCCTTGGCAACGGCATCGATCGCGTCGATGACCGTCTTGTCACCGAGCGCCGATTGGCCGCGCTTCAGCATCGCGTCACGCACATCAGCAAGGATCGGACCCAGCTCCGAGGCGGCAAGCTCGGTGCGGCCTTTCGTGGCGCGAGCGAACGCGAGAAGTCCGGTCGCAAATAGCGTGCCAAGGCTGGAGCCGGTGGCAGCCGCGGCCGCCTGTGCAAGAGCGCCGCAGACACGGCCGAGATCGTCGCCGTCCTTCGCATCCACCGACGCCAGCCGCTCAATCACCCTGGCAAGCATACCGCCCGTGTCGCCATCGCCCAACTTCGCGTCGGCAGCATTGAGTTCTTGTTCGAGCTGCGGCATGGCGGCATGAGCGCGCGACGCTGCCGAAATGAGGGACTTTGCCGACAGCATCAGCCGACCGTCCAGAATGGGCAGTATGCGGGAGCAGCGAGAAGGCGTTCCAGTTCCTGGTCGAGGAAGCAAAGGCTGATCGAGGCGCCGGCCATCTCCATCGACGTCACATAGGGACCAACAAGCGGCATCACGATGTGTAGCCCGCGTGCCGCCAGGAGTTGGGCCGCTTTCCTGTAGAGGATGAACAGCTCTTCCAGCGGCGTCGCACCCAGGCTGTTGACGAGGATGGAGACCCGATTGCCGCTGCCCCGCGGCTGCTCCGCCAGAAGGCGCTCGATCATTTCGGTCGCGATCTCGTCAGCGGATCTCAGCTTGTCGCGCCAGATGCCGGGCTCGCCGTGAATGCCGATGCCCATCTCCATCTCATCCTCACCGACGGTGAAGGTCGATCTGTCCGCGCCGGGCACCCGGCAGGGCGCGGTCGCCATGCCGATGGTACGGGTCGCATCGACAGCTTTCTGCGCGATCTCGGCGACATCAGACAGGCTGGCCCCCTCCTCTGCGCGTGCGCCGGCGATCTTGTAGGCGTAGACGATGCCGGCGACACCACGCCGCTTGCGCGCCTCCTGAGGCGAGGCGCTGGCGATGTCGTCGCAGCCAAGCACGGTGCGCGTTTCGACGCCATCAAGCTCAAGCATCTCGGCGGCCATGTCGAAATTCATGCGGTCGCCGCCGTAATTGCCATAGAGCAGCAGCACGCCGGCGCTACCATCAGCAAGCTTGATGGCCTCGGTGCAGGAGGCCACATTCGGTCCCTCGAAGACGTTGCCGATGGAGCAGGTGTCGAGCAGCCCCTTGCCGACATAACCGGTGAAGAGCGGCAGATGCCCCGAGCCTCCGCCCGAGGCGATGCCGACCTTCCCCTGACGCGCGCCTTCCGCCCTGCGCACCACGCGCTTTGCCTCTCCGCCCAGAGCAAGCGAGGGATTGGCCGCCACGAGGCCGGCAAGCATCTCGTCAACATAGTCCGAGGGTGAGTTGATGATTTTCTTCATGAGAAGCCCTCCTGAATGGCACAAGGTCAGTTGCCGATACGCGCTTCGGTCCCGGGATCGAACAGATGAATGACGGGGTCGAACGCCAGCTTGATGACGTCCCCTACAGCAGCCGTGATGCGCTCCCGGACAACGGCCGTGACTGGCGTCGTGCCGACACGAAGCTGCAGTACGGTCTCGGCACCGGTCGGCTCTATCAGCAATATGGTCCCGTCCACGCCCGCTTTGCCGACGTGGATGTGCTCCGGCCGGATGCCGAAGATCACGTTCCGTCCGTCCTGCATGCCCGGCGCCGAACCGAGGTCTACGCCACCATCGGCGATGATGCGCCCGCCGCTCGCGATCGCCGGAATGAAGTTCATCGCCGGCGAGCCGATGAACCCGGCCACGAACTTGTTGACCGGCTTGTCGTAAAGATCCAGCGGTCGTCCGACCTGCTCGACCGTGCCGCCGCGCAGCACGACGATCTTGTCGGCCATCGTCATCGCCTCGATCTGATCGTGCGTGACATAGACCGTCGTGGTCTTGAGCCGCTGGTGCATGTTCTTGATTTCGGAGCGCATCTGCACGCGCAGCTTCGCATCGAGGTTCGACAGCGGCTCATCGAACAGGAATACTTGCGGGTTGCGCACGATGGCGCGGCCCATGGCCACGCGCTGCCGCTGGCCTCCGGAGAGCTGGCGCGGATAGCGTTCCAGATAATTGTCGAGGTCGAGAATGGACGCCGCCCGACGCACCAGCTTTTCGATCTCTGCCTTCGGACGCTTCTGCAGCCGCAGCGCGAAACCCATGTTTTGAGCGACCGTCATCTGCGGGTAGAGGGCGTAGTTCTGAAACACCATCGCAATGTCACGGTCTTTCGGCGCGACGTCGTTGACAACGCGGCTGCCGATGCTGATCGCGCCGGAACTGATGACCTCCAGCCCGGCGATCATGCGCAGCAGCGTGGACTTGCCACAGCCCGACGGCCCGACGAGCGTGACGAACTCGCCGTCTTCGATGTCGACCGAAATCCCGTGGATCACCTCAAGAGAGCCGTAGCGCTTGCGCACGTCCTTGATCGTTACAGTACTCATTGCATGTTTCTTCCTTCGCGAAGGGCGAGCCCGCGTCAGCCCTTGACCGCGCCCGCGGTCATGCCCGCGACGAGGTACTTGCGCATCAGCACCGAGAAGAGCAGCACAGGCATCATGATCAGCGTGCCGCCGGCGGCGATCTTGCCCCACTCCCAACCTTCGTAGTTCATGAAGTTCACGACCTCGACGGGAGCGGTCATGGCGCTGTTGCGGGTCAACGTCAGGGCGAAGAAGAAGTCGTTCCAGGAATAGAGGAAGCACAACATTGCCGTGGTGGCGATCGCCGGAGTGGACATCGGAAGAACGATCAGCACGAATGTCTTCCAGAGGCTGGCACCATCTATCCAGGCGGCCTCTTCCAGCGCGCGCGGCGTCCCATCAAAGAAATTGCGCATCAGCCACACGACCAGCGCGAGATTGAAAGTCAGGTAGACGATGATGAGGCCGGTCTTCGTGTCCAGTAGTCCAAGATTGCGGTAAACGAGGAAGTAGGGAATGGCGAAGGCGACCGGCGGCGCCATTCGCGAGGCCAGGATAAGCAGCGAGAACGTGCGCTCGCGACGCATGGTGGCCCGCGACAGCGCGTAGGCGCCGGGCGTTCCGATCATCAGCGCCAACGCGGTCGAAACCGTGCTGGTGACGATGCTGTTCCAGATCGACACCGAGAACCGGCCAGTCCACAACCCTTCGTAGTTCTTCAGCGTCGGCTTGAAGAACAAGCCATCTATTCCGGTGAAGAACTCGTCCGACGGCTTGAAGCTCATCACCACAAACCACAGGAAGGGCAACAGCGTCAGGATCGCGAGCACGATGACGAGCGTGTTGGCAAGAATGCGTTCGCGACGTGGCAGATAGGAGGGAGCGTTAGTCGACACGGGACTCTCCTGCAACGACGCGGATGATGATCCAGCTCAGCAACAGCGTGATCGCAAGCAGCACCATGGTGACTGCCGACGAGTAGCCGATATAGCTGTAGTTGAAGGACTGCGAGAAGACGTAATAGTTGGAGACTTCGGTCACGGTGCCCGGCCCGCCATCGGTAAGGATATAGATCAGCGGGAAGGTCTTGATGCTGTCGATCAATCGGAACAGGCCGGCAACCAGGAGCGTGTTCCGCAGATAAGGCAGCGTCACGAACCAGGTGAGCTGCCAGCTTGTCGCGCCGTCAATGCGGGCGGCCTCGCGCAGCTCCTCGGGCATCATCGAGAGCGCCGCCAGGATGATCAGCATCGTGAAGGGAAACCATTCCCAGGTATCGGCGATGATGATCGCGGTCAGCGCCCAATTGGCATCGGTGATCGGCGTCGCGACGGACCAGCCAAGCGCTTTGAATATCCACCACGCCGGGCTGATGTCGGGCGAGTAAAGCACCTTCCAGATGATCGCCACGACGATGGGTGGCAACACCATCGGCACGAGAAACGTCGAGCGCAAGGCCTCCATCAGCGCGGTGCGCATGTTCAGCAGCAAGGCCACGACGAGGCCGAGCAGGAGCTGCAGCACCACGGTGAAGAACGACAGCTTGAGCTGCACCCACAGGCTGTTGTGCAGCCTGCTGTCGCCGAACAGAACCTTGTAGTTGGCCAGCGGGTCCGAGAAATTCCAGGCCGTTCCCGGCGTCGCCAGGCTGAGCGGCGTAAAGCTGGTGACCAGAAGATAGATCGTCGGCAGCAGCGTGACGATGGCGAGGATCACGAGCACCGGCGTCAGCAGCATCCAGAAAAAGCGGATCCGCTGTCGTTCGAAATGGGGAAGCGCGCCGATAGCTGCGCCACGGCCATCGCTGGCCGCGGCGTAATCCGACACCTTGGTGGAGATCGACATTAAAGCGCAACACCGGCCTTGCGCAGATCGGCAACGGCTTCGGCCTGTGCCGTCGCCATGGAAGCCTCCGCGCTCTGCTGACGCGAGGCGATGCGCTCGATCGCCTTGTTGATCTTGTCGCCCACTTGCGGAAAGACCGGGACGGTACGGTAGCTCATGTAGTTGCCCTCGCCGGCCCGCTCCAAAATTTGAAGATAGAGCGCGGCGACATCCTGACCGTTGATGTTGAGCACCTTGCGGTATTCCGGATCGTCGATGATGGACCGGCGCGGAACGGCGAGGCCACCGCGCTCGAACGCGATACGCCGGAACGTCTCCTTCGAGGTTGCCCACTGAATGAAGGCCCACGCGGCTTCCTTCTGCCGCGCGCCGACCGGAATGCCGTAGCCGTTGGCATTGGAGCCCGGGAAGCTGCCGCCGGCGCCCTTCGGGATCATGCCGAAGCGTGTCGTCTCCTTGACCTTGGAATCGGCGCGCTTGGCGAGCGGCAGCACCCAGGCCATCGCGTTGGTGCGAATGTTGGCGCGCCCCTCCGTCTGGCTTCGGAGCGCCTGATCGTCCGTGAACGACAACACGCCCTGTGGACCGTATTTGCTGAGGAGATCGCCATAGTACTGCGCCGCCCGTGCCGCTTCCGGCGTATCGAGCGTCGGCATCAAATCGTCCGGCGCCTTGCGAAACACCTTGCCACCCATGTTCATGAGGTAGGGCGGGAAATTCCAGTGATGCAGCTTGTCGTTCACGTAGGCCGCAACGCCATCCTTGCCATGGACGGCCGCGCAGACTGCCGCGAGTTCTTCGAGTGTCTCGGGGATCTTGAGACCGGCCTTCTCGATCAGGTCGTAACGCGCGATCCCCATCATCATCGCGCCGGCCTCCCAGGCGAAGCCGTAGGTCTTGCCGTCCTTGCCGCGGAACGGGGTCTGGGTGCCGCTGACGAAGTCGTCGGGATTCCACTCCGCGGGGGTCTGGTTGCGATCACTGACGAACGAGTCCAGCGGCGCGAGCCAGCCCGCACCAACCCAGCGGCCCGAATAGGGGAAAGTGATGTTGATGAAGTCGTAGCTGGATCCCTGCGTGGAAAGCTCGAGATCCATGCGCTGGTTGTAGACAGGGAAGGCCTGGAGATCGATCTCGACCTTCATCCCGGTCGCCTTCTCGAACTCCGGCAGATAGGCCTTCACATTCTCATGGAAGACGTGCTGGAAGCAGGCGCCGCGAAGCGTGACGCCATCGAACCGCTTCGCCTGGGCCAGCACTGCGGGAGAGCGCAGGCCGACGGCGGCGCCGGCCGTCAGCGCAGCCATCGTCCTCAAGACGTCCCGGCGATTGATGGCGCCGGCAGCCGGGAGAGCAGCATCAGCCGCTTCGGGATTCGCCGCTTCGGGACTCCTGGACATGTTCTTCCTCCTCGCTAGGCACTTTGCGCGCCGATTTTGTAGATATGAGAGACGATCAGCGTCCCGGATCGAACGCGAGCAGGGCTTCGAGCGCCGGACGGATGACCTTCTTCTGCTCTTCACTTGCCGGCGGCATGGGATGCCGCGGCGCCAGGCCGACGTGATCGCCCTGAAGTTCGAGGCAATACTTGACGAGAGCCGGAAGATTCTCGTGGCCCATCAGGTTCCAGAATGGGACGAGCTTGTTATGGATCTTCAGTGCGAGCTCATGATCGCCGCGCTCGACCGCATCCCACAGCGCGACGCAGGGACCCGGCGCGGCCGTCGGCGAAGCAGCCAGAGTGCCTTGCGCACCCATCATGAAGCACGGATACAGAAGGTCATCGATGGCGGCGAGGATCGCCTTGCCCTTCGGCGCGCGGATTACCAGCTCGGCGGCGCGCTTGATGTTGCCCTGGCTCTGCTTGATGCCGATGACGCCCGGGATCTCCTCCAGAATGCGCAGGACGAGCTCGGTGCTGAGCAGATTCCAGGGAATGACGTTGTAGATGACAAGAGGAATGCCGACCGTTTCCCAGATGCGCTTGAAATAGTCGAACATCGCCTGTTCGCCGTAGTCGAACACGTAGAATGTCGGGGTGACCTGCAGCGCGGTGATGTTGAGACCGTTAAGCGCCTTGGCCTTGGCAACCACATCGCGCGTGCTGTTGGAAATGATGCCGGCTACGACCGGCACCTTGCCGTTGACCTCTTCGACAGCAGCCGCAGCGAGCTGACGCAGTTCGGCGGTCTCGAGCGTGAACCCCTCGCCGGTCGAACCGCCGAAGCACACGCCATGCACCTTCTTGCTGAGAATATAGCGGACATGAGACCTGAACTTGGCCTCCTCGATGTTGCCGTCCTGATCGAACGGGGTGACGAGCGCCGGGATGATTCCCTTCAAGGTGGTGCTCATGATTTACGATGACTCCGCAGCTCTAATTGATCCTGATAAGTGGCACCGATAACGGCGCACCATTTCCTTGTCAAAGATCGTCAACGAATTGAAATTACGTAGCTAATTGCGTTTTCGTCGAAACAATATCCCGATAGTCGGGATAAAATACGAATTTCATCCATTTGCTCGTACAACGAGTATCCCATATATTCGGACGTCCAGAGGTCATGTTCAGGACGGGAAAACATGGACGCCGTGAACAGCGAGGCGGACAAAGACAGCGGCGCCGAAACCTCCGCGCAGAAGATGCAGAAGGTGCTTCAGTGCTTCTCCGTCCTGGAGCGCAGCCTCAGCGTTTCCGAGATCGCCGAACGAACCGGCATGCCGCGCAGCACCGCGCACAGATGGTGCGTCTCGCTACGCGAGATCGGCTTCCTCGATCAGGATCATACCAGGGACGAGTACCGGTTGGGCCTGAGCCTGCTTCAGCTCGGCAACACCGTGCTGTCGAGCATGGATCTGCAGAAGCAGCAGCGGCCGATCGTCGAATCGCTGACCCAGGCTTCGCAGGAAGGTGTGCATCTGGGTGTATTCGACGGCATCAGCATGGTGTTCGTGTCGCATACTCCGGGTGGACCACTGGTCCGCAACAACTCCACCACGCTCGTCGAGTCATCACCTTGTTATTGCACGAGCGTCGGCAAGGCCGCGCTGGCCTTCCAACCTGCCCCGGTCGTCCAGCGTATCATCGACATGGGCCTGGTGGCCTACACGCGCAACACGATCACCGATCCCGACAAGCTTCGCGAGGAGCTGCGGATCATCCGCGAGCGCGGCTATGCTCTCAACGATGGCGAGTTTGAACCGCATACACGTTGCATTGGCGCCCCGATCCGCAATGCCAGCGGAAAAGTGATCGCCGCCATCAGCGTCACAGGCACGTCCAAACGCCTGCCCGATAGCCGCGTCAAGAACATTGCCCCGCTTGTGGTCCAGCACGCCGACGCGCTCTCCATTCAGCTCGGCTACCGCATCCGCGGCGTGGCCAGCTAGCGCCTTTCGAGCGAAGCATGCGCTCGGACTTGATCCGAGGGTAGACAGCGGTTCGCGTGAAGAAACCGTCAGGCTGGCAACCTGCACGACGCCCAGCCGACCGCGGTGAGCTTGGCATCCGATGCGCGGCGCGCCCAGACCTCGAGCTCGACGACACGCACGCCATCGGCCAGCGTGCCCACAGCCGTCACCACGCCCGAGAACGACACCGGATCGAACACCTGCAGCGTGTTGATGAATTTCATCTTCAGCCAGCCTTTGGTAAACCAGGCTGCGCCGAACACCCGCGCCATCAGCTCCGCTGCGGCGCCGTATTCCTGCTGGCCCTGCACGATCAGGGTCGGCAGCTTGCCTTTCTTGGCAATCTGCAGATCGTTGTGCGTATTGCGCACGTATTCGCCGATGCGCGAGAAGACAGCGGTCTGCTCGGCTGTGAAGACCTTGGTGAGCGGCGTCAACACGTCGCCCACAGCCACATCGCTACCGGCCTTCTCGATCCGCCGCGCACAGTCCGCAACCTCTCCCGTCACGCTGCGTTCGGTCTTGCTGCTGCCGCGGCCGGCGATGAGACCCGGCACCGTGCGCAGGATCTCGACGCCGCGGTGTCTGACGATGCTGCGCCCGTCCTCGGCGGTCGCCTGGGCTTCCATGACCACATAGCCTTGGCCGCGCCGCTCATAGGCCTCGACATACTGGCCGGAGAGCGTCACGCGTTCGCCCAGCTTCACCGGACTATCGAACCAGATCTGCTCCTCGGTGTGGAAACCCACCGTCTTGCTGGCACGATAACGCGTAGTGAAGAGCTGGACGAGATCATTGCCCAGCAGCGCCGGATGACCGATGCGCGCACCGTCGAACGGGCTCTCGCCCCGCAGGTACCAGGCACCATAGTCGTCCTGGGTGAAAGCGAAGCGCTTGATCTTGTGATCGTCGATGGTGATCGTCACCGGCCCCAGTTCCTCCGGGATCCGCAGGTTCTCGAACACCGGCTCCTTCAGGCCGGCTTCGAGGTCATCTACGGTCACGGCCCGGCGAGGGTCGGTCAGATCGCGCCAGGGGTTCGGTGCGGCGGTCGATTGGGTCATGGTCACGTCCTGGAAGCGCTCTTCGATTGCTGCGCGAACGGCGGCCGGCTGCGGCTTCGGCCGAATGCAAGGAAACAACGGACCCCGGCCGGAGTCCGGGATCGGAGCATCAGAAGGTCAGGCGTGAAGGCAGGACCTTCCGCTTGCGGCTCTCCGGGTCATACCACTCGGTCACATTCGACTTGGTGATCAGCGGGGAATCGAAGGCGATCGTCTTCTTGATCGGCTTGCCGCGCAGGATCTGCACCGCGGCCTCGATCCCCTCCGAGCCGAACGGAAGATACTCCCACACGCCGTCGAGATCGCCCTTGTAGATACCTTCCAGTGCCTCGACCGTGAGACCGTCATAGCCGGTGAACCACATCTGGTCCTTGCGCCCCGCCTCTTTGGCGGCGCGCACAGCGCCGAGAGCCATGTCGTCATTATGGCAGTAGACCGCGTCGATCTGCTTGTTGGCCTGGAGCAGATCCTCCATGCCCTTGATGGCCTGGGTGCGGTCGTAGTTGGCGACGATGTGGCCAATGATCTTGATGTCCGGATGCTTCTCGATGACTTCACGCCAGCCTTTCCCGCGCTGCTGGTTGATTACCGATCCAGGCTTGCCCTCGATCTGCGCAATCAGACCTTTGCCGCCGAGCTTCTTGACGTAGTACTCGCCGGCCGAACGCGAGGTCGCCATGGTGTCGGTCGCGAGGTGACACGCGAAATCAACGCCGCGGGCCAGCGGCGAGCTGAGTACCACGATCGGAATCTTGGCTTCGTTGATCTGCTTGACCGCGGGCGCGATCGCCTCGGCGTAGTAAGTCGAGATGATGATGATGTCGACGTTGCGGACGAGCAGATCCTCGATGTCGCGGACCTGCTTGGCCGGCTGGTCGTTGGCATCATAGACGACGGTCTTGAGACCGTACTTCTTGGCGGTCTCCTCGATGCCTGCCTGTTGCTGCTTGATCCACTCGGTGTTGGAGAAGGACATCGTGAAGCCGACGGTCTTTCCCTGCACGGCCTGCGCAAACGAGTCTTGTCCCCAGATGGCGCCGGACGCGAGCGCCGCAGCGCCGGCGCCGAGCTTGAGGATGTCGCGGCGGTTCGCCCGCCGCGCTCCGTCGTGGGTCATGATTTCTCCTCCAATTGCGGGCTTCAGCGCCGCTTTCTCCATTCGCTCATGACGACCGCCAGAACGATGATCACGCCCTTGAGCAGCATCTGAGAATAAGGTGACACGTTGAGCAGGTTGAGGACGTTCGATAGGAACGCCATGATCAGCACGCCGAGCACCGTGCCGCCGACACCGCCGACGCCGCCATCGAAGGTGGTGCCGCCGATCAGCGTGGCTGCGATGGCGTCGAGCTCATAGAGCGTGCCGGCATTGGGCTCGCCGACAGTGAGGCGGCTCGCCAGGACGACGCCCGCAAGACCCGCCAGCAGCCCGCTCACCGTGTAGACGAGCACCTTGTTGCGCTCGACTGCGATGCCCGAGAGGCGAGCCGCCTCCTCATTGGCACCGACGGCGTAGACGGCGCGGCCGAACACGGTGTAGCGGAGCGTCACAGCCGCGATCAGCCATACGAACGCGAACAGCACCACCGGCGCCGGAACAGGCCCGATGAAGCCGGACCCGAGAAAAGTGAAGGCCGCCGACGCATCGCGCACGATGACGTTGCTGCCTTCCGTATAGATGTAGACGAGGCCACGCACGAAGATCATCGTGCTCAACGTCGCGATGAAAGGCTGCAGGCGCAGACGCGTGATCAGCAGCCCGTTGACGATGCCGACCGCGACCCCCGCCGCGACCCCGACCAGCACCGCGGCGCCCACGCCGTAGTGCGCGAAGCCGGCCGTCAAGGCGGCCGAAATGCCGACGATGGAGCCGGCCGAGAGGTCGATTCCCCGGTTCAAGATGACGTAGGTCATCCCGATGCTGACGAGGCCGATCATGGTCGCCCCGCGCAACACATTCAGGATATTGCGCGAGGACAGGAAGTACGGCGACAGCAGGCTCGCCACGACGAGCAGCAGCACGAGTGCGAGCACGTTGCTGTAACGCACCAGCAAGCCCAGGGCCCGGTTGTAACCGGAGTTGGCGGATTTGGGAGAGGCCGCGCCTTCCGTGATGGCGGTGTCGGTCATGCGTGAAGCTCTTGCTTGATGGATTGAGCGGGGAGGGCGAGAGCGAGCAGGCTTTCTTCCGTCGCACGGTCGCCCTCGACTTCGCCGGTGATCCGCCCGTCGCTCATGACGAGCACGCGATCGGCCATGCCCAGGATCTCGGGCAGTTCGGAGGAGATGAGCAGGACCGCAATTCCCTCGCGGGCGAGTTGATCGACGAGCGCGTAGATCTCGCGCTTGGCGCCCACATCGATACCGCGGGTGGGCTCGTCAAGGATGAGCACGCGCACGCCCTTGAGGAGCCATCGCGCAAGGATGCATTTCTGCTGGTTGCCGCCGCTCAGCACGGCGATCGGCTGCTCGGCATGAGGGGTCCGCACGTTGAGGCGGCCGATAAACGCCCGCGCCTGCTCGGCCTGCTTGCGGCTGTTGAGCACGCCGAAGCGGCTGTGCTTCTCCGGAGCCGCGAACGCGATGTTCTCGCGAACCGAAAGCGGCATGAAGAGGCCGTCGCGGCGATCCTCGGCGATGTAGGACACGCCCTTTCTGATCGCGTCCGCCGGGCTGCGCAGGACGACCGGTTCTCCGTCGATCAGGATGCGCCCCGCCGAGATCGGGGCTGCACCGAACAGGGCGCGCGCCAGCTCCGTTCGGCCTGCGCCGACCAGGCCGGAGAGGCCGAGAATCTCGCCGGCGCACAACGTCAGGCTTGCGTCCCTGAAGCCGTGACCTGAAATCTCCCGCGCCTCCAGCACCGGCTTGCCGGGCACCCTCCCCTTGGCGGGGAAGCGCTCGCCAAGATCACGCCCGACCATGAGGCCGATCAGCACATCCTTGCTGGTCGACGCCACGTCCAGGGTCGTCACCCTGCGGCCATCCTTCAGGACGGTGACGCGCGAGGCGATCCGGAAAATCTCGTCCAGATGATGCGAGATATAAAGAAAGCTGACGCCATCGGCCTGCAGCCCCCGCACGATGGTGAAGAGGCGATCGACCTCCACCGGCGTGAGACTCGCGGTCGGCTCATCGAGAATGATCAGGCGCGCCTTGAATGCGAGCGCCTTGGCGAGCTGGATGAGCTGCCGCTGCGCGATCGACAATGCCTCGACCGGGGTACGCGGATTGAGATCGAGGCCGACACGCTCCAGTAATTCGGCGGTCCTGCGATCGGCTTCGGCCCAATCCACCCGTCCCCAGGCCGCCAGCGGCAGGCGTCCCATAAAAACGTTTTCCGAAATGGACAAAGGACTGCAAAGCTTTGGCTCCTGATGCACCATGCTGACCCCGAGCTTGAGCGCCGCGAAGGGATCCGGAATCCGCACCGGACGGCCATCCAGCAAGATTTCGCCGCCATCCGGCGTGTAGATTCCGTCCAGGACCTTCATCAGGGTCGATTTTCCGGCGCCGTTTTCTCCAATAAGCGCATGTATTTCACCGCGCTCGACCAGCAATGACACCTGATCAAGCGCCACCACGCCGGGAAACGACTTCGAAATACCGCGAACATCAAGAAAAGCCGGGACCGGCGCCAAGTATTTCCTCCATCTCACCCGCGTCTCCACAGTTTTGAGACTTGTCGCGCGGTGTATGATCGATATAAAAACGTTTTTGTATCGGACGCGCAAGCTGAAAATGCAATCTGGCGGCCGATCACGTTGTGAAATTTTGTGGGGTCCGCCTCACGGTGCCGGGAGCCGCCATGAAGAACAAGCTCGTTTCACTCGAGGCCGCGCTGGCCCCGATCCCGTCCGGCGCGACGCTGGCGATCGGCGGGAGTCTGCTGCGGCGCCAGCCCAATGCGGCCGTCCGCGAATTGATCCGCCGCGAGATCAAGGACCTCACCTTGGTCACGTGGGCGACCACCACCGCGACCGACATGCTGGCCGCAGCGGGCGCGATCCGGCGCTGGGAGGGCATCTATGCAGGGATGTTCAGCCACGGCCTCGCGCCCAATTTCAGGCGCGGCGTCCAGAGCGGGACCATCACGGCGCGCGACTTCTCCGAATGCGCGATCGTGGCGCGTTTCCGCGCGGCCGCAGCGGGGCTCGCCTTCATGCCCGTTCGCTCGCTGCTCGGCTCCGACATGGCGGCGCGCAATCCGGAGCAAATCCGGCCCATCACCTGCCCCTTCAGCGGCGACAAGCTCCATGCAGTCGCCGCAGCCGACGCCGATTTCACCATCATTCACGGTTACGCCGGCGACTGCTACGGCAACGTGCAGTGGCCCGTCGTGCGCGACAGCGACGACATCGACCAGCTCATGGCGAGCGGTGCGAGGCGGCTCATCGTCACCGTCGAGAAGATCGTTCCGCACCAGCAGGTCAAGGCGCAGCCGACCCTCACCTATATTCCGGGACAGTGGGTCGAGGCCATCGTCGAGGTCCCGCAAGGCGCGCATCCGGCGGCCTGCGACTCCATCTACGACGAAGACGAAGAGCATCTGCGGCTTTACCTCGAGCACGCCAAGACCCCCGAAGGCATGGCGAGCTATCTCGACCGCTTCGTCCGCACGCCACGGACTCACGACGAGTACCTTCACGCCAGCGGCGCTTCCGCCCGCCTCCCGTCCCTTTCCGTTCAGCAGGGCTGACGCATGAACACGCTTACCGCCACCGGCTTCACCGTCAACGAACTCGCAGCCTGTATCATTGCGCGCGAAATCAGGGATGACGACCTGATCTTTGTCGGCGTCGGCACCAACGGACGCGCCTTCACGCTCGCCGTCGGCATCCCGCTCACCGCGTGTCGCCTCGCGCAACTGCGCCATGCGCCCGGCGCGACGGTCTACTGGGGCAACCTGTTGGATCCGGACCTTTCCAGCATGCCCGACAACCTCCGCCAGGACAGCCTGACGCGCTGGCATGCCGCGGCCTGCCCGGCCGACACGGGCTTCAAATGCGACATGCTTGGCCGCGGCCGCTTCGACGTCTCGTTCGAGTCCGCGGCGCAGGTCGATCGCCACGGCAATCTCAACATCACCGCGATCGGCGATTATGCAAAGCCGGATGTACGGCTGGTCGGCTGCCTCGCCCAGCCCGAGCATCTGGCCTTTGTACGCCGTCCCATCATCGTGGTGGACCTCGACAAGCGTACGTTCGTGGAGCAGGTCGATTTCGTGACCAGCGTCGGCCACCGGGTGCGGGGCACTCCGCGTCGGGAATTTGGCCTGCCAGGGCCGGGCCCGGCGCTCGTCGTCACCGACAAGGCCATCTTCGACTTCGGGACCGACGGCGCCATGCGCCTGCGTTCGCTGCATCCGGGCGTAACGCTCGATGACGTGCGCTCACGCATGGGCTTCGCGCCGACCATTCCCGAAAAGATCCCCGTCACGGAGCAACCGTTGCCCGAGGAGTTACGCCTGCTGCGCGAGGTGATTGATCCACGCGGCGTATTGATGCGGGTTTGAGCGCCCCCGAATAATGTGGCACGAACGTGCCACGGGGCAGCGCCGCCGCCCCGTGCGCGTTCGGCGCTCACTTCAGCCGAGCCAGTCCGCGACCACCTCGCTGGTGTGCTCTCCGATCGACGGCGCCCGCCGGCGGATGCTGTTCGCGGTCTCCGAGAGCTTCACGGTGACCCCGTGCATCGGCACATTGCCGTCGGGATAAGCGATATCGACGATCTGCTCGCGATGCTTGAGCTGCGGATTTGTGACCACTTCGGCAATGGTGGCGACCTTCCCGCACGGCACCTCGGCACGCGCCAGCGTCTCGACCACGTCGTCGGAGTGGTGCTGGGCGATCCAGCCGGCGATGATGGTTTCGATCGCGTCAGCGTTGGCCATACGTGCAGCGTGCGTGGCGAACCGATCATCCGAGAGCAGGTGCTCGAGACCGGCCGCCTTACACAAGCGGGGAAATAGCGCATCATTGCCGGCATTGAAGTGAATCCAGCGCTCGTCCTTGCAACGATAGTTGTTGGCGGGCGCCGAATAGCGGTCGCGCGCGCCCTTGCGCGTGGCCTCCGTTCCGAACAGCGCGTATTCGGGAATGGCGGTCAACAGCAGGGTCACCGCGCTGTCCAATAGCGCAGCGTCAACCACCTGCCCTCGTCCTGTCCGCTCGCGCGCCTGCAAGGCTCCGAGCGCACCGACAGTCGCGTAGAGGCCGGTCACCTGATCGACGACGAAGGCTCCCGAAGGGACCGGCTTGCCGCCGGCCTCGCCCGTGATCTCCATCAGGCCACTCATGGCCTGCGCGATGACATCGAAGCAGGGGCGCTGCGCATGCGGTCCGGTCTGTCCGAAGCCGGAGATGCGCACCATGATCAGACGCGGATTGATGGCGGAAAGCTCCTCGTAGCTGCATCCCATCTTCTCGAGGGTGCCCGGCCGGAAATTCTCGATCAGGATGTCCGCTTTGGCGGCGAGGTCGCGCAGGAGCTGCTGGCCCTCGGCGCTGCGATAGTCGAGCGCAAGGCTGCGCTTGTTGCGATTGAACATCATGACATAGAGGCTCTCGCCTCCGACCTTTGGCGCAATCGCCCGGGCATCCTCACCCTTGCCGGCCCGCTCCACCTTGACGACGTCGGCGCCCATGTCGCCCAGCAGCATTCCGCAAACAGGTCCCGCAATGAAGCGCGACAAATCGAGGACCTTGATCCCCTCAAGCGAACCGGCCATTTCCTCTCCTTGACTGGAATTATACGGCTTCTTTCTTGCGCTTCCTGCCCGCCGCCTGGGGGGCGCGCGCGGTGGACCCGCGGACCACGAGGCCCGTCGGGAAAATCTGCTCGCGTGCCGGCGACGGACGCTGATTGCGGATCCGCTTCATAAGCATCTCCGCCGCGGCCGCGCCCATGGTGCGCTTCTGCAGATGGATGGTGGTGAGATCGATACGACGGAAGGAAGCGAGCTGGATGTCGTCGAGACCGACAACCGAGAGATCGCTCGGCACCTTGATGCCGAGCTCCATGGCCGCCTCGATCACGCCCATGGCGTTCAGGTCGTTGCTGGCCATGATCGCGGTGGGGCGATTGGGCAGAGACAACAAGCGCAGGCCGGCGTCATAGCCGGTCGGCAAATTGTAGTCGCCGTTGAAGATGAGTTCGGCATCCCGGTCCAGCTTCAGGCGGCGGACCGCGGCCTTGTAGGCCTCGAGCCGTTCGGCGGCGGTCGAGGAGTCCATGGGACCACGCACGAAGCCGATGCGGGTATGGCCGAGACTGGCGAGATGATCGACCGCCTGGGTGATTCCGCCGACATTGTCGGAACCGACATAGTCATCCTCGTGGCGCGGACTGCGCCGCTGGACCAGCACAAACGGCGTCCCCGAATCGAGCAGCTCGCGAACGCGCGGCGTATCCGTGTATTGGGAGATCAGCACCATGCCATCGACCTGGCTGTCGAGCAGCGCGCGCATATGCCAGATCTGCTTCTCCTCATCGCCATCCGTGTTGCAGAGAAGCAGGCTGCACTTTTCGCGGATCGCCACGTCCTCCACGCCACGGACGAAATCCGGAAAGGCCGGGTTGGCGACGTCCGCGATCAGGACGCCGATGGTGAAGCTGCGCTGCATCCGGAGCGCCCTGGCCACGGCAGACGCACGATAGCCGAGACGCTCGGCCGTCTCCTTCACCAGCCGCCGGGTCTCCTCGCTCACATGCTGTTTGCCAACCAGCGCGTTGGAGACGGTCGAGAGGGCGATGCCGCACTCGTTGGCGACATCCTTGATCGTTACGCGCTTCTTGTCCTTCATGTCTCAGGCTCTCCGACACCCATGCACCGTTCCGCACCAATAACGGCCGGCCGGGCTTCGTCCAGATTCAGACCCTGAGAGAACGCACATCGCAAGCAGATTAAGTCCGCAGTTGACCCCGGCGTCATAGCACGTGTAGCTTGCAAAACCAAGAAACGTTTTCGGAAATCGTTTCGCGGCTTGTCAGGCCGACACGGAGGATGCGAATGACCCCAGGCATGAGCGGCGCGGCCCTTCTTGAAGGGCGTGGCGTCAGGAAATCCTACGGCCCGGTGCATGCCTTGCGGGGCGTCGACTTCCGCATCCGCAAAGGCGAGACCATCGCGCTCGTCGGCGACAATGGCGCGGGCAAGAGCACCTTCGTCAAGATCCTGTCCGGCGCCATTCAGCCGACCGGAGGAGAAATCCTGTTCGACGGCCGCCCTATCGCGATCTCCTCCACGGAGGTGGCGAGGAATCTGGGAATCCAAACCGTGTACCAGGACCTCGGCCTCTGCGACAATTTGAGCGTCGCCGACAACATATTTCTGGGCCGGGAAAGGACCTGGGGGATCGCTCCGCTGCGTTTCCTGGACAAGCGCAGCATGCGCGCGGCGGCTGACCATGCGCTGAAGGGCCTTTCTGTCAACGTGCCGCGCGCCGACGCCAACGTTTCCGGTCTCAGCGGCGGCCAGCGCCAGGCCGTTGCGCTGGCCCGCACCAAACTATGGAAATCCTCGCTCGTGCTGCTCGACGAGCCGACTGCCGCGCTCGGCGTGCAGGAGACCAAGCGAGCGATGGACGCCGTGCGGAAGCTGCAGGAACAAGGCATCTCCATCGTGCTCATCAGCCACAACATGCCGCTGGTGATGGAGATGAGCCACCGTGTGGTGGTTCTGCGGCATGGGACCAAGGTGGGCGACGTGCCGACCGCCTCCGTCAATGGCGACGATATCGTGTCGCTGATCACCGGCGCCCGCCAGACCTGGATCGAGGCGGCCTGAGCGCCTTACGGACAAGACCCCCAGCATGGTGCAAACGCCGTCGAAACTCGTCTCGCTGGCCGAGGCCGCGCAATCCGTCGTGAGCGGCGCATCGCTGACCGCCGGCGGCTTCGCGCATTCCCACCAGCCGCTCGCCTTCACGCGCGAGCTCATCCGGCAAGGGCACTCGCGGCTCACGCTGATGAGCGTGGCAGAATGCTGGGTCGCAGAATTCTTGGCCGCCGCGGGCATGCTCGAGAAGGTGTATTTCTCGAACTTCATGTTCGAGGGCTACGGCCGCTGCCAGCGTTTCTCCAAGGCGGTGGAGGCCGGCACCATCGCGGTCGAAGATCACAGCCATTTCGGCATGGTGTCGCGCCTGATGGCGGCGGGGCTCGGCTTGCCGTTCATGCCCATGAAAGCGATGGCGGGGACGGATATCCTCGCGGTCTCCGGTTTCGAGCCGGCGGCGCACAAGGCCAAGCGCCTGGAGTCACCCTTCGGCAACGGCATCGTCACCGCGGTCTCTCCGCTCAAGCCCGACGTAGCCATCATCCATGCCGCCCGCGCCGACCGGCTCGGCAATGCGCAGCTATTCGGGACAACGTCGGTGATCGAGGAGCAGGCGCGCGCTGCGCGACAGGTGATCGTCACCGTCGAAGAGATCGTGGACACCGACGTCATCCGTCGCCAACCGGAACTCACGCTGCTGCCGGCGCTGATGGTCGACATGATCGTCCATGTGCCGTACGGCGCGCATCCGACGGGAGTCTACGGCTACTACGACCATGACGCCCCTCATCTTGCCGACTACTACGCGGCGTCGCGCTCGGAAACTGATACGGTGGCCTGGCTTGACCGCTGGGTGCATGGCCTGCCCGATCATTATGCCTATCTGGACGCCCTGACGATGTCCCGGCTGCTCCGCCTGCGCGTCGACCCCGCGTTGGGTTACCTGCGTGAGATCAGCCATGACTGACGTCAGCCGCGACGAATACATGGCTGTCGCCGCCTCGCGCGAGATTCGCGACGGCGACACCGCCTTCATCGGGACAGGCCTGCCCATGGTGGCCGCCTATCTCGCCAAGGCGACGCACGCGCCGCGCGTCAACCTCGTGTTCGAGTCCGGCATCATTGATCCCCAGCCTGTCGATCTCGCCACCGGCGTGGGCGACTATCGGCTTGTGCACGGCTCTACCAAGGTCGCGGGCACGTTCTATGCCCTCAGCCTGCTGCAGCAGGCGAAGGTCGACATCGGCTTTCTCGGCACGGCCGAGATCGATCCCTACGGCAACCTCAACTCCACGGTGATCGGGCCCTACGACCGGCCGCGAGTCCGGCTGCCGGGCAGCGGCGGCGCCAACGACATCGCCAGCATGGCGAAGCGCTTCGTGGTGATCGCGCGCCTCGATCGCAAGCGCTTCGTCGAGAAGGTGCAGTACCTGACGACACCGGGCTTCCTCACCGGTCCTGGCGCACGCGAAGCTGCGGGCTTGCCGGGGGCCGGCCCGGTCAGGGTGATCAGCGATCGCGCGGTCCTTGGTTTTGATCCGGCCTCAAAGCGCATGCGCGTGGAACGGCTCTATCCCGGGGTAACTCTGGGCGAGGTACAGGAGCACATCGCTTTTGCGATCGATGCGGCTCCAACGCTCGAAACCGAACCGAAGCCCGACACTCATTTGCTCCGCCTGTTGCGCGAGGTCATCGATCCCGACGGGGTCTATGTCGGTCGCGACGAGCGCTGAGCCCATCCGAGGATTCCCGCCAATGTCCGCAGGACACAAAGTCGTTTCGCTCGCCGATGCAATCGGCCTCATTCGCGACGCCGACTGTGTTGCCCTTGGCGGCCACGCCGGGCGCAGGCCGCCGATGGCGCTGGCGTGCGAGATCATCCGGCAGGGCCACAAGGACCTTCGTCTCCTGTCCTGGGACAAAAGCCTGGCGCTCGAACTCCTCGTTGCCGGGGGTTGCGGCGCGAGCATCCCGGCCAATGACATCGAGACCCGGGATCGCATCCGCGCCATCGCGCTCGGGTTGCCCTTCACATCGGGCACGTGGGACTCCCATTTCCGCATATTGCGGCCGGATGTCGTGCTCCTGCATGCGCAGTGGGCCGATGCGGACGGCAACGTTCGCTTCGCGCTGGATCAATGGGAGCCCGAACTCCCGGACCTGCTGCTCGCGAAGACCGCGACAAAGGTGATCGTGTCCGTCGAGCAGGTCGTCAGTAGCCAAGCTATCGCCCAGCGCCCGACCGATCCCTTTCTGTCCGGCGAAGCCGTCGCCTGCATCGTCGAAGCACCTTACGGCGCGTATCCCGCCGCCTGCGACACCCGCTACGAAGCGGACCACGCAGCGCTTGGCGAGATCGCCGACGCGACGCGGTCGCACCAGGCCCTACGAGCCTGGCTGGATACGCATGTGTTCAAGCCGGGCGATCATTGGGCGGCCCTCGATGCCGTCGGTTCGAGACGGCTGCTCGGCATCACGACCGACCGGGTGTTGCGGGTCTGATCTCCGACAACACCGCGGTCGGCTGCGGGCCTCAGATCGGATCCTTCCAGACGTTCTCGCTTCCGTCGATGCGGACGTCGATCAGGTAGAAGCGGCCCGAGGCCTTGCCTCGGGCAATCGCGGCAGCCAGGTCTCCGGGATTGGCAACCTTCTCACCGTCGCCGCCCATGCACTTGGCGATGCCCGCATAGTCCACGTCGCCGAAATCCACGCCGATGTAGCGCTGGCCGTGGAAGTGCAGCTCTTCCTGCTTGATGTTGCCGTACGCCATGTCGTTCATCACGATCAGCGTGAACGGCGCCTTTTCGCGCACGGCAGTCTCCATGTCGCCCATGCTCATGCCGAGCGAGCCATCGCCAACGACGGCGATGACGTCCTTGCCCGGCCCGGCAAGCTTGGCGGCGATCGCAGCCGGCAGGCCGAAGGCCATGTTTCCGTAGCCGACCGGCTTCATGTAGGCGCCGGGCGTCTTGATCGGCAGCATATGCGTCCAGACGCCTGGGTTGCCTGCATCGGCAACAATCACCGTGTTCGCATCAATCGCTGCGCCGAGCGTCTGCATGACCCATTGCGGCTTGATCGGCCGCGACGTCGCGTAGGCCGGGGCGAAGACGTCCTTGCGCCACTCCTCCCGCAGCCGCCTGGCCTGAGCGAGCCAGTCTGCGCGCGCGGCGGCATTGGCCGATACCTTGCCCTGCAGCGCCCCTGCGAGCCGCCGCAGCGCATCCGTTGCGTCGCCGATCACGCCCACGGCGACCGGGTAGTTGCGGCCGACGATCGCCGGATCGAGATCCACCTGCACGATGTTCCGCGTCAGCGGCAGCGTCCAGCGCGAGGTCGACGCTGCATTCATGCTGTTGCCGACGACAAGGACGCAATCCGAGTCCTGCAGCAGGTGTTTAGAAACCTTGGTGCCGAAGCGGCTGCGCGGGCCGAAGCACAGATCGTGGTCGCCGGGCACGGCAGAGATGCCGTTGAAGCTCGTCACGATCGGCGCACCGAGCAGTTCGGCCAGCTTCAGCGCGGCTTCGCCGGCCCGCGCGATGATCGCGCCGCGACCAAGCCACAGCACCGGTTTCCTGGCGACGGCCAGCGCCTGGGCAGCCGCCGCGATGGAGGCATCAGGCGCGACCGGGCGCTCGTTGAACCGGTAATTCTGCGGGTCGATCGGCTCGAACGCGATCTCGCCGCCCTCGACCGCATCGCGGGCGAAATCGAGCAGAACGGGGCCGGGATTGCCGGTCGTCGCCACACGGAAGGCCTCGCGCACCGCCTGCGGAATCCCCTCGCTGTCCGGCACGAAACGGCTCAGCTTGGTGAACTGCCGAAACAGTGTGATGTGATCGGCATCCTGGTTATCGTCCTGGCCGATGTGCCGGCGCCGATTGTTGCAGGTGATCACCACAACCGGACTTGAATCGCGGTGCGCACCGCCTACGGCGGTGATCAGGTTGGTAGCCCCGGGGCCGGTGGTCGCGAGGCAGACGCCGGGCTTGCCGGTGAGACGGCCGTAGGCGTCGGCCATATGTGCGGCAGCGCGCTCATCGCGCGTCGTGATGAAACGGATGCCGGGCTCGTCATAGAGCGCGTCCATGATCGAGAGCGTTTGGCCGCCAGGTACGCCGAAGATGAACTCCACACCTTCGAGCTTGAGGCATTGGACGACCGCACGTGCGGCTCCGATCTTGGCTCGCGCGGGCTGTGAAGTCGTCATCTGCTGCACTCCTGACTGTCTTTGAGATCCGCGGCCGTCTTGGCCATGGCAGCGACGCGTAGCAGAAAAAAACGTTTTCGGAAATCGTTTTTTGTGTCTTTATGCCAGCACGCCAAAACCGACGTACGGGACCCATGAATCTGCCCGCCTCTCCCGCCGCCATCTCCTTCACAGGATCGAGTCATAATGCGAGGTAACCTGATCCTCGCCATCGACGCCGGCACCAGCAGCACGCGGGCCACGCTGTTCGACGCGACTGGCGTGCGGCTCGCACATGCCAGCCGCCCCTTCAGCGTTGCGCTTCAGGCCTCGTTCGCCGAGGCCGATCCTGCATCGCTGTGGGCAGCGGTCGTCGAAACGGTCCGTGATCTCGGCGTCGATCGGGAGCGCATCGCCGCGATCGGCGTCACCGCCGCGATTGGCATGGTGCTCACGGACGCGCACGGGCTGCCGCTTGCTCCCATCTGCACCTGGCAGGACCGGCGCGCGACGCGTGAAGCTGCCCTCATCGAACGTCGACTTGGCGCCGCAACGGTCTATGGCATCTCCGGTCGCCGGATCGCCCCCGAGCTGACCGGGCCGCTGCTGCTCTGGTTCCGCGATCATCAGGCCGACGTCTTCGCCAAAGCGCGCCTCATGCTGACCATGAAGGACTGGCTGCTCATGCGGCTTTGCGGCGAACCCGTCTGCGATCCCGCGGGCGCTTCCTATTCGCTGCTGTTCGATGTGGGGCGGGGCGCCTGGAGCGAGGACTTGATCGCAGCGCTGGAACTGCCGCGCCACCTTTTCCCCGAGATACGCGACGGCACCGCGATCGCCGGCCGGCTGACCCGGGGCGCGGCGAATGCGCTGGGGCTGCTGGATGGAACACCGGTGGTGGTCGGCGGCCCTGACGGCACCGTCGGCGGAATGGGAGGCGGCATGGTCGAGCCCGGCATTGCCGTCAACGTCATGGGCACCACGGACGTCATCTTTGCCTGCGCCGACCAGCCATGCTTCGATCCGGATCGCCGCCTGGTCCTCAATCGCTTTCCTGTCGGAGAGGCTTGGTGCATCGGCGGTCCTATGGCCGCTACCGGCGGCGCGGTCGCGTGGCTTGCCGGCGTGCTCGGCGCCGACTTGCCGACGCTGACGGCCGAAGCCGCTGCGATCGCCGCCGGCAGCGACGGCCTGATCTTTTCACCGATGCTGGCGGGCTCGCGGACGCCGCGATGGGACGTCACCGAACGCGGCGGCTTGACGCGACTAGGTTTCGAGCACGGACGCGGGCATCTGTTCCGCGCCGCGCTCGAAGGCGTAGCGATTGAGGTCGCAGAGGTCTTCGATGCGCTCGCGACCGCGGGCATGCCGGTGCGCGAGATCCGTGCTGTGGGCGGTGGGGCCGAGTCGTCGCTGTGGCTCGAAATTCGCGCCGCCCTGCTCGGCAAGCCGCTCATCGTACCTGAAATCGCCGAGGCTTCGGCGCTCGGCGCCGCCATGCTGGCAGCCGTCGGCGTCGGACTTCATGCCGACCTTCGGGCGGCTAGCGCCGCGATGGTCCGAATCCGCGAGAAGATCGAACCGGCGCCCGATGCGATCGCCGCCTACGCTCATCTCAAGAAGCAGTATCTCGCCTACCGCCAACACCTCGACAGACTTCCGGTTCAGGAAGCAGGAGATCTTTGACATGTTCAGTGCGCTACAGGGATTGAAGGTCCTCGACGTGTCGCGCTTCATCGCCGGCCCGTTCTGCGCGATGCAGCTTGCCGATCACGGTGCTGATGTCGTCAAGGTGGAGCGCATCGACTCGGGCGAGGACACCCGCGAGAACGAGCCGAAGCTTGGCGGCGAGAGCGTCTATTTCATGACCTATAACCGCAACAAGCGCAGCTTCGCGCTCGATTTCCGCAAGCCTGAGGCCCAGCAGGTGCTGCGCGAACTCGCCGGCAAGGCCGACATCCTGATCGAAAACTTCCGTCCGGGAACGATGGAGCAGATGGGCTGTGGCTGGGAGGCGCTGCATGCGCTGAACCCGCGGCTCATCATGGTGCGCATCTCGGGCTTCGGCCAGACCGGGCCTCTCTCGCAGCGCCCCTGCTTCGACGTGATCGCGCAGGCGACGAGCGGATTGATGGAGCTCACCGGCGACCCGAACGGCCCGCCGACCATGGCCGGCACTTTCGTGGTGGATTACACGACCGCGCTCTACGCCACCATCGGGGCGCTCACCGCGCTTGCCGCCCGCGAGCAGACCGGCAAGGGCCAGCTCGTCGAAGCCACGTTACTCGAAAGCGCAGCCAGCCTGTTGATGACGGCGATCCCCGAGCAGGCCGTCTTCGGCCGCAGCATGAGCCGCCAGGGCAACCGGGACCGCTACACGTCGCCGGTCAACACCTTCAAGGGATCGGACGGCGCCTGGGTGCATATCGCCTCGGGCACCGATCCGCTGTTCCAGCGTCTGGTCAACGCAATGGGACGCGAGGACCTGCTGCAGGATCCGCGCTTCGCCACCGTCAAGGCGCGCGTGGCGAACGCATCCGCGATCGAGACCGAAGTCCAGGCCTGGGTTTTCAGACACACTGCCGACGCCGTGGTCGAGGCCATGGACCGCGCCGGGGTGCCCTGCGCCAAGGTCTCCACGATGACTGACGTGGTCGAGAACCCTCAGCTCAAGGCCCGCAACCAGATCCTGACGGTCGATCATCCGCGCGCCGGCGCATATCCGACCCACGGCATCACGGTCACGCTGCGCGAGACACCGGGCGCCGTGCGCCGACCTTCTCCGCTGGTCGGCGAACACACAAGCGAGGTGGCCGCCGAGTGGCTCGGCTGGTCCCGCGAACGCTGCGATGAATTGATCGGAAGGCGCGTGATCGGATGAGGGACTCGCGACGCCGACCTTGGACCTCGGATGCCGATCAGACGTTCGCCCCGCGACGCCCCGCCGCGCTGGCCGACCCTGCAGCCGGAACAGCGGTCTTAGCGGTTGACGTTTGCGGGAGGGCCTGATCAAGTAGGATACAGAAACGTTTTTCGGAAATCGTTTTCGGAGTAGCAGCCCTACGGCGGAAACGTTCAGGGCCGATGCCCCCGCCAAGGGCCGGCCCTTATCGGGAGGGAATCCATGTTCACCATGCGTTGGCTCAAGGCCGCGATGCTCGCGCTTGTTGCGGCCGTCGGGCTTGCGGGAGCGATCCCTGCACAGGCTCAGGACAAGATTACGATCGGCGCCATCATCTACGCGCGTGACTCGCAATACTGGCAGCAGATCGAGCGCGGCATGCGCGACGCGGCTGCGAAATACGGCGCGACGATCACGTTCGGCCTCAACCAGCGCAAGCTGCCGACCGAGGGCCAGGTGATCGAGGACTTCGTCACCCGCGGGGTCGACGTGCTGATCATGCCGCCGCTCGACAAGCAGGGTTCGGTCGCATCCGCCCGCCGGGCCAAGGACCGCAACATCATGGTCGTCGAATACGACACCAGGCTCGAAGATGCTTCGATCGCCAGCCACTCGATCGGCGTCGACAGCCACGAACTGGCCGCCGCGGTCGGCAAGGAGCTGCGCAAATATCTGGAGAGCAAGGGCGGCCAGCCCTCGATCGGCATCATCACACTGCCGCCGATCAACGCCAACATGCAGCCCCGGCGCCAGGGCTTCTTGTCCGCTCTCGAAGGCTTGAAGTACGAGACTGTCGCCGAGGTCAGCGGCGCCACCCCCGAGGAGGGCGCCAACGGCCTGGAGAACATCCTGCGTCGCAAGCCCGACACCACGGCCATCTGGGCCTCCAACGCCGGCACGCTCGCCGGAGCGGCAGCCGCAGCGCGCCGGGCCAACACGCAGACCAAGCTGTACGGTATCGACATGAGCCAGGATCTCGCCCAGATGCTGCTCGACCCGTCGAGCGCGGTGGAGGCGATCGCCGACCAGCAGCCTTACCGCATCGGCTATCTGACCGTCGAAACCGCGGTGAAGGCCAAGCGCGGCGAAAATCAACCGCGCTACGTCAACGTGCCGGTGAAGCTCTACACCAAGAGCGATCAGCAACCCGTGAAAGAATATCTGGACCTCGTGCGCTCCTTGTCCAACTGAGGCGAGGCACGGAGCTCCTTAGAAGCCCCCCACAATCTTCCTGCGAGAACCCATGTCCATGAACAGCACGCTCGCCCAACCTCGCGAAGGCATCAGTCCGGCGCGACTAAAGGCGGCCCTGGCCTCCTGGCGCGCCGAGATCGGCGTCGGCATCGCGTTGGCGGCACTCATCATCTACTTCTCGGCGACGGCTTCGAATTTCCTGACTGTCGCCAACTTCGCAACGCTCCTCACGCAGACTTCGGTCGTCGCGATGATCGCGGTCGGGATGACGATGGTGATCATCGCAGGTGAGATCGACCTATCAGTGGGAGCAACCGTTGGCCTTGCCGGAACCGTGATGTCGCTCCTGGTCGTGAAGCTCGGCTGGTCGCTCGTCACCGCAAGCGCGCTCGCAGTCGGCATCGCGGTCCTCATCGGCGCCTTCATCGGCGCGCTGCGCGTGATCTGGGCGATCCCGTCCTTCATCACGACGCTGGGGCTGCTGTCGGCGCTGCGCGGCGTCGCGTTCTACATTAGCGACGGCCTCACCATCGGGCCGATGCCGAAGGCGCTCGACGGTCTATGGTATGGCTCCGTTCTCGGCCTGCCTGCACCGGTCGTTCTCATGGCCGGCACGATCGGACTTGGCTGGCTACTGCTCTCGCAACTGCGCTTCGGGCGGCACCTCTATGCCGTCGGCGGCAACCCGATCACGGCCTCGCGCTACGGCGTGCCCGTGCGCGCCATCCGCATTGCCGTGTTCATCATTGTCCAGGTGCTCGCGGCGATCGGCGGCATCATGCTCGTGTCGCGGCTGAACTCGGGCAGCGCCACCGTCGGCGAGCATATCGAACTCGACGTGATCGCCGCGGTCATCGTCGGCGGAACCAGCCTGAACGGCGGATATGGTCGCCTCGTCGGCACCGTGCTCGGCGTCATGTTCGTCGCCGTGCTGCGCAATGGCATGGTCCTCGCCGGTATCGACCCCATCGTGTTCCTGATCGCCCAGGGCCTCGTCATCATCCTCGCCGTCTGGTGGAGCATGCTCCGCCGGCAGCGCACACGTGCGGACGGATTTGCATGAGCAAAGCTCCCCTTGCTTCGAAGTTGATCACCCTGCCGGAAGCCGCCGGACGCGTTGGCGACGGTTGCCGGCTCGCTCTCGGCGGCTTCGCCGTCTATCAGAAACCAATGGCCTTCGTGCGCGAGCTGGTCCGCCAGGGCCGGCGCGACCTGACGATCATCGGATCCGCCCACTCCTTCGATGTCGACATGCTGGCAGGCGCCGGCTGCCTGAAGAAGGTCGAAACATCTTATGTGGGGCTGGAGAAGCACGGCCTGGCACGCAATTATCGGCGCGCCGTGGAAGGCGGGCGCCTCAAGGTCGTCGACTATCCCGAGATGGCCTGCTGGGACCGCTTCCGCGCCAACCAGGATGGCTTCGACTTCTGGCCGGCCAAGTTTCTGGGCGGCAACGATGTCGTCACCTACAACGACGAGATCAAGGAATTCCCCTGCCCCATCACCGGCCGCAGGCTGCACGCTTTCCCAGCGGCAAATCCCGATGTGGTGGTGATCCACGCTATCGCGGCCGACGAGCAGGGCAACATCGTAACGCCGGCGCGGCGGCTGCTGCCGCAGAGCGGCGACGTGCTGATGGCCCGCTCGTGCGAGCATGTCATCGTCACCGCGGAAAAGATCGTCGCAAAATCCTTCATCAAGCGGCACGCCCGTTTCGTCGAGCTGCCCTCCTATCGGATCAGCGCCGTGGTCGAGGTGCCGTGGGGATCGCATCCGACGCCGACGCTGGGGCGATATCTGGCCGATGATACCCATCTCGATGCCTATGTGGCGGCCTCTGCAAACGACGGCACCTTCGCCGCCTACCTTGATGATTGGGTCCGCCGGCCGGTGGACCATTTCGCTTATCTGGACAAGCTCGGCGCCGCCCAGCTTTCTCGCCTCGCCGACCTCGGGAGCCTTGCATGACCGCGCCCGCCACCCTCAACGAAACGCTCGCCGTCGCACTGGCCCGCAGCTTTGCCGATGCCGAGGTCGGCTTCACCGGTCTCCTCACGGGGGCCGCGGCGGCCCTGTTCGGGACCGGCATCCCGCTTGCGGCCATGGAGCTCGCCAAGCGCATGCACGCACCGAACCTGACCATCCTGCTCGCTGGCTGCTATCATAATCCGGACTTCAGCGAGATCGACCGGCTGCCCGACTCCGAGCACAACGCGATGCTGCGCGACCTGCCCTGCGAGTCCCAGATGGTCGACTATCCCGGCCAGTTCGTGCTCAAACGCGGCGACGTGAGCTTCGGATTCAGCAGTGCGGTACAGGTGGACCGCGTCGGCAACATCAACAGTGTTTGCGTCGGTCCGCACGACCGGCCCAAGGTTCGCCTCGTCGGCCCGATCCTGCAGCCCGAGCATATGACGCTGTTCCGGCGCGAATATGTGATGATGCCGCACCATGACCGGCGCAACTTCGTCGAGAAGGTCGATTACGTCTCCGGCGTCGGCTATCCGGGAGGGATCGAAGGACGCAGGAAGCTCGGCCTCGACTGGGGCGGCCCCTGCATGGTCGTCACCCCCAAATGTCTGTTCGACTTCGACCGCGAGGCCGGGCGCATGAAGGTCCGCTCGATCCACCGCGGCGTCAGCCGACAGGAGCTGCAGGCCGCCACCGGATTCGACCTCGGCGACCTTTCATCGATTCCCGAAACCGAGCCGCCGACGGCCGAAGAGCTGCACATCCTCCGCCACGACGTGGATGCGCGCGGCGTCCTGATGCCCACGCTCTGAGGGATACAGCCGAACGCGATCGGACGCCGCATCGACGGGATCGATCGGGAAGGATGTAGTCGATTCAGAGCGTTTTCGAGCGAAGTGGACACCGGTTCGCGTGAAGAAAACGCGTCAAAACAAGAATCTAGAGCTTCGGTTCTGATCCAATCAGAACCGAAATGCTCTAGGTCGTCAGGGCGCCGGCGTTGGCTGTAGACTTTCCCGCAGCGCCTTCTTGTCCGGCTTGCCTAGTGACGTCAGCGGAATGTCCTGACGAAAGTGAATCGCCTTCGGCGCACAGACCGGTCCTTTGGCCTGCCGGACCCAGGCGATCAGGTCGGCCTCCGATGCGGTCATGTTTTCGCGCAAGACCACGACGGCGGTAACGGCTTCACCCCACACGGGGTCGGGTAGCCCAATGATGGCTGCGGCGGAAACGGCCTCGTGTGCGGTAAGGACGTCCTCGACCTCCGAAGGATAAACGTTGAAGCCACCGGTGATGATCATGTCCTTCGATCGACCGACGATGTAGAAGAAGCCGTCATCGTCGCAGCGCGCCAAATCGCCGGTATGCAGCCAGCCGTCGCGAAAGGCATGGGCAGTCTCCTCCGGCCGATTCCAATAGCCCTCCATCACTAACGGTCCGCGGACACAGATCTCACCCAACTCTCCTACACCGACCTGCCCTCCCTCCTCGTTTAAAAGCGCGACCTGGCTATTGCCGATTGGGACCCCGCATGAGGCCAGCCGTCGATTGTCGATGGAAAGATGATCATCTCTTCGCAAGACCGTCACGGAATTGGGGGCCTCGGATTGCCCATAGAGTTGCATGAAGATCGGGCCAAAACGCTCGATCGCTTCGCGCAGGCGGACGGGTGTCATCGGCGCGGCCCCGTAGATCACAAGTTCGAGGCCGATGCCCCGGACGTCATGAGACGCCGCGTGGTCCAGCAGTTTGTAAATCATGGTCGGCACGAGGAAGGTGGCGGAAACGCCATACGACCGTACGGCCTCGAAGAATCCTTCCGGCGTGAAACCGTTGGCCATCACGACGGTGCCGCTCAAGACCAGGACGGGCAACAGGCAGCCACCCGCGCCATGACTGATGGGCGTCGTCGCGAGGAAGACCGGCGCTCGCGGCCACTCCCACTCCGCCAATTCCGCCATCGTCATGGCGACGTGCGTGCGATGACTGTGCATCACTCCTTTCGGCCGCCCCGTCGTACCGCCGGTATAGATCAGCCAGCAGAGATCGCTCGGCCTCGCATTCGAGACCAAGTCGCGCGCGGGAAACGATCCGGCTTCGGCAAGCACGTCGACCGCGGTTTCGCTGGGCCCCAGTGCCATCGCCTCGACGCAGCGAACCCGCGAGACGATCGCACGTGCACGGTCGGCGAATGTCGCGGGGTCGAAGAAGAAGGCCTTTGCGCCGCTGTCCTCGAGCATGAAAATCTGATCTTCCGCGGAAGCAAGCGGATGGAGGTTAGTCAGACGCGCTCCCGAGAGATAACACGCCGCACCGATCAGAAATGCTTCCATGCTATTGCGAGACAGACAGGCGACACCGTCGCCGCGGCGGACTCCGTGCCGTTCGAAGACCTGCAACATGCGCGAGAGCAGCGCTCCGAAGTCACGATAGGTCGTTCGCTTGCCATCGGAGATGAACGCCGTTCGATCGCCGCCGCGCCTGATCGCCCTGATGAGAATGTCACCCATCGTGGACGGTGCGTGAAGTTGATCCATCGATTACCTTTCCGCCATCTGCCGGGCCACGACTAGGATGCTCGCTCGTAGACGATGACAGCGGCGAGCGCCTCTTCGAGTCCGATCACGCCGCCACCGTTCTCCTGGAGGGCAATACGTGCATTCGGGACTTGTCGGGCCCCCGCCTCGCCACGCAACTGGGTCACCAATTCGAAGCACATGGACAGGCCGGTGGCGCCTATTGGATGACCTTTGGAGACCAACCCGCCGGATGTGTTAATGGGTAGCGCGCCGCCGATCTTCGTTGCGCCGCTGGCTACGAATTGTCCTCCCTCGCCGACGTCGCAAAAGCGCAACATCTCGCTCTGATAGATCTCGCAGAAGGAGGTGGCATCATGTACCTCGGCAACATCGACGTCGCTGGGTTTGATGCCCGCCATCGCGTAGGCGCGATCAGCCGCCGCTCGCGAAAGGCTTGGTTCGTCCGGGAGGCGATACTTGCCGCCAGTCACGGCCAGCCCTCGGATCAGAACGGCACGGCGCTGCACCTCCGCGGGCTGGGCGCGAAGGAACGTTTCCGAGCAAAGCAAAGCCGCAGCGGCACCGTCTCCGATCGGCGCACACATCGATCGTGTCAGCGGGTCCGAGACCATCCTGTCGCCAAGGACCTGTTGTGGAGTCATTTCGAAGCGATATTGCGCATTTGGATTGAGCGCGCCGTTGCAGTGGTTCTTTGCTGCACCGATTGCGATCTGCTCGGCGGTGGTTCCGTAGAGCTGCATATGCAGCCTGGCCTGCATCGCGTAGGTGTCCATCGCTACCGTGCGGTCAGGAGATCGCTGGAATGGCTTTCCCACTTCGCGACCGATCTGCGCGTAATGTTCCTCCCACTCCTGCGGATCGAAACTGTCCAATCCGCGCTCGAACTCCGCGAGCATGGCGGCCTGATTATCTGGATCGTAGAGTTTCTCAACCCCAAGGGCGAGGGTGAGATCGGCATCGCCGGCGCGAATCTCCTTAAAAGCTGCGGCTAACGCCAGGCTGGCGGTGGCACAGCCGCCTTCCACGTTCACGATCGGCGCCCGTTCCGGAAACCAGCCCTCGCGGACGAGCGGAATGAAGCACACGTTGCCGCGCGCAGAGGCTTGTCCCCAGTAATGCATGAGACAATTGCCGAACCAGGCGGCTTCGATGGGCGGGTATTCCTCAAGCTTCGCGTCCGACAGCGCCCCGAAATAGGCGTCTCGCGTGAGCTGTTTGAAGGACTTGTCCGGCCATCGCCCAAACGGGGTCGCATAAGCCCCGAGAACATACACATTGTTGGTCAAACGATCGCTCCTCATGATGAAGGTTGTTCGCGTGCCACTGCGTGCTGGCGCGCTGCGCATTCGACTAGCCGCGTTTCGCGACCAGGGGGCAGGTGCTTTGGTCCAGGGGACGGAATGCCTTGTCGCCGGGAGTAGCCGAGAGTATCTTGAAGAGATCCCACTCTCCCTTCGATTCTTGCGGCTTCTTGACCTGGAGCAGCAGAATGTCATGCAACATGATGCCATCGGCACGAACGCGCCCATCGGGCACCATCGGATCCCTGACCGGAAGTTCGCGAATCTTGTTTGCGATCGCCTCGCGATCGTCACTGCCTGCCGCTGCGACGCTCTTGAGATAATGCAGCGCGGCCGAATAGACACCCATTTGGACCGAGGTCGGCATTCGGCCTTGACGCTTTTGGAAACGTTCCGCCCAGGCGCGGGTTTCCGGCGTGCGATCCCAGTAGTAGCCGTCGGAAACGATCAGCCCTTGCGCCTCTTTCAGACCCACGGCGTGAGCGTCGGTGAGGTAGAACAGTCCGGTCGCCAATCTCTGGCTTTGTGTGATTCCGAACTCGTTTGCCTGTTTGACAGAGTTGATGGTGTCGGAACCGGCGTTCAACAGGGCGACCACATCGGCCTTCGAAGCTTGCGCCTGCAATAGAAAGGACGAGAAGTCCGCCGTATTCAGCGGCGTCTTGACGGATCCCACCACGGTGCCGCCGCTGGCTTTGATCGCCGCCGTCAGGTCTGCTGAAAGCGCCTCGCCCCAGGCATAATCCACCGGAAGGAAGAACCAGGACTTCCCCCCGCTCTCGGTAACTGCGCGGCCCATGGCGTTGGCGAGTGCGTAGCTGTCGTAGACCCACATAAATCCGTACGGCGAGCACGCCTCGGCGGTGAACTTTGAAGTGCCGCCCCCGGCGGCGATCAGAATTCCGGACTTGTTTCTGACGATGTCCTGAATAGCGAGCAGGATTCCGGAGTTCGGAACGTCGAGGATAAGGTCGACTTGCTCGACGTCGAGCCATTTGCGGGCAATGGATGTCGCTACGTCGACCTTTTGCAGGTGATCGGCCGAGATCAATTTCACCGGTTTGCCGAGCACGCTTCCGCCGAAATCTTCGATCGCCATCTGCGCTGCTACGACCGAACCTTTTCCCGAGCCGTCGGCGTAGGGTCCGCTCTGATCGTTGAGCACCCCTATGGTGATGCCGTTTGGCCCTGCATTTGCGGGCGGCGCCGCCAGCACTGCAACAAGAACCGCAATCGAAGCCGTCCAAAATTTCCAGTTCACAATTTCCTCCCATCCTAACAGCTCTGTTGTTTTTGCTCGAAGCTGTCGTGCGTTCCTCCCCCAAGTGGCGACAGAACGACTGTCTCCTGCCTAGGGCCGGTCGCGGCACTGAAACCTGCGACCGGATGGCGACAGATACCCCAATAATTTATATAGTACAAGTTTATTGTGATATTTGGTCGTTGCGGGACGTCTGGCTGGGACCTAGATTGTCGGTTAAGGAGGTGGCGGATTCACAGGGATGGTCGGTTTGGTGAAGCAGCAGAATTCCTCTCACGCCTCTAAGGCGCAGTCAGAAGTCCCAGCCGATCTTCGCAAAAAGACTCTGAAGGCGTTTTTGCTGCATTTCTTCGCCAACGTGATTCTTGCCGCGGACGCCGAAGCCGCACTGGAGCCCTACGGTCTCACCCGCCTGCACAATCGTGTGTTGGTTCTGACCGCGATGAATCCGGGAGCGACGGTCAGTGATCTCTTGCGTGCGATGCGTGTATCGCACCAGAATTTGAATCCGACCATGCGGCAACTCATCAAGGACGGCCTGCTGATCGCGAAGATTGGCGAAGAGGACCGAAGGCAGAAACGACTCTACCCTACGGCCAAAGGCCGCAAACTTGTTCAGACAGTGCTCCGCCGACAGTTCGCGCGCCTGGAGGCCGCTTTGGCCGATTGCGGCCCTGATGCGACGAATGCGTTCCTCGCCGTGCACGAGAAGCTTGTAGACAAGGACGATCTGAGATGGGCAGAGCGGCTTGCGGAAGATCCCTCTGGACTCGCAGATGTTTGATACCAAGGACGGCTTGGCCGGCCGGCCCGACGTGGCTTCTCCGCTCCGTCCAGAGCCTGCAATGAGAGGATTGACTTCGGCTCAGACAACCTCCTAGATCACGACTGACGGTTCCCCTTACGGGGATCAAAAGGGAACGCGGTGCGGGGACTTCTCCTCTATGCCGCGGCTGCCCCCGCAACTGTGAGCGGCGAATCTTTCGTCATGCGCCACTGGGAGCCTCGGTCCTGGGAAGGCGACGAAGGGTTGGGACCCGCAAGCCAGGAGACCTGCCGTCAGCCGTGGTCACACGCAAAAATGTCGGTCGGGGAGTACAGACATTGTTTTCGACCGGCGTGCCATAGGCACGTTCGAGCGAGACCTCGTTTGCGGTGACGTGCCACTGACGTCATACCGAGGTCTGCTCGTGCTCTCTATCGTTACTATCGTAAGGCAGCGTGATGCTGCCCGGCTCGCTTTCAGATACTTCCTGCCGGTTCTCCTGCTCGAATCTTCTTCGGCAAACGCCCAGCAGCCTGCGACGTCCCATGTCTTGCCTCCCGTGAGCGTTATCCAGCCGCAAAAGCCTGCGGCAAAGCGTATCAATGATCAGCGTTCAACTTCCGCAGCGCGACCTGCGCAATCTCAGTCGAGCCGGAGCCCGGCGGCGCGAAGCACCACGCCCTCGACCGCAACGTCCGACACGCCATCTCCGACGCTAAACCTGAACAAGCAGAACGCGAGTGGCAGCCGCCTCAACCTCACTCCGCTGCAGACGCCCGCCAGCGTCGAAACGATTACGTCGCAGACCATCGCAGAACGCGGCCAGCATAGTGTCACGGACGCGGTCACCCAGAACGCAGTGGGCTTTACCGCGAGCCCGGCGCCCGGCAATGGCGGCCTCTCGTTCAGCACGCGCGGCTTCACCGGAAGCAATTCGGTGATGACGCTGTATGATGGCACTCGCCTCTATGTTGGCGCAGGAACCGTGACCTTTCCGTTCGATACGTGGTCGGCGGATCGCATCGAGGTCATGCGCGGGCCAGCCTCCGTTCTGTACGGGGAAGGCGCAATTGGTGGGATCATCAATGTGATCCCCAAGAAACCGGTCACGACGCCCTACAACGATGCCGAGATATCGCTCGACACCAATACGACGCGACGCATTGCGGTGGATAGCGGCGGCCCGATCAATCCGAACGTATCCTATCGCGTCAATGCCATCGGCAACATGTCGAACGGCTGGGTTGATCGCGACCAGACGTCGAATGTTGCGGTCTCCGCCGCGGTGCGTGTCCAGGCCGCCGAAAACCTCGCTTTCACACTCTCGAACGACTACAGCAATCGAAGCCCCTCGCGCTATTTCGGCACACCGCTGATCAACGGCGGGATCGACGACACGTTGCGGTTCAAGAACTACAACGTGCTCGACAGCGCGATCCGCTATCAGGATAACTGGAGCCAGTTCAAGACCGAGTGGGACGTGACGGAAGGAGTCAAGGTCCAGAACACACTCTACTACCTGACCAGCCGTCGGCATTGGCGTGATGTCGAGAACTATAGTTGGAATCCTGCGACACGGTTGATCGACCGAACCAGCTACATCGAGATCTTCCACGACCAGGCTCAGGTCGGTAACCGGATGGACGCAACGTTTCGTGGTCATCTGCTGGGCTTCGCCAACGAGTTCGTTGCGGGCTTCGACGTCAACCGGATCGATTTTACCCACACCAACAATTCGCCCTATGGCGGCGCATCTTCGGTTAGTCCCTATGCCGGCGACATGGGGTCTTTTGCGACCTCCACGACGCGAACCACGCCCGGCTACAATGCGATCGTCAATCAATATGCGTTGTTTGCCGAGGACCGGCTGTCGCTAACCGATCAGTTGTCCGTTGTAAGCGGCATCAGGTTCGACCGGCCGGATGTCGACCGCACCGATTACAGGACACCAACGAATAATTTCGATATCTCGCTGTCGGGTACGAGCTGGCGAACCGGCGTGGTCTACACGCCCGTCTCGAACCTCGCCTTTTACGGACAATATGCGACAGCCGTTGATCCCGTCACCAATCTCATCTCGCTGTCGGCCACGCAGAAAACCTTCCAGCTTGCCACGGGCAAGCAAACCGAGGTTGGGGTCAAGCAATCATTCTGGGGCGGCCGTGGTGAATGGACGCTGGCAGGTTACGAAATCGTCAAGAACAACCTGCTGGTCCCGGATCCCAACAATCCCGCCGGCCTGGCGCTGCAAGTCGGCCAGCAATCGTCGCGCGGGATCGAAGCATCGATCGGCCTGGCACTGAATGATGGTTGGCGCGTCGATGCCAATCTCGCGGTGCTGCGGGCCCGGTACGACAACTTCAGCCAGGTGGTGGGCGGCAAACTCGTCAGCTACGCCGGCAACGTTCCGACGAATGTGCCGCAGCAGGTATCGAACGTGTGGCTGACCTGGGACTTCGCGCCGAACTGGTCCGTCTACGGCGGCGTGCAGATCGTAGGGCAAACATTCTCCGATAACGCCAATACCCAGCTTCGCCCCGCCTACACCGTGGTCAACGGCGGACTGCGCTGGAAGCCTGACGGGCAAACCACGGTGGCGCTTCGCCTCTACAATCTCTTCGACACTGTCTACGCCACGTCCGCCCCTTCCGGGCAATGGCTGCTCGGCATGCCGCGAACGGCAGAAGTGTCTGTCAACGTGAAGTTCTGATCATGCGCCGCGCGTTGATCCGGAAAGGACGGCGGTGGCTTTACATCACCCATCGCTGGATCGGCATCGCGACCTGCCTGTTGTTCGCGATGTGGTTCGTCTCGGGCATCGTCATGATGTACGTGGCGTTCCCGCAGTTGACCGATCGCGAGCGCTGGGCGGCGCTGCCACCGATCGCTTGGGACCGCGTGCTCGTGGCGCCCGATCGAGCCATGGCCATTGCCGGTGTTGCGAACTATCCGCGCGATCTTCGCCTCGTCATGCTGAACGATATCCCCGTCTATCGGCTGCTGGACTGGAACGGCGCACGCAAGACCATATCGGCAACGGACGGTCATCCGATCGAGGACATCACGACCGAGCAGGCGCTGGCGATCGCCCGCCATCATCCGAATGCCGTGCATCCAAGACTGATTGGCACAATCGAACGCGATCAATGGAGTGTCACGGCGCGCTATGATCCCTTGCGGCCGCTCCTCCTGGTGTCGCTAGGAGATGAAGCCGGAACCGAGCTCTATGTCTCGGCGAAGACCGGTGAACTGGCGCTCGACACCACGCGACGTGAGCGGATCTGGAATTGGCTAGGCTCGATCCCACACTGGATCTATCCCACGGTCCTCCGCCAGGATGGCGCAACTTGGCGGCAAGTCGTGCTCTGGATATCAGGAATCTGCCTCGTGGTGGCGGTTACCGGTTTCTGGATCGGCATTCTACGGCTGCGATTGCGCCAGCGTTATGCCCGGGGCAACGTCACGCCTTATCGGGGATGGATGGCCTGGCATCACATCGCCGGATTGATCGGCGGCATCTTCGTCCTGACGTGGACATTCAGCGGTTGGCTGTCGCTTAATCCGGGCGAGTATTTTGCAGGCCGAGGCCCGAGCCGGGAGATGGCGGTCCGATATGCTGGGCATGATGCGCCGCGGATTGTCGCAGCCTTCCAATCGATGCCTCCGCTCGGGGCGGTCGAAGCTCGCTTTGTCTGGCTCGGCGGCCATCCGCTGATGGTGCTCACCGACCGCGACGGCGATCAGACTGTTGCCGATCCGGCAAGCGGCGCCACGAAGGTGCTTTCCGACGACGAGATTTTCTCAGCGGCGAATAGCTTGTTGCCAAACGCCGCGGTGACCGCGCGCCTGCGCCTCCAGCAGTTCGATGATTATTGGTATTCGCATCACAATGAGCGGCTTCTGCCGGTGTTGCGCGTGGGCTTCGACGACGCGGCTGAGAGCTGGTTCTACATTGATCCGCGCAATGGCGATATTCTCGGCCGCGTCGACAACAGCCGCCGGGCGTATCGCTGGCTGTTCAATGCGCTGCACAGTCTCGATTTTCCGCCGCTGCTGCGCCATCGCCCAGCATGGGACATCGCGGTGTTGCTGCTGTCGCTCATTGGAATGATCATATCGACGAGTGGCATCGTCATAGGCTGGCGGCGACTGCGATCCTAGGGACAATGTCCGGCGCGCGGTGACAGCCAAGAGATCAGGACAAAGGCCGCAGCAGCCAAGCCGAATCTCCTTTACAAAACCTGAGCGCGAGATCAGTATCTCTACACGCGGAGATTTCACGTCGGCAGGTTTCCATGAGAAACTACGAAGCGAGCCGCAGGTTCATTTCGGAAGTCACCGCAATGGTCAGTCGTCTGGAGGCCATTCGCCACTACTGGGCGCGGCATCTCGGCATAACCGATGCTCAGTGGATCATTATTGTTGCCTTGGCCGAGTTAGACGGACGCGAGGGTGTATCCGTCGAGGCCATTGCGAAGACGCTGCAGGTGAATACATCTTTTGTCGTGAGGCAATTGAAACTGTTGGAGAGAGCGGGTCTGCTTCAACGTGAGTCCCCCTCCTCGAACACTCAGCTAGCAACTCTCTCTTTGACAGAAGCTGCCTACGCGCATCTGGCGATGCTGTCGTCTGAACAAGATGCGCTGCATGAGTTCATTCTGGCTGAGTTTGGACGCCCTGAACTCGACAGGGTGATCGACAGGCTCGCCAGTTTGAACCATCAGCTTGAAAAGGCCGCGGACGAAAAGGCCCCGCTATCTTCGTAGCGCAGTCTATCCGAGGCCGCGTCCTCACTGCACCGCATAGCAAACCTTGTCGCGCAAACAGAAACCCCCGGCAATCGCTTGCCGGGGGCCTTGATTAAGATTCCTTTGACGAGTGGATCAGAAGTTGCGCTGAACGCGGACGTTCAAGCTGTACGTATCCTGGTCCCTGAAGTCGTACCGAGCGGTCGGCATCGGCGCCGATGGGGTAAGGATAGCGGAGCCAGTGAACTTCTGGTCGAGATGGAACCACATGAATTCGGCCGAGAACGTCAGGTTCTTGACCGGGGTCCAGCGGGTGATCGTACCGAGCTGCGAGACATTGAAGTCAGGGTTACAGCTGAAGTCGGCACTGACCGCCGAGAGGCGGGCAGCAGTGAAGGTGGAGCAGACGAAGAATTTTGCCGTGTTATCGTAGCTGACCGCCGAATAGCTGCCGAACAAGCTGCTCGACCAGTAAGGATCCCAGTTGTGGTTATACGCACCACGGACGCCCCATGCTGTCGTCAGATGGATTTTCCCATCAGCACCAAACAACGGGCCTGCAAGGCCGGCCGGTGCCCACACCCCGTCAGTCACCGCCCCGAAGCCGATGCTTCCGAAGGAGCCGAAATTATTGGCGCCACCGAAGATCGTGAAGGGGTTAGGCGATGTCGCCGACGTCGAGATCACCTGTTTGGTGTTACCTTTGGCAAAGGTGGCATCGATCTTGAAGTCGTCGCCGGGGCCGGTCGGGATGTTCTTGATCTGCAACGCAGCCATCACCGCACCACCCCACTTGGTGTCGGGGTGACCGGAGAGTTCAGACAGGTTGGTCGGCGCCGCACCCGGCAGACCGGTTGCACCGGCGGGAGCACCGACCGTATTCAGGACGTTGTAGGAGCCGTTGACTTCATGTGCCGAAGCCGAAATCTGGAACAGACCCCAAGCCTGATCGATGCGGATGTTACCGACGACGTCCGGCGCATGCACACCGGCATAGGCGTTGGCGACAGCGCCCTGTGACGTGAGCGGCACGGTCAGGTTGGCCACGACGGTGCGGTCGAAGACGGTCGGATCATCAAGGCCGATGGTGCCCGAGATGCCGTTGCCGAACTGCGCAGTGTACTGGATGTTGTTCACGCCGGTGACGGTGTCATGACCGCCGAGCAGGAACGACGAGTTGTTGCCCGGATAACCATGCCATGGCGTCGCGAAGGCCGAAGCCGACTTACCGAAGGTGAAGCCCGCGAACTGAATGAACACGAATTCGACCGCGACATAGCCGCCGCCGGGGGTGTCAAGCAGGTTGGCGCTTGCGACCGGCAGGCTCTGGTTGATCGAGTTCGGGTTGTAGGTGTTGTTGCCGAGCGTCGAGAACTGGAAGTCGGCCTGACCGAAGGTGCGGACGACGCCATATTCCGTTGCTGTGCGGGTATCGACCGTCAGCGCCATACGGGAGCGGGCGGAGAAGTAGTCTTGATAGCGGTTGGTTTGACCCGCATCACCGCTCCAGGCTGGCGCGTTGTAGATGCCGCCGTTGAACGTGGTGTCGACACGCAGGTAGCCACCGATCTTCATGCAGGTGTCGGTGCCAGGGATGTACCAGAAACCGGCGCCGTAAAGCGAACAGATCCTCACGTACTCGACCGCTTTGGCCTTGACGGGAAGATCGGCCGCCTGTGCCCCGCCCATGGCGAGCAGACCCGCCGCTGAGCCGAGGATAAGGCTCTTAACCATCTTCATGTTAAACCTCCAAGTTGCTCTATAAGGAAGAGCTGCGGATCCGCCGGGTAAACACCCTGAAGCTGATTCCCTAGTCCCCCCAAAACCCGTCAAGCCGCTTCGCGCTTTCGGACTCCCGCGAAAACGCGAGGGACTTAAGCGAACCACCAAGAACGGGACGACTTCGGGATGCCCCCCTCCGTCGCTGTTCCATAAGAAACGAAGGTCTCCTAAGGCGCAACAAGAGAGAGAGGACTCCGCAGGCGCCTTCGCTTCTTTTCGGACGCATGTTGCACAAATATCACGGCACCGTGAGTGCGCGTGATCGAATAACACACTGAAATGATTAGCTTATTTTTCCTCAGCGTCAGACCGAAATTTAGGCACTCATCAGAAGGGAACTCGATAGCGCGTGCGCGGAGAGGTTTACGACGGCACGAGATGATCCCCACGAGAGAATCATCGGGAGAATCATTCTTCCTTGATGTCGCCGATCGATTGATGGACCGATGTGCCTCGCAAACCCGCCAAGACCTTGCGGCGAAGGAGCCGACGAAGGCGCAGGCGGTCGACCAGGCGATCAATGAGAGGTTGTCGCTGGCTCAAGATCAGGTGCTCACGCTGCAAGATGCCGCATGGCATCGATCTCGCCATCCTGCCGCACATGGCGACCATGGCAGTCCATGAGCTTGCCATCCGGCTGCACCGCCAGGAATGCGCCGAGCAGGTGCTCCAGCTAGCGTTGCAGGGCACATCGCCCGGTCCGCCCCATTGATCTACGTCAATATGTAGTTGTTACCGTTCTTCCCTTTATTGCGGGCGGCCTTGGCACCGTGGGCGAGCCGAGCACCTTTCGGATTGTCGTAACGCCCGCCCCGATCGGATCGAGACCCGCGCTACGCTGCTATCCAACGTCTTCAAGGAGGAAAAATATGCTGAACATGCGAACACTGTTGGCAGTCGCCATACTTCCATTCCTTGCAATCTCATCATCGGCACAAACAGGACAACAGATGGATAGGACTAGGGCCATACGCGCCGAATGCTTCAGGCAGGCCAATGAGGCGGCAAGAGCCCAAGTGGGCATGGCTTCTGCTAATCCCGCTGCCACTGCCGAAGGGAACGCTGTTGGCGCAGACGCCTATTACTCGTGCATCCGTAGAAGCGGACTCCGAAGGTAAACACACCCCTCGCCGAGGATCGGTCTCACCTGCATCCACTTGCGCTTGGACCGCCGAAATATCCCGGCGCGCGAGATACTCACGCAGGTCCGGCAGATCCTCGACGAGTGCTGCCGCCAATGCACAAGCACTTGCCGTACAGGTTATTGCGACCGCCGTCGTCTGAACCAGCTGCGATGCCGCGCTGTCATCGACACGGCTATCATCGACGTGCAGAGCAATATGCATTTTGTGCCAAGTATTCGAGCAGTTGCCCACAGGTAATACTGGTCCTACAATACAACCGAGATCTCGGCCCGCCTCGGATCTCGAATCGACTTGATGGCGTTGCCCGCTCTTCTTTTGCGACCGAAATCGCTCTTCCCGATTCCCAGTGTTCTCCTTGCTGTAAGCTTAGTTGTCCCGAGTGATTAGTAGCTCTGTTTTCGGGAGAGAACAGAAATGGCGTGGAGTAAAGTTTTTAATTTATCTGATCCGTCACAGTGCAAGGCAGTTATTTGGTCCGCGGACATAGAACTTTTTCCGACGGCGAAAGGAAGCTTTCATGCCGAAATTGCGCAGATCGGCATAAACAGGCTTTTGGTGCAACGATATCAAGTGTCGCTTCCGCAGGTTAACACCCTCGCGATCAGTCCAGGCCGCAGATCAATTGGCTTTCTTACCGAACCCAATGAATCGGCCTTCCTGCACTGCGGCCTGGAGGTCTTGGCCAGCGATCTCGTCGTAAACAGGTCCGACGTCATACATCAACGATCTGGCGCAAACCTCCACTATGGCACGATCTCTCTCGCGGCTGATGACTTTGATGCTGCTGCCGAGGCAGTACTCGGTCGCGAGTTTGTCGAAATGCCGCAGAATCGAATTGTCCGCCCGCATTCTGCGGCGATGCTCCGACTGCTGAAACTGCACAAGAGCATTGGGCTGCTCGCTCATGACATGCCGGATGTTCTCGAAATCCCGGAAGTGGGGCGGGCACTCGAGAATGAGCTCACTTATGTCATGGTGAGGTGCGTTGCCGAAGGCGCCGCTGTAGAGTCGAGGACCGGTAGCCGTCGTCACGACGCCATCGTCGCACGATTTGAGGAATTCCTGGAGGCCAATCCCGACCGGCCGCTTTATCTTGCGGAAATCTGCGCAGCGACTGGCGTCGCGGAGCGCACGCTCCGCGCCTCCTGCGAAGAGCATTTAGGAATGGGGCCGATCCGTTATCTCGCCCTGCGCCGAATGCACCTCGTACACCGCGCGCTCCTGAGCTCGGACCATTCAAAGCGGACCGTCACCCAGATTGTCACCGACCACGGTTTTTGGGAACTCGGCCGCTTTTCGGTTGCCTACCACGCACTGTTTGGCGAGGCGCCATCGCATACCTTGCGGCGATCGGTCGAGCTGCCGGAAACGCGTCCCAATCGCCCAACATCGCTTGCAGCCACAAACTTGCGGGCAGCTTGAGCCAGACAGGGACTTAATACAATGTCGTGGGCAAGAGTTCTCAGATTTACCGATCCGTTTCCCTGTCAGGCGGCCGTTCAAGCGACTGATGTCGAGATACTCCCCACAACGAAGGGAGATTTTTGGGCCGAGATTACACAGATTGGCATGACCAGACTTTGGATGCAGCGTTTCACTGTATCTTTGCCGCAAATCAGCAACGTTGCGTGCAGACCCGACCGGCGATCGATCATCTTTCTCACCGAATCCAATTCGTCCCCACTACAGCACTGTGGCCAAGACGTCTTGCCTGGTGACATCATCATTAACAGAACTGACGTTGCACATCATCGATCCGGCCATGATTATCATTTAGGGGCGATGTCTCTCCCGATCGATGAATTCGACGCCGCGGTCGAAGCGATAGCTGGCGGTGGTTTCAGCAAGCGGCTGGATGAGCGTAGCGTTCACCCGAATCCTGCGTTGATGTCGCGGCTGCTGAAGCTGCACAAGGTGGTCGGACAACTCGCCCATGAAACCCCCGATGTACTCGCAATACCGGAAGTGCTTCGTGCCCTCGAGAGCGAACTGGTGCATGTCATGGTCCGGTGCCTTGCGGAAGGCATCGTGCTGGAAACGACCATGGGCGACCGTCGCCATGACGCGATCGTCGCGCGGTTCGAGGAATTTTTGGAGGCCAATCCCGACCGCCCACTTTATCTCACGGAAATCTGCGCGGCGATTGGTGTCGCCGAACGCACCCTTCGCGCCTCCTGTGAGGAACATTTTGGCATGGGACCGATCCGTTATCTCACCTTGCGCCGAATGCACCTTGTGCGGCGGGCGCTCTTGAGGTCGGACCCATCAACGGCAACTGTCACGCAAATCGTGGCCGACCACGGCTTTTGGGAACTGGGGCGCTTTTCAGTTGCCTACCGAATGTTCTTCGGAGAAACGCCGTCGTGCACCTTGCGGCGCCCGCCGGCGGACCCGAGGGTTCGGCTCGACCGCCCATCAACCCTTGCTTTTGCCGGGCCCGGCCTCGCCTGAACCGGGTGCGCGTGATCGCAAACGCGCGGTCGCCTGCGACAAAATCATGCCACTACGCGCGGAAAAATCGCTAAATTCGGAAAAACCTCCGGATAAGGCGGTGAGCTCTATTGCTCTCTTGCAGGCTTCGGTCCCCCCTGCAAGAGGGGAGAAGGAGGCCCTTTGGAATGCGCAAACGCATTTTTTACGGGGCACTCGTTGTTTTCGTTCTGCTCGCAAATACGCAGCGGATTTCTGCGGCTTGCGTCGATCCCACACAGGTTGCGCACTCAGCCGTCAGCATCTTCAGGCATTTTGACGACGCGGAGCGCGAGTCGCATCGGGGCCTGGTCGGCGTGCGAGGCACCGGTTGGTTCCTGTCACCAACGACGATCGTCACCGCTGAACACGTCACCGCCGGCATGGAGCTATCGACGCAGGACTGGAAGCCGCTTGAGATCGTGGACGGGAACGACAGTCAATTCATCGCCGCCCGAATCCTGCGCCTGGCTGGAGGGCGGATGGAAAAGCTGGCCGTAATCGAACTCGGACGCGCCGTTATCAACGCCCAGAGTGCGGCGATCCGCCACGAGCCACTCGTTCCGGAAGAGCAGGTCGTGACGCTTGCCTATGGGGCAGGCCGCCCGCAACTCGTCGGAGGACGGTTCGTTCGATTTGGAGACGGCGGGAAGCTGTCGGGCATGGCACTCCTAGAAATGTATGAGGGCGGGAATCGCCTTATCATCGATCACGGTGCGTCGGGAGCACCGGTTCTTGATTGCGGAGGTCGCGTTACGGCGGTCCTGAGCCACGTGTTTACCCAGAACGTTGGGTGGGCCCACCGGCAGATCAGGACTTCGACAGCATGGGGAATGCCCAACGTCGCGTCCGTGCCGGTCCAGGCGTTGGAAGAATTTGCCGAGACGAGATGAGAGCCGGGTCATCGCATCGTCAGTGTCGCCACAAAATGGGCATCCGGCCACAATTGCTCCGCCAACTACGAAAGACCGCCAGCGGGCGGTCTTTCCACTGAGGGGGCACCTATGGTCGCAGCACCTGGTCGAGATTATCGACCGGCTTGCCGGATTTGCATATTCTTCACATTCCACCCCCGCCATCGACCTTCCGAACCCGCATAGCCGACGACGGCCGACTGCTTGATGCTGCCTCCCTCGATGAGACCGGACCGTGCACCGGTCCGACGGGACGGCGCAGATGGCAGAAGGCGCGACACTCACGTTTGGCGACGCTGACGGCTATGCCGCAGGATTCGGCGATGTCCGTATCAATCTAACGATAACGGGTGCCGGCGATTTCGAGGCACGGCTAACACGGTTGAGATTGAACCACCTGGAATTGTGTCGGTGCCGGGAAATCCTTCCGCGCATCGCATATATTTCGCTGCCCCCCGAACGGATATTCCTTTCTTTTCCGCTGGGTACCGCGTCCCTCGTGTCCGATGGGCTTGTCTTGCGGAACGGCGACATGGTTTTGCACGGTCGCGGCGAAAGCACCCATCAGCGCTCCCACGGCGCGTCCCAATGGGGCTTGATAGCCCTATCGCCGGACCAATTCGGGACTTGCAGCAAAGCCTTGACTGGACGGGAAATCGCGCCGCCGCCCGTGAGCAGAGTGCTCCACCCTGCCCGCGCGAATATATCAAGATTTCGTCTTCTCTTCAGAGAAGCTTGCTACCTTGCAGAGGCTGGACGGAAATTGATCGAGCGCCCCGAGGTAGCAAGAGCGCTGGAGCAGGAATTGCTCCACGCGATCATCGATTGTCTGACCGCCGACGACATCGACAACAATAACTCCAAGGCAAGACACCATCACACTGCCGTCATGCATCGATTCGAAGATGGCCTAAGCAAACGCATCGATCAAAGACTCAAAATGCCTGCGCTTTGTGCCGAGATCGGCGTGCCGGAGCGCAGCCTGCGGATGTGTTGCGCGGAGTTCCTCGGCGTAAGCCCCGCACGATATCTCTTGTTGCGGCGATTGAACCAGGCTCGTTCGGCACTGCGACGCGCCGATCCTTCGATAGCCACCGTCGCGGAGGTCGCGCGAAATCATCAATTCCTGGAGCTTGGACGCTTTGCGGTGACGTATCGCACCACCTTCGGAGAGTCGCCTTCCGTCACGCTGCAACGCGATCCGTGATCTGATCCGCCGAAAGCGCACAGCCAGCCCTGCGAAGCCGACATTAGCCTCAGCCTCGTAGGCGAGGCTTTCAATCCTTTGTGCCGATTGACGACTGCGGGCCTGGTCGCTGCGGAACGGCGGCAACGCGCTTTGGTATACCGCTTTCCATCACGCCCTCAATCTGCCGAATGTGCATAGCGCATTCAGGGCCTTTCGCCCAATTTGCCGTCGCAAAGCGTCCGACCGATTGCCGGTTGCGATCTCGCATGAACCGGCAAAGGCAAGTTGGTCGGCGGGTGGAGGTGGGCGAAGGCTGCGGCCCGGGGCTTTCGGCAGCCGCCAACTAAGGAAGCAACCATGAGCTTGTTCCGACCAATTTCGGGCGCTCTTGTCTTGGCGTGTGCCGTCATGACAGTGGCAAGCATTCCTGCCTCCGCCCAGCAGGGACAAAAACCCAACATCCTCTTCATCATGGGCGACGATATCGGATGGATGCAGCCAAGCATCTATCACCGCGGTCTGATGGTGGGAGAAACGCCTAATATCGATCGCATCGGCAACGAGGGTGCCATCTTCATGGACTACGTCGCCATGCAGAGCTGCACTTCCGGCCGCAATGCGTTCTTCACTGGCATGTATCCGCTGCGCACTGGCATGATCCCGCCACAGCTCCCGGGGAGCCCGTCCTACCTGCGGCCCGGCACGCCGGCTCTCGCCCAGTTCCTGTTCGATCTCGGCTACACCACCGGCGAATTCGGCAAGAACCATCTCGGCGACCACACCGATGCCCTGCCGACGGCACACGGCTTCCAGGAGTATTGGGGCTATCTCTATCACCTCGACGCGATGCAGGGCGTGAGCTTCCCCGACATCAACAAGACCGCGCTCCAGCAGACGGTTGCGCCGCCGTGCAAGAACACGCCGATCCCCGGCGTGCCGGAAGTGCCTGGCGCGGTGGATCCCAAGACGACGATCTGTCTAACGCCCCCGCGCAATATCCTGTCGTGCAAATCTTCGGACGGCACCAGCAAGAACCAGATGTGCAGCGGCGAGGGTCCGCTGACCCTGGAACGATCGAAGACGGTGGACGAGGAGATCTCGGAAAAAGTCATCAGCTTCCTCGACCGCAACGACCCCAAGAAGACCAATAAGCCGTTCTTCGTCTGGTACAACCCGGCTCGCATGCACGTCGTGACCGTGCTGCCGCCGAAATACGAGGCCATGGTGGGCGAGCGCGGCGGCAAGGACTGGGGCGTCAACGAAGCCGGCATGAAGCAAATGGACGACAACATCGGCCTCGTCCTCAAGAAACTCGACGACATGGGTCAGGCCGACAATACGATCGTCGTGTTCACCACTGACAATGGTGCCGAGCAGATCAGTTTCCCGGACGGCGGCATCACGCCATTCAAGGGGCAGAAGGGCGAGGCGTGGGAAGGCGGCTACCGCGCGCCAATGGTCATCAAATGGCCGGGCGTCATCAAACCGGGCACGGTGAAGAACCAGCTTTTCGCCGCCCTAGACTGGATGCCCACCCTGGTCGACATCGCCGGCGGACCCAAGGGCGACGAGTTGAAGCAGCAGATCGAGGCAGGGAGATATCCCGGCATCGTCAAGACCACCCTCGACGGCGTCAACCAGCGCGACTACCTCGTGGGCAAGTCCGAAAAGTCCGCGCGCGACTTCTTCTTCTATTTCTCGGGCGCGACGCCGTCGGCGGTACGCTACAAGAACTGGAAGATGTACTACACGATGTCACAGCCCGGGCCGGCCGGCTGGATCATGCCGCTGATCCCGTTCCATTTCACGCTGGTCCAGAACATCAAGCGTGATCCCTTCGAGCAGAATGTCGGCATCGACCAGAAATCGGCCATGAGCCTGGGCGGCACACTCGGCGCCCCGGCCACGGCTTTCCAGTACGACTGGAACCTGTTGCCGATCGGTCAGCAGCTATGGCTGCAGCACCTCCTGACGTACGAGAAATTCCCGCCGCTGCAGGCGCCGGAGAGCTACAACCTCAGCGGGATCCTGGACGAGGTCAAGAAGGCCAATTCCCGCGCAGCGAGCGACTAAGCTGCATGAAGGGAGCGCGATGTGAACAGGCAGACGCCCTACGGGGCGTCTGCACACGACAGTTGGAGCGAAAGATGGCTTCTATGCCCGCCCAGAATATTCAACCTTCGCTCCGATCCGTTCGAGCGGGCTCAGCACGAGTCCGGCGACTACGTGCGCTGGTTCATCGAACACGCCTTCCTGCTCGTGCCAGCGCAAGCGATCATGCAGAATTAGGAGACGATCATGCAGGCTCTCTTGCACTATCGCACGAACCGCCGCGTTCTGATTTCGATCTTGACGCTGTTGCCTGCCTTGTCCAGTCCGCTCCTGACGATCCCGGCATTGGCGCAAACAACGTCGCAGGCTCCATTGCCTTCATGGAACGATGGGGCCGCGAAACAGGCGATCCTCGACTTCGTGCGCGTCACGACCGACACCGCGAGCCCGAACCACGTGCCACCGGAGAATCGAATTGCCGTCTTTGACCAGGACGGCACGCTCTGGGTCGAGCATCCGATCTACACGCAAGTGCTCTACTGCCTGGAGCGCGTCCCGGCGGTGGTCGAGAAAAAGCCGGAGCTCAAGAACGTCGCGCCGTTCAAGACCGTGCTCTCGGGCGATCGGGAGGCGATCGCCAGGCTTTCCTTGCCGGACCTGGAGGAGATCCTGGCTGCGACGCTGACGGGGATGTCGGTGGAGGAGTTCAAGGCCGAAGCGAAGCAGTGGATCGCGACCGCGCGGGATCCACGCTGGAAGCGCCCCTACACCGAGCTCGTTTATCAGCCGATGCTCGAAGTCCTGCAATTCCTGCGTGATAACGGTTTCAAGACCTTTATCGTGACAGGTGGAGGGCAGGACTTCGTGCGTGTATACGCCGAACAGGTCTATGGCATCCCGCCTGAGCAGGTCGTCGGTACCGCGGGGGGAACGAAATACAGCTACGGCAAGGGCGGCGAGCCGTTTTTGACCAAGGAGCCTAAGCTTATCCTGAACGACGACAACGCCGGCAAACCGGAAGGGATTCACCTCATGATCGGACGTCGGCCGTATGCGGCGTTCGGCAACTCGACGGGCGATCGCGAGATGCTGGAGTGGACCGGTGCGGGTGCTGGTGCGCGTCTGAAGATGCTGGTGCTGCATGACGATGCCGCCCGCGAATACGCCTACGGCCCGGCACAAGGTCTGCCGGACACCAAGGTCGGCACTTTCACGCCCGCGCTCTATGACGAGGCCAGGAAGGACGGCTGGACGGTGATCAGCATGAAAAACGATTGGAAGCGAGTGTTTCCATTCGAGCAGTAGCACCGATTCTGAAGGGGACGCGGCAGACGATGGACCGGCTCAGCCGGCAATAGCGCGCAGATATTTTGCCGAATCTGCATAGCGCGGGACAGCACCAGAGGATTTGCTGGAATTCGTCCTTAGCCTGCAGCGGATAGCAATTCGTGGCGCGCAGCGACAACAGAGCAGATAGGAACCAGAGGCCACCGACGCGCGCCGCCACGTGGATAGCGATGGCAGTTCTCGCGTTGGGTGGTTGTGCACTCCTGTTTGCCATCAATGGCGGTGTCGTCCGCCCTGCGGCTTTTCGTTCAAGCAAGGCCGCCTCTGCTGCCGTCTTTGTCGGCAGTGAAGCCTGCGCCGGGTGCCATCAGGCCGAAATCGCGTTGTGGAGGGAGTCCCAGCACAAGCATGCCATGCAGCACGCGACCGCCGCTTCCGTGCTTGGGAATTTCAATGACGCCGGTTTCGACTATTTCGGCGTCCATTCGCGGTTCTTCAAGAAGGAGAACAAATTCTTCGTCGAGACGGATGGTCCTGACGGCAAGCTTGCGAACTTCGAGATCAAGTACACCTTCGGCATCGATCCGCTCCAGCAATATCTGATCGAGTTCCCCGATGGTCGTATTCAGGCGCTTTCAATCGCCTGGGATAGCCGGCCGAAGGACAAGGGCGGGCAACGCTGGTTTCATCTCTATCCCAATGAGGAGATCAAGCACGACGACGTGCTGCACTGGACCAAGCTCAATCAGAACTGGAATTTCATGTGTGCGGAGTGCCACTCCACGGGCATCCGGAAGAACTACGACGCGGCCGAGGACCGCTTTCGCACGACCTGGACGGAGATCAGCGTCGGCTGCGAGGCATGCCACGGCAAAGGCTCGCGGCACGTCGCTTGGGCGCAGAGCCAGCGGAACTGGTTTGGAAAAGACGATGACCCGCGCAAGGGGCTAGCCGTCTTGCTGAACGAGCGGGATGGCATTACTTGGCACCCCGATCCGAAGACCGGCAACCCGCAACGCAGCATCGCTCCTGCGGTGACACGCAGGGAGGTCGAGACTTGCGGATTGTGCCACGCCCGACGCGGTGAATTTTCGGAAGACTGGGTACCAGGACAACCATTGTCCGACACGCATGCCGTTTCCCTTCTTGCTCTTGGCCTGTATCACGCGGACGGGCAGATGCGCGATGAGGTGTATAACTACGGCCCGTTCAAGCAAAGCAAGATGTTCGCAGCCGGCGTGACCTGCAGCGACTGCCATGACCCTCATGCGGCCAAGCTCCGCGCTTCAGGCGACGGCGTTTGCCTGCAATGCCACGCCTCCGACAAATATGAAGTTGCCTCACATCATCGCCACGAAGGCGTTGTGCCGGCCGTGGCTTGCGCGTCGTGCCACATGCCGGTCAGCACCTACATGGTGATCGACAAGCGGCATGACCACAGCCTTCGAATTCCGAGGCCGGATCTCTCCGTAAAGCTTGGCACTCCGAATGCCTGCAACAATTGTCATGCCGACAGATCCGCACAATGGGCGGCCGACGCGATCGAGCGCTGGCACGGACCGGTCCGGAAAGGCTTTCAGAATTACGCCGAGGCTTTCCAGGCTTCCTGGACCGGCCGCGCCGACGCTGCCACACTGCTGGCTGTGGTGGCGGCCAATCCCACCGCGCCGACCATCGCACGTGCGAGCGCGCTTAGCGAACTTCATTCGCGGGTCTCGGGCGCGAATATCGAGCTTGCGCGCAAGGGATTGGCAGATGCCGACCCGATGGTGCGGGTCGCAGCGCTTGACATGCTCGACGGCCTTCCGGGCGAGCGGATCTGGCCGTTGGTCGCGCCGCTTCTTGCCGATCCAAGCGGCGGCGTTCGTATCAGGGCGGTGTCGATCTTGGCCGCCGTTCCGACCGCGGCCCAGCCCTCGGCGGACCGCGCAGCCTTCGAAGGGGCCGCTGCCGAGTTCATTGCGGCGCAACGTCTCAACGCCGACCGACCCGAGGCACGATCGACCCTCGGAAACTTCTTTGCGCGGCGCGGATTGGCAGCCGATGCAGAGAGCGAATACAAGGCGGCCCTGCGGCTCAGCCCGCAATATGCGCCTGCGGCGATCAATCTGGCGGACCTTTATCGGCAGCTTGGCCGGGACGGCGACGGAGAAAGTGTTCTGAGAACAGCGATCATATCCTCACGCCAGGATGCCGGCTTGCACCACGCCCTCGGGCTCAACCTGACGCGGCAGAAACGGCCGAACGACGCGCTTGGCGAATTCCGCACAGCCAGCGAGCTCGAACCTGACCGGTCGCGCTACGTCTATGTCTACGGCGTGGCACTACATTCGTCGGGCCGCATCGGTGAAGCGATTGAGGTCTTGAAGGCGAACCTGGCCCGTCATCCGGACGATCGCGACTCTCTATCTGCCCTCGTCTCGTTCAGCCGCGATTCCGGCAACATTGCTGCCGCCCTTGAATACGCCGAGCGACTGTCCCGCCTCATGCCGAATGACCGTGAATTGACCCGCCTCACCGACGATCTTCGCGCACGTTTGAAGTGAGTTGACAGCGCTTTCCTGCCGCTGCGGACGAACTGCGCATCGCAGGAGAGTATCGGCGGCACACCGAGTTATGTCAGTCTGCTGACCTGTCTTCAAATGTCGAACTGGAAGTGATCCTGCCTCGCAGAACAGGACCATATTTTCGTGATAGCGTGCGTAGCTCGCCGATCTTCCTCGCCGATCGACGCTGCTTTAACACGTCAGCACAGCTTACCTAGCGCCGCCGACACTGTGCTGATTCGGCGCATCTATGTCTTTATCTTTGCTGGGCGAGATGAGACCTTGTCATCGGACGCGATGATAACAACGATCGGAATGGCAGGAAGACCCAGGTGGGCCGAACGAACAAGGAAGTGGCCATGTCCACGTCTGCGTGTGCCGACCGTTTGAACAGAATGCGTCGCGTGCGGCAGACCGGACTGCTGATCTTGGTAGCTCCCGTGCTGTTAGCGGCTTGTCAACGTGAGCCAGAAACATCGGCTCCAGCAGTCCGTCCGGTTCGAACCGTAACCGTTGAAAAGAGCAAGGCCGGAACACCGCTCACATTTACCGGCAGGATTGAAGCCGAGGACGAGGTCTCGCTTTCATTCCGTATTGGCGGTCGGCTTCTCGAGAACAACGGCAAGCTCGGAGATCGGGTGAAGCGCGGTCAGGTCGTCGCGCGCCTTGAACCTCAGAACGAGATGAACGGCCTGCGGCAGGCGCAGGCTGCTCTCGCAGCCGCCCAGGGCCAATTGGTCCAGGCCCGCAATCAGTTCGAGCGCCAGCAAACTCTCTTCGCGCAAGGCTGGACCACGAACGTCAACTTCGACCAGGCAAAACAGGGCCAACAGACCGCTCAATCGCAGGTCGATGCGGCCGAGGCCCAGCTCAAGATCGCGCATGATCTGGTTGGTTTCACCGAGCTCAAGGCCGACGCTCCGGGTGTTCTGACGACAATCGGTCCCGCCGCAGGTGAAGTCGTCCAGCCCGGACAAAGCATCGTCAGGCTTGCCCGCAAGGATGGCCGCGATGCCGTTTTCGACATCCCGGCCCAGGTCATCCGAACGGCGCCGAGCGATCCTGAAATCAGTGTGAGTCTGACCGACGACCCCGCGGTGACCGCGCAAGGCCGCATCCGCGAGGTCGCCCCACAAGCCAATCCGGCGACACGCACCTTCGAGGTCAAGGTTGGCCTGACCGATCCTCCGCCGGCCATGCGCCTCGGCGCAACCGTCACCGGACGCCTGGAGACGGAGGCTGTTCCGATCATTGAAATCCCGGCCACGGCGCTAACGAGAGTAAATCAACAGCCCGCCGTGTGGGTCGTCGATCCCTCGAAGAATACCGTATCATTGCGAAACATCGACGTGCTGCACTTCAACCAGGCGCTGGTAGCGGTTTCCCAAGGAATCGACACCGGCGAAATCGTGGTCACGGCAGGCGTGCAAGCCCTGCACCCCGGCCAGAAGATTCGCATACTCGGGTCGGGGCGGTCATGAGATTCAATCTTTCCGAATGGGGGCTGAATCACCGCTCGTTCGTAGCTTTTCTCATGATCATCGCTGTCGTTGCCGGCGTTGTATCCTATTTCCGTCTTGGGCGCAGCGAGGATCCCACCTTCATCATCAAGACGATGGTTGTTCAGGCGGCGTGGCCTGGAGCAACCATCGAGGATACCCTCAAGCAAGTGACGGAACGACTTGAGCGCAGGCTGCAGGAAACGCCGCATCTCGACTTCCTGCGCAGCTATACCAAGGCCGGCATCACGACGATTTTCGTCAACTTGAAGGGCAACGCAAACGCCAAGGAGGTGGCCGACACCTGGTATCAGGTTCGCAAGAACATCGGTGATATCAGGCATACACTGCCAGCCGGGATCGTTGGGCCCGGCTTCAACGACGATTTCGGCGCTACATTCGGGATCATCTACGGTTTTACGAGCGATGGGTTCACCCATCGCGAACTTCGCGATTACGTTGAAGACATCCGCTCGAAGCTGCTTCTTGTTCGCGACGTCTCGGAAATCGAACTGCTGGGCGCCCAGGACGAACGGATCTTTGTCGAGTTCTCGACCAAAGAACTCGCCGGGCTCGGCATCGACCGCACGGCGCTCATTGCCGCGCTCCAGGCCCAAAACGTCGTGCGTCCGGCCGGCACGATCCAGACCGGCGATGAGAGTCTTTCGCTGCAGGTTTCAGGTGCATTTCGGACGGAGCAGGACGTCGCCAACGTCAACTTCATTGCGGGCGGACGGACGCTCCGCCTGAGTGACATAGCGCAGGTTCGGCGCGGCTATTCCGATCCCCCGCAGCCCATGTTCCGCGTCAACGGCGAGCCAGCGATCGGGCTTGCCATCGCCATGCGGGAGGGGGGCGATATTCTCGCCCTCGGCAGGAACATCAAGCAGGCGATGGACCAGATCACCGCGGATCTGCCGATGGGGATCCAGCCGATCCTGGTCGCCGATCAGGCCGTTACGGTCGATGGCGCGATCTCCGAGTTCATGACGTCGTTGTTGCAGGCGATTGCCATCATTCTCGTGATCAGCTTCATCAGTCTGGGCCTCCGCCCGGGGTTGATCATCGCACTTTCGATTCCTTTGACGCTCGCCATCGTGTTTCCGATCATGCAGATGGCGGGCATCGACATGCAGCGGATATCGCTCGGCGCCCTCATCATCGCGCTGGCCCTGCTCGTCGATGACGCGATGACCACCACCGACGCCACGCTCAACCGGCTCGTTGCGGGCGATGACAAGATTGAAGCTGCGACTTTCGCATTCCGGACCTATGCGTTCGCCATGCTCGCAGGAACGCTGGTAACTATCGCCGGATTTGTTCCCGTCGGCTTTGCAGCCAGCTCCGCGGGAGAATACACCTTCTCGCTATTTGCCGTCGTCAGCATCGCACTGCTCGTATCCTGGTTCGTGGCGGTCGTCTTCGCGCCACTGCTCGGTGTCGTCATTCTGAGACCACCCCAGACCTTGCAAACCGCGACCCCCGGCAGAATTCTCTCTTGGTATCGAGGCTTCTTGACCGCCGCTATGCGGGCAAAATGGGTGACTATTCTTCTCACCGTGGCGCTCTTCGTTCTGTCCTATCTCGCCCTTCCGCTCATTCCCCGCCAGTTCTTTCCGTCCTCCGATCGTCCGGAGCTTCTGGTCGATATCAGCCTGCCGCAGAATGCGTCGATCTATGCCAGCGAAGCCGCCGCGAAGCGCTTCGACGCGGCGCTGAAGGGCGATGCGGACGTGGCGCGCTGGAGCACCTATGTCGGACGCGGCGCCATTCGCTTCTATCTGCCGCTCAATGTCCAGTTGGCGAACGACTTTTTCACGCAAGCGGTGATCGTTGCAAAGGATGTCGCCGCACGCGAACGAATTCGCGTCAGGCTTCAAGAACTCCTGGCCAATGAATTCCCGAATGCGATTTCCCGGATCTCTCCGCTCGAACTCGGCCCGCCGGTCGGCTGGCCTGTGCAATATCGTGTGAGCGGCCCCGACATTGACCAGGTGCGGGACATTTCGCTGAAGCTTGCCCAGATCATCGCGACCAACCCGCAAGCCGAGCAGGTCAATTTCGACTGGATCGGGCCGGCGCGTCAGCTCCGCATCCGTGTCGACCAGGACGAGGCGCGATCGCTGGGTCTGAGCTCGCAAGCCGTGGCTAACGTCCTGAACACTGTGATTTCAGGCACGCCTGTCACCCAGGTTCGCGACGACATCTATCTTGTCGATATCCTCGTGCGCGCGACCGACGAACAGCGCGTCTCGCTGGCGAACCTGAGCACCTTGCAAGTGCCGCTGCCTAACGGGCGAACAGTTCCGCTCAACCAGTTCGCTACATTCGAATACAAGCAGGAATATCCGTTGGTCTGGCGGCGCGATCGCATACCTACGCTCACGGTGCAGGCCGATGTGGCGCCCGGGGCGCTTCCGGAAACCGTGATCAATGCGCTTGCGCCGGCGGTCGATAAGCTGGCAGCAACCCTTCCCCGCAGCTATCGCATCGTCGTGGGCGGAACCGTCGAAGAAAGCCAATATTCGCAAGCTTCCGTCATCGCCGTTGTTCCGGTCATGCTGTTGCTGATGTTCACGGTCCTCATGGCCCAGTTGCAGAGTTTTCAGCGGCTGTTCCTGGTCCTCAGCGTCGCGCCTCTCGGCTTGATCGGCGTTGTCGCGGCGCTTCTCGTGTCCCGCAGGCCGCTCGGCTTCGTCGCCATCCTTGGCATTCTGGCTTTGATCGGCATGATTACCAAAAACGCCGTGATCCTGATTGGCCAAATCGAAGCCGAACGCGCACGGGGAGAGAACGTCTGGTCAGCCGCAATCAATGCCAGCAGCTCCCGCTTCCGCCCAATCATGCTGACCGCCGTATCGACCGTTCTCGGCATGATCCCGATCGCTCCAACGGTGTTCTGGGGACCGATGGCCTTCGCGATCATGGGAGGATTGCTGGTCGCGACGATACTTACACTTATCTTCCTTCCTACCCTGTATGTCGCTTGGTTCAAGGGAACCGAAAAATCAGCCGATCCGCAGATGCCGGCGGAGATCGGTATTCCGAGGATCAACGCATAACACTGGGTTGCTGACAGTCTGGGTTGCTGACAATGGCGCCAAATCAGCCCGCCAGCGAAACGACCGAGCGGTTTCCTATGGCTATCGGTGCTTCTCACATTTATCTGGTTCGCGGCGAACTCGCCCTTCGCCGTCAGCGCGCGCGACCGCGCGTTGATTTCCGTCGCTCTGGCCTACATGTTCACGCGCAAACCGAGCGCGTGGCGAGACGTCCGTCAGCGGCATCACGCGGAGGATTTGCCACGCCAGATATTGGCTCGATCGCAGCGGGCTAGTTTCCACGAAAGACTGGCTTGCGCTTCTCTCGCTGAGCCGCCCGACCTTCCGCATAATCTTGACTGGCATAACATCGATCCGCCGCGCGCTGCGCACGTTCGAGATCCGGCGGTCCGTCGCGCCGAGCAAGTTCCTGGAATGCGATCCGCGCTGCGGCCAGACTAAGCGGTGCAGCAGACAACAAATCTCCTACCGCCGCGTCCACGATAGTTGCCATCGCTTCGACGCTGTCGGCCAACCAGTTTACGAGCCCTAGACGAAGCGCATCCTCGCCTCCGTAGCGTCGCCCTAGCAATACCATCTCGCGTGCCTGAGCCAGCCCGACCACATTGAGGATGGTCGCGATATCTTCGAGCCGATAGGGCAGACCGAGCCTTACCGCAGGTACTCCAAACTGCGCGTTCTTCGTGCAGACCCTCATATCGCACATCAGAGCCAGCTCAAAGCCAGCTCCAAGGCAATAGCCGTTGATCGCAGCAATGCTCGGCTTGGTCAGCGCGCGAAACTGAGTAGCCACGTCGCGCTGCAGGGCGTTGTAAGCCGCCGCGGCGACAGGATCGGCACGAACCTTCTCGAACTCGCTGATATCATTGCCCGAACAGAAGCTGCGGTCGCCGGCGCCCTGAAGCACCAGGACACGGACGGCGGCGTCATCCTGCACCTTCGCCAGAAGCTCTGGGAAGGCGCGCCACATGTCCTGGTTGATGGCGTTCAGCCTGGATGGATTGTCGAATGTGAGCCGAGCAACACCTCCGTCAATCGTCAGACGTAACATTCTCCCAACTCCGTCCGTTTCGGCATTCTCAGGGAGATCATCGGCTGACCCATCTCCCCGTGAAAGGCTCGAGCTCCTACGTCGACGCGATCACTACGTCCTCTAGGGGGTGCGCTCGCTGGCGGCCTTGGCAAAAGGCGGCGCCAGACGGCTGGCAATCTCCAGATGCCGGCGTAGGAGCGTCGCGGCCCAAATCTGGTCGCCTGTCAGAAGGGCGTCCATGATCTCGCAGTGTTCGCGCACCAACGTCTGGATACGATCCTCGTCGTCGTAAACGTAGTACTCGCTGAGTTGACGAAGCCTATTCTGCTGTTCGACCGCTTGCGCAATGAACCGGTTTCCCGACATGACCGCGAGCATTTCGTGGAACTTCGCATTGGTATCGAATATTTCTCTGCCGCTCAGTTTCCCGCTCTTCGCGCGGACAAGCATCTGCTCATGCGCCTCGCGGCACCGCTCCGTCGCTGGCCTGTCCAGCAGAAAGGTCGCCTCCATCAACCCTGCCGGCTCTACGATGATGCGAAAGCGATAGCTTGCAGCATAAGCCTCCGCAGAATTAAGGCTCGGCATAAATATCCAGCCATGGCCGGTGCTTCGTCTGACCAAGCCATCCTGGGACATCTTCGTGAGAGTGCGGACGAGCTGAGCACGCGATACGTCGTAGCGTCTCATGAAGCTTGCTTCGGTGAATTGCTCTGGAACCCTGTCGCGCATGCGGTCCATGGCAATTCGGTCGTACAGCGACACATCCGGTGGCGGCGAGATAGGCAGATCGATCGCGTCCAAGGTGCCGCCATCGCGTGCGAGATAGTGCCCCTTGTTCGCGGCTGAGATCACGATCCCCTTCTCGGCCAGCAATTGGAGCGCAGCCCGGATCGGAGAGCGCGAGACACCGACCTCCTCAGCCAGCTGACTTTCCGTCAGTCGAGAATCAACGGGTAACTTTTCACGTCTGATATAGTCGATGATCTTGGCGACAACGTCGCTTTGGACCCTGGTGAGTGTGGTATCGCGCATGTTGCTCATGGTCCTGACGCCTATAGTTCGCCCTCGATTCCACAACGCTCCACTAGAGCATGATCCGGAAAAGTGGAAACCGGTCTTCCGAAAAGATCATGCTCAAACAAAGAGATGAGATCATGATCTGATTACGTCTAATCGGATCATGATCTAGTCACCCATGGACCCGATTCTGGCGAGATCATCTTTTGAAATCATCTGCAGGACCAGGCCCGCGCCCGCAAGCACAATCATGGCGGTCGATCCGAGGCCCACGTAAAGGCTTCCTGTTGATTCGCGGAGCCATCCAATCAATGACGGAGAAACGGCGCTACCGACAGCCCCTACCATACTGACGAAGCCGATCGCACCGGCGGCTCCTCTGCCATGCAGATATGAAGTTGGAATGGTCCAATAGATCGCCAGTAACGAGACGCCTCCGATGGCTGCAGCGGCCATCAGCAGAACGGTCCCCAGCATGCTCGCAGAAGCCAGAGGCAGCAGCAGATAGGCACCGGCCGTCATCGACGCGCAACCAACGAAATGCCAGCGCCGCTCCATGAATGCGTCGGAACTACGCGCGATCAGAAGCATCCCTGCAGCCGCCGCGATAGAAATGCCGCCGGTGACCCACCCGATTCCATCAAAACTGGCGAACCCAGCATTTTTCAGTACGCTGGGGGTCCAGAAGGTTGCTGTATTGGAGGCTGTGTTGGCCGCAAAGTTCAAGAGCGCCATCACATAGATGCGCGGATCCCGCATTGCTTCAGCAAAACTGCCTGTATTTCGCCTGTTGCCGACGGCTTCATCCGACTTCAGCTCGTCGGCAAGACGCTGCTTTTCGTGCTCGCTCAGCCATCTGGCACTCTTTGGGTCGTCGTCGAGATAGAAATATGCGATGATGCCAAGGAAAATGGCCGGAATGGCGAAAAGCAGAAACAACCACTGCCACCCGCGAAGGCCGAACACGTCGTTCATGCTCTGCATGATCATGCCCGACAGCGGCGCACCGATGATGCCGGACAAGGGAACACCAAGGAAAAACAAACCGGTGATGCGGGCCCGATAGCGAACCGGGAACCAGAAAGTAAGATACAGCATGATCCCCGGGATGAAACCGGCTTCCGCGGCGCCGAACAGCAGGCGCAGGACGTAGAGATCGGATGCATTGCGGATGAACATCTGAGCTCCGCTGACAACTCCCCACAAGATCATGATGCGGAATAGCGTCCTGCGCACGCCCACCCGCGCAAGCATCAGGTTGCTGGGAATATCGAACAGACTGTAGGTGACATAGAACAGTCCGGCTGCCAGTCCATAGTGCGCGTCAGTCAGATGGAGGTCGCCGAGAAACTGTAACTTCGCAAAGCCGATGTTGACGCGGTCAATGTAGCAAACGAAGTACAGCAGCAGGATGAAAGGGATCAATCGGTATGACACCTTCCGGAAAATCTCATCCGATGCTTCGAGCGGCGGTGAGCTGGCGATCTGCATGTCCCGACCTCTCTCCTTCGCTATGCCGCTGGAAGGTTGGAAGCAGACGACGAAGCCCCTTCCTCACCCTGAAGCGCTTCGTCCCGAGAGCGGCGCAGTGAGGGAAGCGCGATCAACACCACGAGCACGGCCGTAAAGATCATTAACCCGAGTGCAATCGGATGCCGGATGAACGTCGTCCAATCTCCATCGGAGAGCAGCAGCGCGCGGCGCAGTTGTTCGTCAAGCTGCTTGCCCAGCACCAGCCCCAGCAACAGCGGCGCCACAGGAAAATCCAGCTTCTTGAGCGCGTATCCAAGGACCGCAAACCCGGTCAGCACATAGATGTCGAAGACTTGATTGCTCTCCGCGAACGCCCCGATCGCCGCGAGCACGAGGATGCCGGGAAACAGAAATACATACTTGATGCGAAGCAGGGAAACCCAGATTCCGATCAAAGGAAGATTCAGGATCACCAAGATCAGGTTTCCGATCCACATGCTGGCGATCAGTCCCCAGAAAAGGTCCGGCTGACGTATCATGACCTGCGGCCCCGGCGCGATGCCGTGCGTGATCATCGCCCCCATCATGAGTGCCATCAGCGCATTTGGCGGGATGCCAAGGCTTAGCATGGGAATGAAATTGGCCTGAGACGCAGCATTGTTGGCTGATTCCGGACCGGCCACACCTTCCACCGCGCCGCGCCCGAACATTCCTGGTCGTCGCGAGACTTTGCGCTCCAAGCTATAGGCGCCAAACGCCGCGATGGTCCCGCCGCCGCCCGGCAAGATCCCGAGCAGCGTTCCGAGAGCAGTGCCGCGCAGGACAGGCGCCCACGACCGCTTAAAGTCATCGCGAGTCGGCCAGAGGCTTGTAATCTTTGCAATGTTGCGCCCCTTGCCGTCGGTGTCCTCCAGACTAGAGGCAATCTCGGCGATTCCGAACAGGCCGATCGAGACTGCCGTGAAACCCAGCCCATCCGAGAGTTCGAACATTCCAAAGGTGAAACGTTCGACGCCCGAATTGACGTCCATCCCTACCAGACTAAGCAATATCCCTATCAGCACCATGGCGATGGCTTTCGCAATGGAGCCTCCGGACAACAGCACTCCTGAGACGAGGCCAAGTGCCAGCAACGCGACGTATTCCTCGGGCCCGAACAGCAGCGCCAACTTGACCAGCGTCGGCCCCGCGATGGCGATGAACACCGTAACGACGCAGCCGGCAAAGAACGAGCCGAGCGCGGCTGTGGCCAGCGCGGCACCCGCGCGCCCTTGCAGCGCCATCTGGTGACCATCAAGACAGGTGACGACAGTCGATGCCTCGCCGGGAATGTTGACGAGGATCGACGTGATCGAGCCGCCGTACTGAGCGCCGTAGTAGACGCCGGCGAGCATGATGATCGCGCCGACGGGCGGAAGATAAAACGAGATCGGGAGCAGGATCGCGAAAGTCGCCAGTGGCCCGATGCCGGGAAGAACACCGATCAGTGTCCCCAAGAGTGCGCCAAGGAAACAGAAGCCGAGATTCTGCAGACTGACCGCGACGCTCATCCCGTAGATGAGATTGTTCAGGAGATCCATGTCGGCCACACGCTGATATTGAGTCCGAGGAGATATTTGAAGATCAAGACGGCCAAAGCGCAGATGATGATGATGGTGGCGCAGCGTTGCTTCCAGCTGGGAAATGGAGCGGCGAGCGATCCGATGAAAGCGCAACAGCCGCCGGCGAGGACAAGTCCGGCATGTTCGATCAGAAGGCCGAAGGTCAGCACGCCGAGTATCAGCGCGCTGAGAGGACGCCACGACCAGGCCGCCATTTTCACCGGCGCTCTCAAACCCTGCGCGCCAATGAAGGCGCCTGTCGCGAGTACTCCATAGGCAATAAGCCTGGGCAAGTAAGCGGCGCCGGCCGTCCCCTCTGCATCAGCAGGCAATCGTGCGACAAGCAGCAGCGTCACTATGCCGATTGCGAGCACCAGCAATCCTGCAATCACGTCCCGGTTCATCTCGATCCTTTCGAAGGATGTCAGCGCTGACCGGCGTTGCGAGCCAAGCACGCACCGCATTCGGACGAACGGCTCACTGTTTGAGAGCCGCCTTGATGCGCGTGAGTTGCTCCTGTTGAGCTGATGCAAACTCCGCTGCATTCCGATAGTTGGAGGGCTCGCCGACCCGCTCGGCAAATTTTCGCCAGGTATCGCGATCCATCGCCTGATGGAACCTATCGTGGAGATATTTGACGACGTCAGGCGGCAGACCGGCCGGACCAACAAGACCCTTCATGTTGGTGCACACCACGTCGTATCCCTTTTCCTTCAAGGTCGGCACGTCGGGATAATGGCTGGAGCGCTCCGCGCCAGTGCTGGCAAGGATACGGATCGTGTTCGCCTGCACCTGGCCTTCGATTTCCTCGGTCGCTCCGAGCGCAATGTCAATCTGGCCAGCGATCAACGCCTGAATCGCCGGCGAACCGCCCTGATACGGAACGTGTTTAAGTTTCACACCCGCGGCACGCTCGAGCAGCACTCCGGCAGAATGCGTCAGACCGCCGAGGCCGGTATTGGCCTGCGAAATCTCACCGGGCTTGGCTTTGGCCGCGGCGATAACGTCCTCGATCGTCTTGAACGGTGAATTGGCGGCGACGATAAAGAAGAAGGGATTGTTGGTCAGGCGGATGATCGATGTGAAATCTTTGTCCGGATCGTACGGCACTTCGCGATGGGCCGGAACGGACGTCGTCTCCGAGCCGCCGGCTACGAGCAACGTGTATCCGTCGGGCTTGGACCGCGCGACCTGCTGCGCGGCGAGAACGCCCGCGGCACCTGGCTTATTGGTCACGACCAAGGGGACCGGAAAGCTTTCCTGCGCAGCCGCAGCAATTATTCGGGCGGCTTGATCGCTACCTCCACCTGGGGCGAATCCTACGACAATTTCAATCGGTTTCTTCGGCGTCCATTCTTCCGCGTGGATCGCTCCCACCCACAAAGAGAAGAGCGCCGCACCGATTGCAGTCCACGTGCCTGTCTTCATTTCGTCCTGCCTTGGGATTCCAACCTGTTGTTGTAATAATTTCCTAAATGGGTGCCGCGCCGAAGCCGCCGCCTCCTGGCGTCTCGAGCGTCAGCCGGGCGCCGGGCTGGACGATCAAGATCCCACGGGGATCCACCGGCGCGCCGTCGAGAAGAACCCGCCCTGTTGCTCCGGGCCCGCCTCCCTGCAATCCGGGGGCGGGAGTCCTGAGACGATCCGCCATGAAGGACACGGTGACCGGACTATCGGCGAGCAACAGGAGTTCGAACACCTGTCCGTCTCCGCCGCAATGCAGCCCACGGCCGCCGGTGCCTCGTCTCAGGGCGCGACGCTGGATGCGCACTGGTGCTTGCGATTCGATGACCTCGATCGGCGTATTGGAAAGATTGCTTGGAAAACTTAGAGTCGGCAGACCAGCACCGTTCGCACCGCCGCCCTGCCCTCCGTTGAGGAAGAAGGTGGACGTGAAGCGCTGGCCTTGGTGCTGTCCTGATAAATGAACGCACCACAAAGGCGAGCCAGACGCCGCCCGCACCTTGTTGGGTATGACAGGCGCGAGCGCGCCCATGACGGCTGGCGGAATGAGGTGCCCTGTCATAGCCCGTGCGCTGACCGCCGCGGGAAAACGTGGATTGAGGATTGAGCCCAGCGGAGCCGTGGCGGCAATGGGCCGGAACGAGCCATCGTTGTTGGGTACGTTCGGCGCCAGCACGCATTTGAGAGAGTAGGCCGTATACGCAAACGTGTAGATCGGAACGACGTTGATGGCCTTCGGCAATTGGAGCGATGAACCGGCATAGTCAACGCTCACGGCCTCGTCACCGACATCGATGCGACAGCGAATGACCACCGGCTCGACGAAGCCGTCGACGCTGATTTCATTTTCATAGGTGCCGTTCGGCAGCGCACGAATTGCGTCACGCATCGCGCCTTCAGCGCGGAGCTGCATTTCGTTTCCGACGGATGTCAGCTCGCAACCGGTATCTTCGAGCGTGTCGAGCAGCCGTCTTGCCAGCATCTTGTTCGCTGCGACCTGCGCCCACAGGTCGCCCATGACCTGATCAGGCACACGCACATTGTTGCGGATGATTTCGACCAATGTCTCGTTGGTGACGCCACCATCGACCAGCTTTGTCGGCGGAATGCGCAGCCCCTCTTCGAAAAGCTCCGCGGTGCTCGGCGAACGCAGCCGTCCGCCGATGTCGGGTGCATGGGCCGCTGTGCCGGAAAAGCCCACCAGCTCCTCGCCTCGGAAGATCGGAACCGCAACGTTGATGTCGGGAAGATGCCCGGTGCCGAGCCAAGGATCGTTTGTGATCATGACGTCGCCGGGACGCAGCTTCTCCCGCGGAAAAACCTTCAGGAAATGGCGAACCGTCGCCGGCAGCGTGCAGATGAAAGACGGAATGCTCTGGCTCGACTGAGCAAGCAATTGGCAATCGCGATCCAGCAGCACGACGGCATAGTCGTTGGACTCTCGTACGATTGTCGAGAATGACGTGCGCACCAGGGTTGCCGCAGCTTCATCCACGAGGCTGACCAAACGGGTCCACAGAATTTCCAGCGAAATCGGATCGATGCCGTTCATGGCCGAACCTCCAAATGAACGAGGACACTGAGATTCTTGAGAATCTCCACCCGAGCTGCCATTGGAACGACGATGGTTGATTCCTCTTCCTCCAGGATCAGCGGTCCTTCCACGCAGCAGCCCGCCGGCACGGCGTATCTTTCGTACACCGGCACCTCCTCGAAGGTGTCTGTCTCGGTCCTGAAGATGACTCTGCGAGCCTTGGGGCGGGCCGCGCCCCCGGGATCCTGCTTGGTCGGCCAGACGAAATGCCTGACGTCCTGACGGGTCGCGCCCACGACGCGCCACGTGACGGTTTCGGGCGTACCCGACGGCAACAACCCGCCATAGTTCTCTTGATATTTGCGCTGAAACGCATCCACGAGATCGGCCCTGAACGCTGCGTCCGGATTCCGGAAAGGGAATGCGACCGTGAGATTTGCGCCCTGGCCCGCATAGCGCATCTCGACCAGCAGTTGCCAATCAACCTCGGCGTCACGCGGCGCCGCTGCGCTCAACTCGGCCTCGGCATCGACCTTCAGGCCGGCAAGCACTCTCGCCAGCTCGGCCCAATCAATGGCATCGATTCGCGTCGACCGTGACCAGGACCGATCGACTCGCACCGGCGCAGCCAGAAAGCCAAGGCATGACCCCGTGCCGACGGCGATGGGAAAGAGCACCCTCGGGACGCGCAGCTTGCGTGCAATTTCCACCGCGTGAACAGGACCCGCACCTCCGGTTGCCACCAAGGTGAATTTGCGCGGATCTTGCGCTTTCTCCGCAATATGAACCCTGGCAGCCCCCGCCATCGCCTCGTTGACAACATTGAAGATCCCCTTGGCGACCGCCTCGGCCGAAAGCGTCAGACGCTCACCCAGAGTGCGAAGCGCTCGCATCGCCGCATCAAGATCGAGACGCATGCGCCCACCCAGAAAATAATCTGGATTGAGATATCCGAGCGCCAGATCAGCGTCTGTTACCGTGGGCTGTTGGCCGCCTTGGCCATAGCAGGCTGGACCCGGCTCCGCACCGGCGCTTTGCGGGCCGACGGTGAGCAACCCCAGCTCACTCGTCCTCGCGATGCTTCCGCCGCCCGCACCGATTTCAATGAGATCGATGCTGGCCACCAGAAGCGGAAAGCCACTGCCCTTCTTGAAGCGCCGCACGCGGGCAGCCTCGAAGACGTGCACAACAGAGGGAGCGCCAGAGAGGATCGTGCAAATCTTGGCGGTGGTGCCGCCCATATCAAAGGCCAGAATGTCATCGAAACCCGCGGCGCGGCCGGCGTTCGTCGCACTCAGCACACCGCCGGCGGGACCGGACTCGATCGTGGAGATCGGCACTTCCGCAGCCGCGGCCACCGAACTGGTACCGCCGCTCGATACCATGATGCGCAAGCTCGCATCGATTCCCGCCTGCCGCAGCCGGCTCTCCAGCTCACCGAGATATCGCCTGACGATTGGCTGCACATAAGCATTGGCGACGGTGGTCGTCGTCCGCTCATATTCGCGGATTTCGCCAGCGACCCGCGACGAGAGGCTCACGCACATTCCGGGAAAGGCATCACGGAGCGCCGCTCCAACTTCATTTTCGTTGGCCGCATTGACGCAGGAATGAAGAAGCGAGACGGCGATGGACTGCACATTGGCCGTCCGCAACTTCGCGACGAGATCGCCAAGCGCATCTTGGGGGCGCTTCAGAACTGCGCCGTCCGCCGTGGTGCGCTCAACGATCTCGAAGCGACGCTCGGCAGGAACCAGCGGCTCAGGCATCTCGATATCGAGATCATAGAGGTCATAGCGAACCTCGCGCCGGATATCGATCACGTCGGCTGTCCCCGCCGTGGCGACGAGCGCAGTGGGAACGCCTTTTCGCTCGATGAGTGAATTCGTGACGAGCGTGCTGCCGTGAATCACCTCCGCTACGTCGGCGGAGACATTTCGCTTCGCACGCGCCGCAACCGCCGCAAGCAGGTCATTGACGACATTGGAGAGTGCCTCGCCAGGGTCACTTGGGGTCGTCAAACGCTTGGCCAGGTAAACTCGACCGTCGGAGATTTTCTCGATCACGCCGTCGGTAAAGGTCCCGCCGATATCCACGGCAATACGATAGCCCATAAACTCGATCCTCCCGGCAACGCCTTCTGTGGAATATTATCTACATAAAAAGCAATCTCGTGCAACCTCCGAGATGCGCTGAATTCCATCAATGCTTCAAAATTTCCGCTCCATTCGCGAACAATATGCCTCACTTTTCGCCAGCTCGCCTTCTTCCCGGCTCAGAGCCATCTCTTGCAAAGTGTTTTTTAACGACATAAAAGACCATTGGTCGAATTGAGATGAACCAACCCGGGCGGACACCCGGTCGCGTGCATCGGCGGCTTCAGTCGTCGAATGCGACAAAAATCATGAAGGAGACGGTGACTTGGACAATCTGCTGATGCTGCGGGGCGCCCGCAAACTGGTGACGACGTGCGCGAATGTGCAGCCGGGGGAGGAAGTCGTAATCGTGACTGATTTCGCCGGGCATCGTGTCGCCGAAGCGGTCGCTGCGGCGGCACTCGAGCGTACCGACGCGGTCAACATCATTGTCATGCCGCCAAGGTCGATCGACGGAGAAGAGCCGACCAAGACAGTTGCTGCGGCCATGTCCGCGGCCAACGTCCTGTTCACGCCGGTCAAACAGTCAATCACTCATACCTATGCAACCCGCACCGCGATCGGAAATGGCGCGCGCGGCATCATGCTGTCGCAGTTCAATCCGAACATGCTGGTGACCGGTGGCATCAACGCCGATTTTGAAGCGATCCGGCCACTCTGCTTTAAAGTCGGCGAACTTCTCGCCAACTGCGACAAGGTGCATCTCACCACACCCGCAGGAACTGATTTGCGTCTCAGCCTGAAGGGCCGTCCCTCGAACCCGCATTGCGGCTTGGTTCGCAAGCCGGGCGACTTCACGACCGTGCCCAACATCGAATGCAGCTCCTCTCCCATTGAGGGGACTTCAGAAGGCGTAATTGTCGTGGACGCGAGCATCCCCTATTACGGGGTCGGCCTCGTGAAGGAGCCGATAAGGTTCGATGTCGCCAATGGTCGCGTGACACGGATCTCCGGCGGCTATCAGGCGGACTTCCTCGATCAACTGCTGGCCCGTCAGGGAGACCCGGCCGTCTACAACATCGCCCAGATATCGTTCGGCCTCAATCCACATTGCCCCATGGAAGGCGTGATGCTGCACGACGAAGGCGTTTACGGGACGGCTCATATCGGCATCGGGACCAGTGTCCTGCTCGGCGGTGAGGTGAAGACCCTCACTCATTTCGATTCACTGATGTGGAAGCCGACACTCTCGCTCGACGGCAAGGTCGTCCTGAAGGACGGCAAATGGTTGTTGCCGGAAGCCGAAGTTATCCATAGCGGGCGCGCTTAGCCCGGATCCGTCGCGATCAAGATCGCGGCGGATGCTCTCCTTGATATTATTCCCATCATCTCTGGAGAACCCAGATGCACGATCCTGCTCGACAAAGCGCGCCACAAGACCGTCTAGCTCGCTTGAGAATTTCTGGCCGCGCCGGCTTGGGAGGCAAATCAGTACGACAAGCGGATCTCGATTTGCTGGCCAAGGCCCCAGCCGGTTTTCTTGACACAACCCATTTCGACACCGTGAGGTTTCCGCCACCTCCCTGGGCCGACGAGACATTCGGCCGCGCCGCGCGCGATGGAGCCCTCGCCTACACGGGTTACCGCGGCCATCCCAACGTCCTCAAGAACGTGGCGGATAGCACGGGCAAGTTTATTGGGATCACGCTGCGCCCCGGCGAAAACGTGATCCTGACGCCCGGCACGCAAGGCGGATTGTTCGCGTCCCTGAGCGCGCTGGTGCAGGAAGGCGATCGTGTCGCTCTGATGGATCCGGACTATCTCTTCAGCGAACGGATTGTGCGTTTCCTTGGCGCAGAGCCGGGCCACGTTCCGCTGCATCTCGATGCCCGCGACCCACATCCGGACTTCGACGTCCTGGAAGCCGAATTTGCGACCCGCGGCGCTCGGCTGTTCGTATTCTCTCATCCGAACAATCCGTCTGGCGCAGTATTTTCGGAGGCAGTGATCGGCCGTATTGCGGAGCTGGCAAAGCGCTACGATGTCACTGTCCTGGTGGATGAACTCTATTCCAGGCTGATACACGAAGGATCTTTCACTCACCTGGCCGAGCAGCGCGGAATGTTTGAGCGTACAGTGACATTGCTGGGGCCGAGCAAGACCGAATCCTTGAGCGGCTATCGCCTTGGCGTGGTGGTTGCACCGGAGAAGATAGCTACGCGCATTGAGGACGTGCTGTCCGTCACTGCGCTGCGTGCGCCTGCTTATGCGCAGCACCTCCTCACTTGCTGGCTGCGCGACGACCATGCCTGGCTGGCGGAGCGAATGACCGCCTTCACCGCGCTAAGGACACTCACCGAGCAGAAGCTGCGTCAGCTTCCCTGGCTCAAGTGGCAGCCGCAACGTGGCACCGCCTATGCATGGGTCGACGTCAGCGCCCTTGAACTGCCCGGGCCGGCCGTGGCCGAGGCTCTTCTCACGGAGGCTGGAGCGTTGGTCAGTCCCGGATACCAATTTGGCCCTGCAAGTGGCGGCCACTTTCGGGTTTGCTACGCGCGCGATGAGACCGAGTGGAGCTCAGCGCTGGATCGCATGGTTCGCACGCTGGACACGCTGAAGAAAAGGCGCGGGGCGGTCGCATGACGACCCGCCAGGCGATCTCAACCGTCGTGGCGCCCGCACCGGCGGGTCCCTATTCGCAGGCCATCAGCGCAGAAGGACGATTTGTCTTTCTTGCCGGCCAAACACCTCGGACAAGGGACGGGCGGCGCATCAGCGATGCGCCGTTCGTTGAGCAAGCTCGTCTTGCGCTCGACAACCTCGAAGCCGTGGCGCGTGCATCGGGTCTTTCGCTTCGGCACGCCGTGAAGATAAATGTCTATCTGCGGTCTCTCGAGGACATCCCCGCGTTCAATCAGCTGTTTGCGGAATATATTGGTGATCCACCACCGGCCCGCACGTTGACTCAGAGCAGCTTCATCGATTTCGCCGTCGAGATCGATGCCATCTTGCTGGCGTGACAAAAGATCGTGCTCAAACAAAGAGATGAGATCATGATCCGACTCCGTCGGATCATGATCTCATCGACCAATCGGTCCTGGCGTGGCGTCAGGCCAAACCGCTGCCGGTAGATTCGCGAAAATGCATTCGGCAAGCGGGCCGCAGAGTCGGGTGCGGTGCAGATTGTTGACTCAGCGTGCATTTCGAACGATGCCCATGCCATAGCAGCGCCTTCGATCCTCCAGCGGCGGCCGCAAGCGGCCACGCTTGAAGCGTGGGGCGCACCCATCTTCTCATGCACCGTCTCTTGCCACGAACGCTTCGATGTTGGGTCGAGGATGAGTACGAGTCCCTCGTAACGCTCCTCCCAGCGGCGCTCCGTTTCAACTGTAACAAACAACGCGACGTTGGTCGTTGGCGCGACAAATATGGCACCACGGTGACAAAACTCGAAACACCGAAATCGCGCCGTAACAAAGCCGATGTACTGCCCTCCCCCAATTGGAACAGCAGAGAAGTAAGAGATGACACGAAGGCGACACGCACGACGTCCGCTGGTCGGTCGGACCGATTACCGTGATCGCGAAGCCAAGGTGTGCTGCGGGCGTGACGCCCTGCGCCGTCCTCGCGCGCCAAAGCTCTACAGCCTGCAACGTCAGATTTCTCGTCCTGGAAATTAGGCAGTGGCCTTATTGTTGCGGCTGTTTGCCCTGGTGGCGTTTGCCCTTCTGCCTGGAATCGCAATCCAGTTGTACAATGAGTTCGACCTCCGTTTCTCGCACCAAATGGAAGTGCAAGAGCTGGCGCTTGGTCTCGCCAAGCTCGCCGCCGCCGAGCAGCAGCAGATCATCCAAGGAATTCGCCAGGCATTGATTGCACTCTCGGAGCTTCCCGCGGTCAAGGCGAAGGACGCCCGCGGATGCGAGGCTTACCTCTCCAGAATCAAGGAGCGCTACCCGGAGTTCATTGATTTTATTGCGGTCGACATGAATGGCGATTCGTTCTGCGACTCGACCAGCGATTACAAGCCCTCGACCGCGGCCGGACGCGCCTACTTTGCCAACGTCCTGAAAACCGGCAAGTTTACCGTCGGAGAATTCGCGCACGGCCGAGCGACCGGCCGCAACGTCCTCCACTTTGCCCTGCCATTCTATGCCGACGATGGCCACATGGGCGGCGTCGTAATAGCCGCCCTCAGCCTCGATTGGCTGGCTCATTATCTCGCGCAGAAGGGCCCGCCCCCCGGCGTCGCCCTCGCCATTAGAGACCGCAACGGCACGTACCTCGCACGCTATCCTCGTAACGACCAGTTCGTCGGCCGGAGGATACCCGATGACCGTTACTTGCACTCGGATCCCTCGGGCACAACAACCGCGCGCGACATTGACGGTGTAGAACGGATCGTAGGCTACACGGCGCTGCAAGCAGACGCCGGAGAGATTTTTGTTACCTTCGGCGTCGACAAGACGCTGGCCTTCAGTCAGATCCAACGTCGTACGCGGCTAGGCATCCTTCTGATTGTCCTGGCCACGTCGGTGGTGCTGGCCTTGACCTGGTTTGGTGCCCGTCGGTTCATCCAGCATCCGCTGGGACAAATGGTTGATGCGGCCAACCAATGGCGGCTTGGCGACTACGCGCGTCGAGTGCATATCCGGGACAAAGGATCAGAGATTACCCGGGTCGCCGACGCATTCAACACCATGGCCGATGCGCTCGCGAACCGCGAACACGAGCTGCACGATGCCAAGGAGAAAGCCGAGCAGGCAGCGGCTCGGATCACGACAATATTCGAGAGCACGACCGACTGCGTCCTTATCGTCGATACAGAATGGTACATCACTTATCTGAACGAGAGGGCGAAGGCGCAGCTCGCTGTAGGATATGACCTCATCGGCGTGAATCTGTGCGAGATCTTTCCGGATTGGACCGACAAAGACCTCTCGGCCCGAGCACATACGGCTATGTCGGAACAGAGCTCCGCGTCCGTCGAAACGTTCTTCCGAGATGTCTGGTACGCGGTCAATGCATTCCCATCCGGCGAAGGCATCGTCATCCTGTTTCGAGACATCACCGAACAGAAGCATGCCGTGGAGGCGCGGCGCTTGATGGAAGAACAACTTCATCAGAGCCAAAAAATGGAGGCCGTCGGTCAGCTCACGGGCGGCGTTGCCCACGACTTCAACAATTTGCTGATGGTGATTTCCGGCAATCTCGAACTTATCGAGAGCCGTACGGCAGACGACAAATGCGTCCAGAGACTCGCAGTAGCGGCGCGGAAGGCCGCCGACCGGGGTGCGAGCCTAACCGCGCAGCTTCTCGCTTTTTCCCGACGGCAGAAGCTGAACCCGAAGACCATTCACATTGATGCTCTCATTCGGGATTTTCAGGGACTGATCCTTCGCGCACTCGGGGACAGGTGCAAGATCAACCTTGTCGCGGATGATCAACTGTGGCCATGCCATCTTGACCCTGCGCAGCTGGAGACAGCACTCCTCAACCTGGCCCTGAACGCGCGCGACGCCATGCCGGACGGCGGCAGGCTGGATATCGAGGCGCGAAATATAACCCTTGACGAGGGCGCCATTGCCGGCGTCGCATCCGGATCGTACGTCAAGCTCTCCGTCACCGACACTGGCTGCGGCATGCCGCAAGACACGCTGGATCGGGTGTTCGAACCGTTTTTCACCACGAAGGAGGTCGGCAAAGGAACCGGGCTCGGCCTCAGCATGGTTTATGGGTTCGTCCGGCAATCCGGCGGCCATGTCGCCATCGAAAGCACAGTCGGAATGGGAACCACGGTCAGTCTCTATCTGCCCAGATCCGGCCAAGCGTCCGATGTGGGGAGGGATATCACCCAACTCCAGGACATAGCAGCAGGGTCAGGCAGGGTTCTCATGGTCGAAGATGATCACGACGTCATGGACGTCACGTCAGCAATACTGAGAGAGCTCGGCTATGAAGTCCTCTGCGCCCAAGATGGCGCCGACGCCATCCGGATTCTGAGGGATAACAAGAAACTGGATCTGCTATTCAGCGATATCATGATGCCGGGAGGCATCAGCGGTGTTGAACTGGCTCGCGAAGCGAAGCACCTCTGCAGCGGCATCAAGATTTTGCTCACTTCAGGCAACGCGGCAGACACTTTGTCGCGCCACGGGGCAGAGGGCGAGTTTCCCGTTATCGGCAAACCCTTCCGTCGCGCCGAGCTGGCGCAACATCTGCGGATGGTTATGGGCGCCGCGTGAAATCATTGCCGGCCGGGAACGTTTCAACGCAATGCACGGGACCTTACTCCCGCTCCGAATCCTTCCGCATCAACCTAGTCGTGTAGCTATATCGATCGGCCGGGTGAATGCTGAGCGATACTTCGGCCATCTCGTTCGAGCTGAAGAGATATTGGCGCCGGATCGCAAGCGCGTGCGCGCCCGGCGTGGCCTTCAAAGGCTCTGCCATGTCATGGGAGACGCCGACCGCACGGATATCCTGACGAATTTCGCTGAATCGCCGGCCGGATATCTTTTCCACCAGCGTGCCGAAGATGTCGCGATGGTCTTCCATCCTGGATCGAACCTCGCGCGTAAAAGCGTCGTCAATGTAGACATCAGTCCAGCAGATCGGAGTCTTCGTTGCATCGCCGGGGATCATGCGGAGGCTCGATATGCGCAGCCAGCGACGCCCGGGCTGGCATCCGAGATCCCGTGCCAGCGCATCATCGGCGACGACCTCGGCAACCCGCTGGACGTGGCGTTCGGTTTCGACGCCGAACCGCTGCACGGCCTCTATGGATTCGAGCGCCTGGGTAAATCCGCCACCGCTGCGCTGCGGCGTCAGCGCTTCGACGCGGGTGCCTGCATTCCGCTTGCGGCTGACGAGGCCTGACGCCTGAAGTTCGCGCATTGCGGCACGCACCGTCGAGCGGCTCACGGCAAACTGTTCGGCCAGCTCGAACTCGTTGGGCAGAACCGAACCTATGGGATGTCGACCGCCCGCGATTGCCTCCGTGAGCAGGCGAGCAACGTAAGCGTAACGCGTTTCCACACCTGCCTCCGTTCTATCCGGTCAATGGAAGCCCAATGGGAGTGGGATTCGTCAAGAAAGGATGTTGACTCATCCTTTATGTACGTACATATTAATATGTAGGTACATAATATAACACAAGGATCCAAAGGGGGTCGACGGATGGGCAGCACAGTTTTCGATTCGGCTTTGTTTCGCGACATGTTCGGGACTGCCGAAATGCGGGCGGTCTTTGCCGACGATGCGCTCATCGCGCGCTATATCGAAGCCGAAGTCGCCCTTGCCCGTGCCCAGGCCCGATTGGGCGTGGTGCCGAAAGCCGCCGCCAACGCCATCGAGGCGGCTGCGCGCTCCATCAAGATCGACGTCGAAAAGCTGCGTCACGAAACCGAGATCGTCGGTTATCCCATCCTTCCGCTTGTGCATCAGCTTTCGGAAGCTGCGGGTGAAGCTGGTCGTTACGTTCATTGGGGGGCGACGACCCAGGACATCATGGACACGGCCAACGTTCTGCAGATCCGGGCAGCGCTTCAAATCGTTGCGCGTGACCTGCGCGAGGTCCGTGACATCCTGGCGACGATGGCGCGGAAATACCGCGACACGCCGATGGCCGGGCGAACCCATCTCCAGCAGGCGCTTCCAGTGACGTTCGGCTACAAGGCCGCGGTCTGGCTGTCCTCCATTAACCGGCATATCGAGCGCGTCGATCAGGCGCTGCCGCGTATCCTGCTTGGCGAATTCTCCGGGGCCGCCGGCACGCTTGCCTCTGTCGGCGCCGCCGGCCTCGAAATGCAGAAACTGTTCTGCGACGAGCTGGGACTGCATCAGCCGTCGATCACATGGCACGTCGCCCGGGATGGCATCGCCGAGTCCGTGACTTTGCTGGGCCTCATCACCGGCACATTGGGGAAGATCGCGACCGACGTGATGCTGATGTCGGCGTCGGAATTCGGCGAGGTCTCCGAGCCGTTCGTGCCCGGGCGCGGTGCCTCGTCGACGATGCCGCAGAAGCGCAATCCCATCTCCAGCGAACTGATGCTCGCGGCGGCAAAGGCCGTGCGGCAGCACGTCGCCGCGATGCTGGACGGCATGATCCACGATTTCGAGCGCGCCACCGGCCCTTGGCACCTCGAATGGGTGTCGCTGCCGGAAAGCTTCCTGCTGACGGCCTCGTCGCTGGCCAACGCCAAGTTCATGCTCGCCGGCCTTGTCGTCCATGAGCGGCGAATGCTGGACAATCTCGATCTCACCCAAGGCCTCATCGTTGCGGAGGCCGTGATGATGGCCGCCGCGCCAAAGCTCGGGCGGCAAAAAGCGCACGACGTCGTCTATGACGCCTGCCGCAAGGCCATCGAAGGCGGCGGACAACTCGCCGACATTCTCGCTGATGTGCCGGAGATCGCCGAAGCTCTCGGTGGCAAGGATGTGATCAGGCGTCACTGCGATCCCGCGAACTATTTGGGCCTGTGCGGCCCGATGGTCGATCGCGTTTTGGACATTTCAGGCGCGAACGCCGCTCGCGACGACTGATGTCGCCCGCGCCGAGCACCCGATCTCATTAATGCGCCGCAGAGCGCCGCTTCAGCCCAACAGATGACCCCGGAGGACACCATGGCCGCCATGGCGACAACGCAGCGCGACGACATTGCTCTCGAACAGACCGTCAAGCCAACGAAGAAGGCCCTGTGGAAGAACCTCGGTCTCCAGGTTGCCGTCAGCATGGTGCTCGGAATCATCGTTGGTCTTGTGTGGCCCGAATTCGGCGCTTCCCTGAAGATCCTCGGTGATATCTTCCTGCGGCTGATCAAGACGGCGGTCGCGCCGCTGGTTTTTCTCACAGTCGCCGTCGGTGTCGTCGCGGCCGGAGACATCAAACGGGTCGGCAAAGTCGGGCTGATCGCCATGATCTATTTCGAGATCGTCTCGACGATTGCACTGGCACTTGGCCTGCTGTTCGGAAATCTCGTCGGGGTCGGCAAGAACCTCGATCATATCACTGCACCGGCAACAGCGACCAAAGGCGCCGAAGCCGCGACGAAGGCTGCGGCAACCTCGCACACGACATTCGACCAGTTCCTGCTCAACGTCTTCCCAGACAATTTCGTCGGCGCCTTCGCGCGCGGCGAGTTGCTTCAGGTTCTCGTCATCGCGTTGATCTTCGGCTTCGGGCTGATGGCGCTCTCGCCGGAGAAGCGCGCACCCATCGAGAGCGGACTGAACACGATCTCGACCGCGTTCTTCGAGTTCATCCACATCATCATGGCCCTGGCGCCGATTGGAACGTTCGGCGCCGTCGCCTATGCCGTCGGCTCCAATGGAACAGCCGTACTGATTTCGCTCGCATACTTCGTGCTGACGTTCTACGCCTTGGTTATCCTCTTCATTGTGGTGGTCCTCGGCGCAGTCTGCGCCATGTTCAGCATCAATATCTTCCGGCTGCTGCGTTACATCCGCGACGAAATCATCATCATGCTGGGCACCGCCTCCTCGGAAAGCGTGTTGCCGCGCCTGCTGGAGAAGCTGCCGGCGTATGGAGCCTCGAAGCAGACGGTCGGGCTCGTCCTGCCGACCGGATACGCCTTCAATCTCGACGGCACCTCCCTGTTCATGTCGATGGGCGTGATCTTTCTGGCCAATGCCTATGGCGTGCCGCTCAGCTGGGAGCAGGAAATCGGAATTCTCGCGATCATGCTTTTGACATCGAAGGGCGCGGCCACGGTCTCAGGTGGTTCCTTCGTCGTCTTCGCCGCGACCGTCACGGCATCCGGAATTCTGCCGGTCGACGGCCTCGCGCTGATCTTCGGCGTCTATCGCTTTCTCTCAATCGCGCTTGCGACGTGCAACGTCATCGGCAACACGGTGGCAACGGTGGTCGTCGCGAAACTGGCCGGAGAGTTCGACGAGACCGCCTGGAAGCGCGTCGAAACTGCCTAGCGCAAACTGAACTTAATCTCCGGTTTCGAGTCTCCACGGGAGGACAGCCAACGTGGTCCAGTCACGCATCGAACATGACGCATTTGGCGCCATCGAAGTGCCAGCCGATCGCTATTGGGGCGCGCAGACGCAACGCGCGCTTGGGGTATTTGAAGTCGGTGACGAGCGTTTTCCTGTGTGTCTGTTTCGCGCTTTTGCTGTGCAGAAGATCGCGGCGGCCCGTGCCAACGTTCAGCTTGGCGTGCTTGATCGGGCGATTGGCGAGCCGATCGAGCTGGCTGCCGTGGAACTGCGGGAGGGCCGCTTCGACGATCATTTTCCATTGACGATCTGGCAGACTGGTTCTGGCACACAGACCAACATGAACGTCAACGAGGTCATTGCCAACCGCGCCAACGAAATGCTGGGTCAGCCACTCGGCACGAAGGCACCGATCCATCCCAACGATCACGTCAATTGCTCGCAGTCGTCCAACGACAGCTTTCCAACGGTGATGCACATTGCCGCCTCGCTGGAGATACGCGACCGCCTGCTGCCGGCTTTGAAAACGCTGCGCGACGAACTCGCGGCGAAGGCCGTATCTTTTTCGGACGTCGTGAAGATCGGACGCACGCATTTGATGGATGCGGTTCCCATGACGATGGGGCAAGCTTTTCAGGCCTTCTACACCCAGATCGATAATTGCATCGCCCGGATCGACGATGCGTTGCCTCGCCTCCATGTCGTCGTGCAGGGCGGGACCGCGGTCGGATCCGGCCTCAACGCGGCGGCTGGCTTCGACGTGGCGTTCTGCGATGAACTGAGCGCATTGACCGGCCTGCCCTTCACGTCCAATCGGAGCAAGTTTGAGGGGATGGGCGCACACGACACCCTGGTTGAAGTTTCCGGCACGCTCAACACGCTTGCAGTGTGCCTTCTCAAAGTCGCGAACGACATCCGGTTTCTGGGTTCAGGCCCGCGCTGCGGCCTGGGTGAGCTCGTCATCCCGCACGACGGACTGACCTCGTCCATCATGCCGGGCAAGCGGAACCCGACCATCGCAGAAGTGGTGACGCAGGCTGCGTTTCAGGTGATCGGCAATCACGCGACCGTCACGGCAGCGGGCGCGTCGGGTAACTTCGAGCTCAACGTCGCCAAACCCGTACTGATCTACAACATCCTGCAGTCCATCCGGATTCTGGCGGACAGCAGCCGGACGTTTGCGGTGCGTCTCATTCATGATCTGGACATCGACCGGCAGCAGCTTGATCGAAACGTGTCGAACGCCCTTCTGCTCGCGACCGCTCTGAATCCGATCCTTGGTTACGACAAGGTCGCGAAGATCACCGCCAAGGCGTTGAGCGATTCCACGACACCGCGCGAATCTGCGGTGGCGCTCGGTTTTCTTAGTGCCGAGGACTATGATCGTCACGTCGATCCGCATATCATGGCAGGGATCGGAAACAGAAACCGATAGGTGGCGATTTTAGTTCCAATGCGAACGATGAGCGCGATTCGGTCTCGCGGGCGATCGCGCTCCAGCGAGCCCACGCCTCCCCCAGATTCATAAGCGCGTCGCGGACACTAGCCAGCCAGTGTCACAATCCCATGTCGGACATGGTACACACGGGTCGCTGCAATGCCGATATTATAATGTCGATGGTTTTGCGAGCGCCCGGCTGTTCGTGACCGAGCTTAGCTCGCGCTCGGCTTTATGCGTGCTGGACAAGCGAATGCAGCGCCTTGACCGCGGCCTCGCGGTTCTCCACCGGGACGAACAGACTGACCGAATGCGGCGACAACACGTAACTGTCGGGGACGATCCCGTGTTGTCCGAGAACCTGCAACGCCCTGAACGGCAATTCCGACGAAACGCCGCCGAAGCAGGTGAGACTGACCGAGCTTGAGGCTTCGCGCTGCGTGCGCAGATCCTTGGCGTGCTCCAGCGTGCGGAGCAGGGCGTCGAGCCACTCTGCATCGCAGGCCACGGTCATGCTGGTTTTTCCCAGGGTGAAGCTCGATGCGAGGAGCTGCGGCCAGGACAGGCTGTTTTGCTTGAGATGCTGCGCGAATTTCTCGAAACCGTGATTGAGATCGTTGGAATCGATTTCCACGTGCTCAATGCGCGCCATCGAGTTGACGGCCAGAACCCTTCCGTTTTCCATGCCTGCAACCTCTTTCATCACTTGCGTGCTGTGTTCGACGCCGCCCCACCGCTTGATGACCAGCGGCACATCCTGACTTTGCGCCAGCTCTACGCTGCGAAAATGCAGGATCTTTGCACCCCAGAAGCACATTTCGGACAGGGATGCGAAGTCCACTCGCCGCAGGGGTCTTGCATCCGGCGCGATGCGCGGATCGGCCGAACAAATTCCGTCGACCTCTTTGATGATTTCACAGCGTTCGGCTTTCAGCGCCGCGGCCATCGCAACGGCCGTGGTGTCGCTGCCGCCCCGGCCGAGCGTGGTGATTTCCCGCGTCGCCGGGTTCACGCCCTGAAATCCTGCCAGCACCACGACGCGACCACGATCAAGCTCCTCACGCACACGAATGGGCCGGACATCCAGAATGCGTGCCGAGGAATGGGAGTCGTCGGTCATCACGCCGGCCTGGCTGCCGGTGAAGCTGATCGCTGATACACCGAGGTCGGCAAGCGCCATGCTCATCAGGGACATGCTGATGCGCTCACCGGTCGTCAGCAGCATGTCGAGTTCACGGCGATTGGGAGCAGGACTTACCTGATAGGCCATCTGGATCAATTGGTCGGTGGTCTTACCCATGGCGGAGACGATCGCGACGACACGATGACCGCGGCCTTGCAGGTCGGCAAGACTGCGCGCGACCGCGCGAATTTTCTCCGGTGTTTCGAGACAGACACCGCCATATTTTTGCACGATGATGGGATGGTTGCGCATCTAACCTCGGTGAGAAGCCTCGCCCGTCTCGTCCATCGAACCGACACCGCCTATCCATGTGCCGACGACTTCAAAGTTCGGATTGAAGGCGACAAGGTCCGCGCGGTATCCAGGCGCGATCCGTCCAAGCACGGACTCAAGGCCCAGGAATGAAGCGGGCGTCCGAGAGGCCATGATGAGGGCATCGAGAAGGGAGATTCCGGCGAGCTCAACAGCGTTGCGCACCGCCTCGATCATGGTGAGGTGAGCACCCGCGAGGGTGCCATCGGGGCCAGTCAGGCGATTTTCATGCAACGTGATCTGCCTTCCCTGCAGCGTGAATTGCCGGTCGTTCGTGCCCACGAGTGGCATGGCGTCAGTGACCAGCATCAATCGATCGCGTCCCTTGCAACGGAAGGCAACACGCAAACCGGCGCGGTCAACGTGGATGCCGTCGCAGATGATCCCTGCAAACAGCCGGTCATCCCAAAGCGCGGCGCCCACCAAGCCCGGCTCCCGGGCGTTCAACTGCGACATGGCATTGAACAGGTGGGTCACCCCCGAGACACCGCGATCGACCACCTGGCCGATTTCGGCTGCGGTGGCGTCGCTGTGGCCGGCCGCGATACGCAATCCGGCGCCAATCAATTCATCGATCATGGACGCGGGCACGCATTCCGGGGCCAAGGTCACAATGGAGCGGCCGCGGCCCCCGAAACTTTTGATCGCGGTGAGATCGCGCCGATCGGGCACGCGTATCTCGGCTTCCGGATGAATGCCCTTGCGAGACCTGTTGAGAGCCGGCCCTTCCAGATGAAAGCCGAGCACGCCGGGAATCGTCAGACAAGCCTGGGCGACTGCAGCCAATCGCTCGATGACCTCGCTGCGATCGGTGATGAGGGTCGGCAGGCAACCCGTGGTCCCCTGCTTACGGTGCGCCTCAACGATGCGTCGAACGCCAGCCTCCGTCGGCTGGTCGTTGAGAAGAACGCCCCCGCCTCCGTTCACCTGGATGTCGATGAATCCGGGTGCAAGGATCGCGTCCGCGGGAAGGTGGATGGAGGCGTGTGCCGCCGCCTCGCCGAAGGTGATGCTTTCAATCCGCCCCTGCGATATCCTGACCGACCCCGGGCCGCGCATGTCGACACCATCAAAGATGTGTTGCGCGGCAATCGAGAGAGAGGCGGAAGACCAAGCGTGGCCCATCTGTATTGATCCGAGAATGGCAGTCACGGACTCGTGAGGCGAGTCTGGTACAACACCCCATATGTACACCAAGCGGCTTCGGGAGGGACCCGGAGCGAAACCCTGGCGTTAACTTTCCATGGGAACAAAAGGTACCACGTATCTCGGCATTGATGGCGGCGGAACCCGCTGCCGCGCCCGGATCGAGGACGAAAGCGGCAGGGCGGTCGGTGAAGCGAGCTCCGGACCTGCTACGACGCGGATCGGCTTCGAGAAGGCCTGGCGGTCCATCATGGAGGCCACCGAAGCGGCAGCCGCACAGGCCGGATTGACGCACGAGGATTTCGCGCGGATGCACGCCGGATTTGGCCTTGCCGGAATTGGTCGCCGGGGCGCGGAAGCGGCGCTCAACAAGATCGCGCATCCCTTTGCGTCTGTCATCTTCATCAGCGACGGCCTCGCGGCCTGTCTCGGTGCCCATAGCGGCGCAGACGGGGCTATTGTGGTAGCCGGTACAGGCTCGGTGGGTGTCGGCCTGATCGACGGCCGCGAAATCCGTCTCGGCGGTTACGGCTTTCCCGTGTCGGACGAAGGCAGCGGCGCTGACATCGGCCTGCAGGTTGTTCGATTGGCGCTGCGGGCCGCGGATCGCCGCGGCGAGCTGACCCCATTGCTTTCAGAGGTGCTGGGCGCATTCGATCATGATCCCTATCAGGCGGTGGCTTGGTCTGAAGAAGCCAGAGCCACGAACTACGCTGCGTTCGCGCCGATCGTGATGCGCCACGCCAACCAGGGCGATCCGGTCGGCCGTCGCATTGTCGAACGCGCGGCCGATGCCATTGGCGATCTGCTCGATCTGTTCCTGGCGAGAGGAGTTGACCGGCTCTCGCTGGTGGGCGGACTCGCGGATGCCATTACCCCCTGGCTGACGCCTGACCTGCGCGCTCGCCTGAGGCGTCCCGACGCCGACGCGGCGGCCGGCGCGTTGCTGGTGGCGCGAGGGCGGCTTGACCTGCCCAAAAGAGAAACCGACCATGAACAGGATTCAAAGTTCCGCGTTTGATGGCGCACGGATCAACTATATGGCCACCGAAGAAGTCGATCCCCGCTTTGCCGATCTTGATGCATGGTCGCTGACGTCAGCGATGGAAGCGATGTGGGAGGGCCAGCTTGCGGCAGTCGCGGCGATCGGCCATGCCCTCCCCGCGATCACTGCGGCGACCGAAGTGGCCAAGGCGGCGCTGGGCGATCGCGGACGCATTGTATATGTCGGCGCCGGCACCTCGGGCCGCGTGGCGGTCCAGGACGGCGCCGAGTTGCTGCCGACCTTCGCCTGGCCCAACGAGCGCGTCCGCTTCATCGTCGCCGGCGGAGACAGCGCGTTCGTCACCAGCGTCGAGGGCGCGGAGGATGATGTCGATGATGCGGTCACGCAAATCAATGCCGCGCGGCTCACACCGCACGACGTGGTGATCGCCGTTGCCGCCAGCGGGACAACACCATTCACGGTCGCGGCGCTGCAGCAGGCAGGCTCTTTCGGTGCCGTGACGATCGGCGTCGCCAACAATCCCGGCACCGCACTGCTGGCATCGGCAAAGTTTCCGATCTTGGTCGAGACCGGCTGCGAGCTGATCGCCGGCTCGACGCGGATGAAGGCGGGCACCGCGCAGAAGGTTGTGCTGAACCTGATCTCTTCAGGGATCATGCTGCGCCTTGGCCGGGTGTATCGCGGCATGATGGTGAACATGCAGCCGACCAATGCCAAGCTGAAGCGGCGCGCCGAGGCCATGGTGGCGCAAATCGCGCATTGTGATCCGTCCCACGCGGCACGCTCGCTCGAGCAGGCCGAGGGAGACATCAAGACGGCAAGCCTCCTGGCGTTGGGTGTCGACAGGGTTGATGCCGAAACCATCCTGAAAAACTTCGACGGCAACCTTCGGCACGTGTTTGCCGAGCTCGCCAAGGATATCACCAAGGATCGCGACAAGGATCGTAACAAGGATGGTGACCGGCATCCCAAGGGAGCGGCGGCGCGCAAGCAAGGCGGAGAGATTGACCCGTGACAACATCCGCGATGGCGAGCGAAATCGGGGAAAGCGCGGATGTCGTCGCCAAGATTGTTCGTAACCGCCCCGCCACGCGCGACATCGCGCAGCGAATTGGGATTGGCTCCGCGCCCCTGTGCGTTGTATGCGGCCGGGGAAGCTCCGGGCATGCGGGGGTTTTCCTAAGATACCTTGTCGAGACGCGGCTTCGCCTTCCCGTTTCCGCCAGCGCTCCTTCGGTGATCACGGCATTTCGTACGCCCTTGATGCTGCGCGATGCGCTGTTCGTCGTGATCTCGCAATCCGGGCGCAGCCCGGATCTTGTCGCGGCGACCAGGTCGGCGCGATCAGCGGGCGCCCGCACCGTCGCCATCGTCAATGCGACGTCGTCGCCGGTGGCTGACGAAGCGGAGTTCGTCATTCCGATCGAAGCCGGCAAAGAACACTCCATAGCTGCGACCAAGACCGTGATCGGCTCGATGGCCGCGAGCGCCGGACTTGCTGCCGAGCTGGCGGAAGATCACGCGCTGCGGGCAGCCCTCGACAGGCTGCCCGAGCGCCTGCACCGCGCGCTGGCGCTCGACTGGTCCGGGATTGCCGATGATCTCGCCAAGGCGTCAGCCGTGTTTGTGGCGGCGCGGGGCCTGGGCCTGGGCTCGGCGCGGGAGATCGCGCTCAAACTTTCGGAAATCCTGCGCCTGCCTTCCATTGGTCTGAGCGCCGCCGAGCTGCAGCATGGGCCGCGGGCCGCGCTATCATCGCGCACGCCGGTTGTGATGATGCGCCTCATGGATGAAACGGCGGCCTCGGTGGACGCGCTGGCAGAAGAATTGCGCGAGCAGAAGATCGCGCTGCACCTATGCGGCGGTCCGCATGGCTCGCTGCCGTGGTTGGCGGAGGATGACCCCGCCACGGATCCGATCACCATGCTCGTTCCAGCCTATCGGATGATCGAGCAGACGGCGCGCACCTGCGGATTTGACCCGGATCGCCCCCCTCGCCTGAGCAAGATCACCGAGACGTTTTGACAGGTACTGCCGTTGACTGGCGACCGAAAGCTGGACCACCGCCGCGCCAGTTTCGCAGAACAAGCGACCTCATGAAAACGTAACAAATGCGACAAAGACCAAACGAACCAGCAAAATCAACGAATTCGCGGGTGTCCGCGTGCTCGACACGGTCTGGTTGCAGGTTGGTGTGATATTCAAATGATAACGAAACAATGGCGAGACAGGAGGCTCGATGCGGCCGCGACGGGCTTTTGCTGCAAACACCAGGAGCGTTAGCGACAGTCCGACAACTCCATCGCGCGAAAATTCATCCCTGATCCAGGCCTTACCTGTCTCTAACGTCGTCCCATTTTTGTGATTAATAAATTTTAAATATTTAATTGACGTCTAAATTAAACGAATTAAACATTTAAAACTGTGTCACTCCGAATACTAAATCGATTGTTCGAGGGTGATTGCCATGCTGACACAGACGCCGAGCCTTTTGTCTGGGGAGCCACTCCCTGTTCCTCTGCCGCCAGAGGCCGGGCTTTCTTCCGTGAACTCGACGCAGACTTCGAATGCGACCCCATCCGGCCCTCCTGTCGGTTCGAGCACTCCTGCGGATACCGGCAGCCTTACAGCGGACCCGCCGCCGAGTGATCTGCTCGCGACGACGTTGCCCGAGGCGGCGACGACGGCCAACTCAGAGGCGGAGTTCAATCCGCCGGCGTCCGAAACGGCGAGCGAGCCGAAGCAAGACCTGATGATGGCTCGAACGGTGCCCGACAACTTGGCCAACCTCCCTCCGAGCACGATCGCCCACTGGAGCAATCCGGGCGGCGGGTCCTGGAACGCCGCGACGAACTGGACTACCGGTGTCCCTGGAGTTGCCAATAACGTGGTGATGGATGCGACTCGAGCTTATACCGTCACGAGCGCGAGCAGCGTCGACATAAACAACCTGGTCGTCCATTCAGGCGTGAATTTGTCGAGCAATCCGGGCACGCTCTTCACCGTCGAAGGCAGCGTAGCCGATAACGGAATCATCCGAGCCGGCCCGTCCGATGGAAACCAAATTTCCACCGTAGATATCAAAGGCAACGTCCACGGCACCGGATCGCTGCACATCTCAGACCAGGCGGTTCTCGAGATCGGAGGTGCTGTTTCCGGACGACTGACAAAGGGGTCGTTTTCCGGGATCATCGTATCTTTCGACGCGGCAAATGGTGAACTCGTCCTCGATGATTCGGCGCAGTTCCAGGGCCTGATCACAAGCTCGTCGCCGGGGGCGGCGCTTGCGGCGGGTCAGCTCATCGATCTGAAAGACCTTGCGTTCACCTCCTCGATGTCGACGTCTGTTCAGTACGACGTCACCTTAAACACCAGCAAAGTAAACTTCAGCAACGGTTCTACCGCCATCTCCTTGCTATTTTCCGGACAGCATTCGACCTGGACTCTGAATAGCGACGGGCATGGCGGCACCGTTGTCGCCGATCCCTCTGGCACGCATCCGTTGGAGGCGGCTCTTGCGCCGAGCAACATGGTCGGCGCGTCGTCCGCAACCCTGGCGCAGTCGGCCACAACAGACCCGACCGGTTCACCGGGAACGAATGCGTCCCCATCCGACCCTCCTGTCGGTTCGAGCACTCCTGCGAATACCGGCAGCCTTACAGCGGACCCGCCGCCGAGCGATCTGCTCGCGACGACGTTGCCCGAGGCGGCGACGACAACGGCCAACTCAGAGGCGGAGTTCAACCCGCCGGCGTCCGAAACGGCGAGCGAGCCGAAGCAAGACCTGATGATGAGTCGAATGTTGCCGGACAACTTGGCGAACTTCGCTCCGAGCACGATCGCCCACTGGAGCAATCCGGGCGGCGGATCCTGGAATGTCGCGACGAACTGGACTACCGGTGTCCCTGGAGTTGCCAATAACGTGGTGATGGATGCGACTCGAGCTTATACCGTCACGAGCACGAGCAGCGTCGACATAAATAACCTGGTCGTCCATGCAGGCGTGACTCTGTCGAGCAATCCCGGCACGCTCTTCACCGTCGAAGGCAGCGTCGTCGATGCCGGAATCATCCGAGCCGGCCCGTCCGATGGAAACCAAATTTCCACCGTAGATATCAAGGGCAACGTCAACGGCACCGGATCGCTGCACATCTCAGACCAGGCGGTTCTCGAGATCGGAGGTGCTGTTTCCGGACGACTGACAAAGCGGTCATTTTCGGGGATAACCGTATCTTTCGACGCGGCAAATGGTGAGCTCGTCCTCGATCATTCGGCGCAGTTCCAGGGCCTGATCGCAAGCTCGTCGCCGGGGGCGGCGCTTGCGGCGGCTCAGCTCATCGATCTGAAGGACCTTGCGTTCACCTCGTCGATGTCGACGTCTGTTCAGTACGACGTGACCTCAAACACCAGCAAAGTGAACTTCAGCAACGGTTCTAGCACCGTCTCCTTGTTGTTTTCTGGAAAGGATTCGACCTGGACTCTGAATACCGACGGGCATGGCGGCACCGTTGTCGCCGATCCCTCTGGCACGAATCCGATCGTGCAGGAAAACCAGTTGCCGGGCACGCCGAGGAGCACCTGGTGGGTCAATCCAGGTGCCGATTCGACTAACCTCGAGGGATTCACGACCGCGATCAGCACCAATATAGGCGACACGGTGCAGTTCAAGATCGATGATCTGACGGGCAGCTCGAACTATCAAATCCAGATCTATCGACTTGGGTACTACGGAGGAAACGGCGCCCGTCTGGTGACCACGCTGCAACATCAGGGCACGGCCCCGGTCCAGCCGGCCCCGACCACGAACCCGGCGACCGGAGAGGTCGACGCCGGCAATTGGAGCGTCACTGATTCATGGTCCATTCCGACCACGGCCGTATCAGGCGTTTATGTCGCCAACGTCGTCCAAGGCACTCAAGTTTTCCAGATTCCGTTCGTCGTCAAGGATCCCAACTCCACAAGCGACATCGTCTTTCAGACGTCTGATGAGACCTGGCAGGCTTACAACGGTTGGGGCGGCGCCAGCCTATATGGAGGCAACGGTCCTTCCCAGGGCGGCGCGGCCTACGCGGTCAGTTACAACCGCCCGATCATGACCCGGGATGGAGTAGGTCTGTACGCAAATTCAGATGATAGTGTGTTTACAGGCGAATACCCCGCAATCTACTGGCTGGAAGAAAACGGCTACAACGTAAGCTACATTTCCGGCATGGATACAGCGACCAATGGCGCGTTGCTGCTCAACCACAAGGTGTTCATGGATGCCGGACACGACGAATATTGGACCGACAGCCAGGTCGCGAATGTTCAGGCCGCGGCAAACGCGGGCGTCAACCTCACGTTCCTCAGCGGCAACGAGATCTTCTGGCAAACCCAGTTCACACCGAGCATAGACAGTAGCAAGACAGCCAATCGCACACTGGTCACCTACAAGGACAGCCACTTTGAGCAATTGATCAACCCTAGCGGGCAGGGGACGGGCACCTTTGAGGCCCCCACCAATTGGGGCGGTGCCGCCATGCCGTCCAATGCGCTGACGGGAACGGTGTTCTCGGTTGACGAGAGCGGGAGTCTTGGGACGATCAAGATTCCCTACAGCATGACCCAGTTGCGTTTCTGGCGCAACACAAGCGTCGCGGCCACGACACCCGGCCAGACAGCTTCGCTGGAAAGCGGCCTGTTAGGATATGAATGGGACTCCTCTCCCGATAACGGCTTCATGCCTGCCGGCCTGATCGACCTCTCTTCGACGACAGTCCAGGAATCTACGGCGTTCAATACGGAGTTCGGGAACGTCGACACAAGCGGTACCGCAACTCACAATCTGGTCGAGTACCGTAATCCCACCAGTGGCGCGCTGGTGTTTGGGGCGGGCAGCGTGTTTTGGTCATGGGGCTTGTCAAACCAGCACGATTCTTCGCCGGACGGCAATCAGACAAACGCCGACCCGAATGTCCAACAGGCAATGGTGAATCTGTTTGCGGACATGGGCGTCCAGCCGCAGACGCTGCAGGCAAGTCTGGTGATCGCGAGCCAGTCGACCGATCACACCGCGCCAACGTCCAAGATCACCAGCGTGTCATCCTCGTCCGTGATCGAAGGCCAAACCGTGACCGTAAGCGGTACCGCGACTGACGTCGGCGGCGTGATTGGCGGCGTTCAGATTTCGACCGACGGTGGAAAGACGTGGCACGTGACGAGCGGTCAAGTTGGCACGCAAACAGTCAATTGGACCTACACTTTCAATGCGCCGGCCAAGGGGTCGTACGGTATCGAAACCCGAGCGGTCGATGACAGCCTAAATCTCGAGACACCGGGTTCCGGCGTGTCGTACACGGTTTCACCGTCCACGTCCCTCAACCTGTTCGGCTCCAGCGCCACGCCGGCTACGGCTGATGTAAGTGACCCACACGGCGTGGAAGTCGGTCTCAAGTTCACGTCAAGTACCAACGGCCAAATCACCGGGATCCGCTTCTATAAGGGGTCCCTGAACACCGGCGCCCATGTGGTTGATCTTTGGAGCGCCAGCGGCACACTGCTGGCGACCGCCACGTCCACCAACGAGACCGCCAGTGGCTGGCAGCAGGTCAGCTTCTCCAGTCCTGTGAACATTGTTGCAGGCACGACCTATGTCGCCTCGTACCACATGACCAATGGCCAATACTCAGATACGCCTTACTATTTCGACACGCTCCAAAATCCGACAAACGGATCTCTGTCCGCAACGGCTAACGGTCTGAATGGCGTTTTCGCCTATTCCTCAGGGAGTATCTTCCCCACTAATATCCCTGCCTCTGGCGACAACTACTGGGTCGATGTCGTCCTTAACGATACCGGCTCGACGACCGAGACGCCGCCGGTGCTGGTGACCCAGACCGCCAACCAGAATGCGGTCGTCGGCTCGGCCTTCTCGCTGACGTTGCCCGCCGGCACCTTCAACGATCCCGATGGCGGCGCCCTCACCTATTCGGCAACCGGCCTGAACGGCGCGGCGCTTCCCTCATGGCTGACGTTCAACGCGGCGACACGAACTTTCAGCGGCACGCCGGCATCGGCAAATGTCGGCACTCTTGGCGTCCAGGTTTCGGCCACCGATCCGGCCGGCCTCTCTGCCAGTGAGACCTTCAATATCGCCGTGACCACGAC
>NZ_JCAMOQ010000018.1:0-158881 GCF_059512365.1 Bradyrhizobium sp. Ses1
GTGGTCCTACCCCCGTGCTTTTTGTTGCACGGGACCCATGGGTGCAACCGGCACCCGGCTTTCCCTGCGCCCTCTGTCTTCGAGGAGGGTGAAACGAGATGCAAAGCTCGGGCGTAACGCGCCGCGAGAATGCGGAGTTACACCACCTCACACACTCCACCGTCATGCCCGCCAAGGCGGGCATCCAGTACTCCGCGGCGCTTCGGATCAGCCTCGAACGCTTCTGGAATACTTCATCGTCCGGTCAAGCCGGACGATGACAGTGGAGAGCTGTTTGACATTTGAATCAGAACCTCTCCCCTCGTCATTGCGAGGAGCGAAGCGACGAAGCAATCCACGCCTGCGCAAGCGGCGCGATGGATTGCTTCGCTCCGCTCGCAATGACAATGGCGAGGGCAGCGCACTCCAACCTGTCCCCTCACTCTGACGAGACCGCGCAGCGGTCGTCTCGAAGGGCGAGGCCACCGGCGGGGCCTCATCCTTCGAGACGCGGCCAAATGGCCGCTCCTCAGAGGGGCTAACGGCGCACGCCAAATTCGTAAGATGGGTAGAGCGAAGCGAAACCCATCATTCACGCCGCGTGCACTATGGCGATGGGTTTCGCTCCGCTCTACCCCTCCTACGGCGCGGCTCCCTCAGGCGCGCATCGCCTGCAGGCCCTTGAAGGTCAGGCGCTTGGGGTCCTTGATGCCGGCGAGGTAGAAGCGGCGGATGAAGGCAACGGCGGCGTCGCGGTCGCAATCGGTCAGCGCCACGAGGGCATCGACGGCAATTCGCTGGGCGTCCATGGGCTTCCTCTTGCTATCAGCAGCCACAGGCCGTGCAGCGTAGGGTGTCTCGGTTAATCCGGCGTTAACCGTCGCGGCAGAATGGCTGATTCGGCGGGAAGCCCGAATCCGCAAAACTACCCATGGGGCGTTAAGGCGCAGGTTTCGCCGAGAACAACGAGGACTGTCACGAATACTGCATCACGCCGTCATCCACCTTGCCGTAGCGCAGGGAGACGATGTCGAGCGCATAGTTCTGGTAGAGCCGCCACGGCCGCTTCGAGCCCTGCTTGGGCAATTTCGCGATCGAGCGCTGGACATAGCCGGACGAGAAATCCAGCGCCGGCAGCGCCTCGATCGAAGGATCGAGATTATGCGCCACGCACTGCCTGAAGCCGTGCCGGTCCATGTAGTTGATCAGACGGCAGGCATATTCGCAGGTGAGGTCGCATTTCAGCGTCCACGACGCGTTTGTGTAGCCGAGCGTCGCCGCGAGGTTCGGCACATCCGAATACATCATGCCCTTGTAGCTCAGCGTTTTCGCGAAATCGACGATGCGACCGTCGACGCTGACCTCGACGCCGCCGAGCACCTGCAGGACCAGCCCGGTAGCGGTGATGATGATGTCGGCCGGAAGCTCGCTGCCGTCCTTCAGGCGAATGCCGTTCCTGGTGAAGGTATCGATCTGGCTGGTGACGACGGAGGCGCGCTTCTCGCGGATCGATTTGAACAGGTCGCCGTCCGGCACGAGGCAGAGCCGCTGCTCCCACGGATTGTAGCGCGGCGTGAAATGCGTGCCGATGTCGTAATCCGGACCGAGCGCCATCTTGATGCCGCCAAGGATGAGCTCCTTGGCGCGCTCCGGCTTGCGGCGGCAGAGCTGGAAGAAATACATGCCGAGCAGCACGTTGCGCCAGCGGATCAGATGATAAGCGAGCCCCGCCGAGAGATTGCGCCGGAGCTTGTTGGCGAGCGCATCCTCCGCCGGACGCGCCACCACGTAAGTCGGCGAGCGCTGCAGCATCGTCACGTGCGCGGCTGTCTTGGCAAGCTCCGGCACCAGCGTCACCGCTGTCGCGCCCGAGCCGATCACGACCACGCGCTTGCCGGCGTAGTCGAGATGCTCGGGCCATTTCTGCGGATGAACGATCTGACCCTCGAAGTCGGCGAGACCTGCGAATTCCGGCGTGTAGCCTTCCTCATATCTGTAATAACCCGAGCACATGAGGAGGAAATTGCAGGTGATGCGCACGATCTCGGCCGCGCCCTCGCCTGCCCTGCGCTCCGCCTCGACGGTCCAGCGCGCCTCGTCGGACGACCACGAGACACGCTTGACGCGATGGTTGAAGCGGATCTTGCGGTCGATCCCGTTCTGCGCCGCGGTCTCGCGTACATAGTTCAGGATGCGCGGCCCGTCCGCGATCGCCTTCGGTTCGGTCCACGGGCGGAACGAGTAGCCGAGCGTGTACATGTCGCTGTCGGAGCGGATGCCGGGATAGCGGAACAGATCCCAGGTGCCGCCGATGCAGTCGCGGCCCTCGAGGATGACGTAGCTTTTGGTCGGGCACTTCTGCTGCAGGTGATAGCCCGCGCCGATGCCGGACAGCCCGGCGCCGACGATCAGAACATCGAAATGCTCCATTGCCTCGGTCATGACGCTCTCCCTGCCAAAGTATTGAGCAGGCGGGAACCAATTTGCAACTCGCTTCGGTTGGCCGCGGCAAAGAAAAAGGCCCCGGACTGCGCCGGGCCCCTGCATATTCCGTTCAGGAGAAGTGGGATCAGTAGCGGTAATGATCCGACTTGTACGGCCCTTCCGTCTTGACGCCGATATAGTCGGCCTGGTCTTTGCGCAGCTCGGTCAGCTTGACGCCGATCTTGGCGAGGTGCAGGCGGGCGACCTTTTCGTCCAGCGTCTTCGGCAGCACGTAGACCTTCTTCTCGTACTTGCCGTTCTTGTTGTTGGCGAACAGCTCGATCTGCGCCAGCGTCTGGTTGGTGAACGAGGCCGACATCACGAAGGACGGATGGCCCATGGCGTTGCCGAGGTTCACGAGGCGGCCTTCCGACAGCAGAATGATGCGGTGCTTGTCAGGGAATTCGATCTCGTCGACCTGCGGCTTGATGTTGGTCCATTTCAGATTGCGCAGCGACGCGATCTGGATCTCGTTGTCGAAGTGGCCGATGTTGCAGACGATGGCACGATCCTTCATCGCGCGCATGTGCTCGATGGTGATGATGTCCTTGTTGCCGGTGGCGGTGACGAAGATGTCGGCGCGCGGCGCGGCATCTTCCATGGTTACGACCTCATAGCCTTCCATCGCCGCCTGCAGCGCGCAGATCGGATCGACCTCGGAGACCATCACGCGGCAGCCGGCCTGGCGCAGCGAAGCCGCCGAGCCCTTGCCGACGTCGCCGAAGCCCGCGACCATCGCGACCTTGCCCGACAACATCACGTCGGTGCCGCGGCGGATGCCGTCGACCAGCGACTCGCGGCAGCCATAGAGGTTGTCGAACTTCGACTTGGTAACGCTGTCGTTGACGTTGATGGCCGGGAACAGCAGCGTACCCTTGTTCGCCATCTCATAAAGGCGGTGCACACCGGTGGTGGTCTCTTCCGAGACGCCCTTGATGTTCTTGGCGATCTCGGCGAACCAGCCCTTCGGCTTCTCCTTCAGAAGCCGCTTGATCAGCGCGTAGAAGATCTCCTCTTCCTCCGAGCCGGGCTTGTCGAGGAACGCAGTGTCGCCCTGCTCGGCGCGGTAACCGGCATGAACCAGCATGGTGGCGTCGCCGCCGTCGTCGAGGATCATGTTGGGCGTGCCGCCGCCGTGCCAGTCGAACAGCTTGGCGGTGTAGTCCCAGTATTCGGTGAGGGTCTCGCCCTTCACCGCGAACACCGGAATGCCGGCAGCAGCGATCGCGGCCGCGGCGTGGTCCTGGGTCGAATAGATGTTGCAGGAGACCCAGCGGATGTCGGCGCCGAGCGCGGCCAGCGTCTCGATCAAGACAGCGGTCTGGATGGTCATGTGCAGGGAGCCGGCAATACGCGCGCCCTTCAGGGGCTGCTTGGGGCCGAACTCCTCGCGTGTCGCCATCAACCCGGGCATCTCGGTTTCTGCGAGCGAGATTTCCTTGCGGCCGAAGTCGGCGAGCGAGATGTCCTTGACGATATAGTCGGTGAAGCCAGGCTTTGTCGGGGCGTTCATCGCGAGATTCCTGTTGTTAAACTCGTCATTCCGGGGCGCCGCGAAGAGGCGAACCCGGAATCTCAAAATGATGGACAAGGATTCCGGGTTCGCTCGCTCTCGCGAGCGCCCCGGAATGACGTACGCTGCTTAGACTGCGCGCTTGAGCGGCTCGACAAGATCGGTCTTCTCCCAGGAGAAGCCGCCCTCATTATCGGGCGTGCGGCCGAAATGACCGTAGGCCGAGGTCCGCGCGTAGATCGGACGGTTGAGGTCGAGATGGGTGCGGATGCCGCGCGGGGTCAGGTCCATCGCTTGCGCCACCGCCTTCTCGAGCTTGTCCTCCGGCACCTTACCGGTGCCATGGGTGTCGATGTAGATCGACAGCGGCCGCGCCACGCCGATCGCGTAAGCGAGCTGCAGGGTGCAGCGGTCGGCGAGACCGGCGGCGACGATGTTCTTGGCCACATAGCGCGCGGCATAGGCGGCCGAGCGGTCGACCTTGGTCGGATCCTTGCCGGAGAAAGCGCCGCCGCCATGCGGGGCTGCGCCGCCATAGGTGTCGACGATGATCTTGCGGCCGGTGAGGCCGGAGTCGCCATCGGGGCCGCCGATGAAGAACTTGCCGGTCGGGTTGATGTGCCAGATGGTCTTGCCGTTGATCCAATCCTTCGGCAGCGCCTCGCGCACATAGGGCTCGACGATGTCGCGAACCTGATTGGAGGAGAGATCCTCGACCAGATGCTGGTGCGAGACCACGATCTCGCGCACGCCGACCGGCTTGCCGTTCTCGTACTGTACGGTGACCTGGCTCTTGGAGTCCGGCCCCAGCACCTTCTCGCGGCCGGAGTGGCGCGCTTCGGAAATCAGCCGCAGGATCTTGTGGGCATAGAAGATCGGCGCCGGCATCAGGTCCGGCGTCTCATTGGTGGCGTAACCGAACATGATGCCCTGGTCGCCCGCGCCCTCTTCCTTGGCGTCGCCCGGCTGCTGCCCATCGACGCCCTGCGCGATATCGGCCGACTGCGGATGCAGGAGGATCTCGATGTCGCAGTTCTTCCAGTGGAAGCCCTCCTGCTCGTAGCCGATGTCCTTGATCGCCTCGCGGACGGTGCTTTCGATCTGGTCGTTGGTCACCGACTGGGGCCCGCGGGTTTCGCCGGCGATCACCACCTTGTTGGTCGTGGCGAGCGTTTCGCAGGCGGCGCGGATCTGCCACGGGTCGATGCCGGCTTTCGGCCCTTCCCGATAGAACAGATCGACGATCTCGTCCGAGATCCGGTCGCAGACCTTGTCTGGATGCCCTTCGGAGACCGACTCGCTGGTGAACAGGTAAGACGCGCGCATCAAGCAAACCCCTTGTTATGTCGACTTCCGACGTTTGTGTGAGTGTGTTCCTGACATGTCAGTCCCGGCGACGCGAGATGACGTAGGATTCGTCGTAGAACCAAAGCCCATTATGTTTGCGCAGAACGTCGCGGGTGGCTTCGAGAGTTCGGCCGCTTTCCGCCAACTCCGCCAACCGGTCGTCTTCAACCTGGGCGACATACACCGCCGCGTTCCACGCTGCAAAGGCAGTCGAGGTTCCGATCGAGCCGGTGACCTCGTTAGGCAAGGCTTCCATATCATAGCGGAAGATCGAGCGGTTATCCGCGTATGCGTTAAAGTTAAGGTCGCGCCCGGCCGACCCCAGCTCGTATTTGACCGCGCGCAGTATCTCATGGCGGCTGACGGCGAAAGGATTTTCTCCGGGCCACACGGCCTGGATAATTTCCAAACCCGGATCGTCGCCATGGGAGTGAATACCGATCAGGCGACCGCCGCTGCGCAAGGCGCGCGCCAGCGGCGCAATGATGCGCTTGGCCCGGAAATTCACCGAGGATTTCGCCCGGTATGGCTGGGATGCGATGACGAGGTCGAAATTGGCCTCGGTCTTGCCGGCCCGCGGGATGATCGAATCGAGCAGGAATCTCTGGTCCTCCCGGTAGAGCACCAAAACCACCGGACGCTCATAGATGGGCATCCCGGATCGTGGGCTGACGCGGGCACGCCAATTCTGCTCGAGAAACGGGCCGAGTTCCGCGATCTGGGCCTCGAATTCGCCCGACGAGCCGCCCCGCAGCGGCACCTCGTGCCAGAGCGTGCTGGCGGCCGCCACCGGGGATTTGGGGGTCAGCCAAGGCGCCTCGTCGTAATACATGTTGGTCAGCACGAACACGGTCGAGGGGTGTTCGAACAGCCGGTCCGGCACCTTGTCGAGGGTCAGCCGGACGTCCTCCAGGCTGAGTTCCTTGCCGGCCACGTAGAACGGCATATGGGGAAAGCGGCTATGCATGGCGCGCAGCACCCGCGCCAGCACCGTGCCATCGCCGACGCCGGCGTCGAACACCCGCAGCGCCGGCGGCCGGGGATGGATAGCGGAAAGCTCCAACGCCACCCGCTGCGCGATCACCCGCTTCTCGCCGCAGGTATGGACGAACAGCAAATACCGCTGCCGGTTCTCGAAAAAACGGAAATTCTGCCGCGGATCGCGCTTCTCCAGTGGCACCACCAGCCCCCGCGGCGGCGCCACACCGCCCGGCGTCGAGGTGGCAATGAAGGCCTGGATGCGGTCCAGCGTGTCGATGGTGATCTTTTTGCCCTCCCGCAGCCGGTGCACCAGCTTGCCGTCATTGACCGCACGCCGGCCGAACGTGGACTCGGCCATGTCGGCCCCCCGGCAGAAGTCAATGATCTGGCTCAGGATTTGGTCGTTCTTCATCGGGCCAAGTGAGTGGGACAGCAGTGGGCAGCCATAGAGGGCAGCATGCTGTTAGCACATATTTCCCACTCTTTGAACCCCCCTCGCCCGCCCTGCCATAAAGCAGGCCGAACGCCCCCCGACGGCAGCGATGGCAGGCCGTGGTCGAACTCGTCGCTATCGGGAAAGGTCTAGCTGGCGCAGAAGTGACGGGGTGCTTCCACACCGTCACTCCGGGGCGATGCGATACATTGAACCTCGAGATTCCCGATGCGCGTCTGCGACGCGCCCCGGAATGACAGGCCGTGGCTACTACTTACCCCACACCTCTTCTGCGACTTCCACTGCAAGCCTGAGCTTCGCCCACTGTTCTTCTTCGGAAAGGACGTTGCCTTCCTCGGTCGAAGCGAAGCCGCATTGGGGCGAGAGCGCGAGTTGTTCGAGCGGCGCGAATTTGGAAGCTTCCTCCAGGCGCCGCTTGATGGCGTCCTTGTTTTCGAGCTCGCCGAACTTGGACGTAATGACGCCGACCACCACGACCTTGTTGCCCTTTGGCAAATAGCGCAGCGGCTCGAAACCGCCGGCACGGTCGGAATCATATTCGAGGAAATAGCCATCGTAGTTAGTGCCGCCGAGCAGCGTTTCCGCCACCGGCTCGTAGCCGCCGGACGAAATCCAGGTGGAGCGGAAATTGCCGCGGCAGACATGGGTCGAGATCACCATGTCGGACGGACGGTCCGCGATCGCGTAGTTGATGACGCGGGCGTAGATCTCCTGCAGGCCATCGGGATTGTCGCCGCGCTCGCGCGCCTTCTGCAATTCGTCCTGCGAGCAGAGATAGGCCCACACCGTGTCGTCGAACTGCAGATAGCGGCAGCCGGCGTCATAAAACGCCTTCACGGCCTTGCGGTAGGTCTTGCCGAGATCCTCGAAGAACGGTTCGAGCTCGGGATAGACCTCCTTCGAGATCAGCTTGCGGCCACCGCGGAAGTGCAGCACCGACGGCGCGGGGATCGTCATCTTCGCCGTGACATGAGCCTGGTCGGCGTATTTCTTCAGAAACCTGAAGTGATCGAGCATCGGGTGGTCGTCGGGGAAATCCAATCTGTCGATCACGCGGATTGCGTCATGGCGCGTCTGCACGCCTGTGAACTGGATGCCGGCGTCCGGGTGGAACAGTTCGCAGCCGGTCAGCTTGGCGAGAAAATCAAAGTGCCACCAGGAGCGACGGAATTCACCGTCGGTCGCGAGCTTCAGCCCGGTGGAGGCCTGGCGGTGCACGACCTTCTCGATCTCGATGTCCTCGATCTTGCGCAGATCCTCGGGCGTGATCTCGCCCTTTTCAAGCTTGGCGCGCGCCTCCTTGATCTTCGGTGGCCGCAGCAGGCTGCCGACCTCGTCGGCGCGGAAAGGAGGTTTTGTTCGTTGCATGGTTTCGACTCCCTAGGGACGGAATTAATGCGCTTTGGCGCCGGAGACCCCAAGATGCCGCTCGAGCACCGTGGGATCGGCTTTCAAGGCATCGCTTGCCGCATCGTGCACGATTGTGCCGCGTTCCAATATCACGAGGCGGTCCGCGAGCCCCAGAACCTTTTGCGCGTGCTGTTCTACGATGATCGAGCAGATACCACCAGAGCGGGTGATCGTGCCGAGCGCTTTCAGCAATTCCTCAACGATGATCGGCGCCAGTCCCTCTGTCGGCTCGTCCAAGAGCAGCACCTTTGGGTTCAAGGTCAGCGCGCGGCCGATCGCCAACATCTGCTGCTCGCCACCGGAGAGCTGGTTGCCGAAATTGCCGCGCCGCTCCTTCAGCCGGGGGAACATCTGGTAGATCCTCTCCACCGTCCATGGTCCTGGCTGGGCCACTGCGGTCATGTTCTCCTCAACCGTGAGGGAGCGAAAGATATTGCGTTCCTGCGGCACCCAGCCGACCCCAGCGCGGGCCCGCTGATCCGGACGCAGCGCCGTGATGTCCTGCCCGGCCAGCGCAATGCGGCCGCCGAAACGGCGGGTGACGCCGACGATGGAATTGATCAGCGTGGTCTTGCCTGTGCCGTTGCGCCCGAGCAGCGCCAGCACCTGGCCTTCGGGGAGCGACAGCGTCATGCCCGGCAGCACCACCGCCTCGCCATAGCCAGCACGCAGGCCCTCGATCGCGAGCAGCTCAGGCATCGGCCGCCTCGCCGAGATAGACCGCCTTCACTTGCGGGTCGCGCGCCACGGCATCCGGCGGACCTTCAGTCAATAGCGCACCGTTGACCAGTACCGAAATGCGGTCGGCGAAGGAGAATACGAGATCCATGTCGTGCTCGATCAGGAGCACCGTTACCTCGCGCGGCAGCGCGGCGACAGCGGTCAGAATGTCGTGGCGCTCGATTTCGGGTACGCCGGCGGCCGGCTCGTCGAGCAGCAGCACGCGGGGTCTGGTGGCAATCGCGACCGCGATCTCGAGCAGGCGCTGCTTGCCATAGGGCAAAGTGACGGTGGGCTCGTTCATGACGTCGAGCAAATGAAACCGCGCCAGGATCTCGGCGATCTCGGCATTGACGACTACCCGCGTCCCCATCCGCCGCCACCAGTCGCCGCCGCGTCCCATCCGTTCGGAGACCGCGAGCCCAATGGTCTCCAGTGGGGTGAGATCGGGATAGAGCTGGTTGATCTGGAACGTACGCGACAGGCCACGCAGCACGCGCTTGTGCACCGGCAGGTTGGTGATGTCGTTGCCTTCGAGCAGGATGCGGCCGGCATTGGGCCGCAGCACCCCGGTGAGCAGGTTGATCACCGTGGTCTTGCCGGCCCCGTTCGGCCCGATCAAAGCGTGGCGGGCGCCCCGCTCGATCCGGAGCGAAAGGTCGCGCGTGACGCGCAAGCCGCCGAAGGTTTTTTCCAGTCCCCTGGTTTCCAGCGCGATCATCATGACGGATCGCTTTCGGGAACCACGACAACGGCCCGGCGACCGGTAAATTGCCGGATGATGAGGTTGGGCAGCCAAAGCGCCCAGCGATGGATGCGGGCGCGGCCGACCAGAACGATCACGACCAGCACCAGCCCGATCCAGAACAGCCAGTATTGCGGCGTAATGGTCGAAAACAGCTCCTGCAGCATCTTGAACACGACGGCGCCGATCAGCCCGCCATAGAGATAGCCGGTGCCGCCGATGACCAGCATCAGCATCAAATCCGCCGAACGCTCGAACGAGAACACGTCGAGCGAAGCCAGCGCCGTGGTCTGCGTGAACAGCGCGCCGGCGACGCCGGCATAGAACGCCGATACCGTGTAGATCGCCACCAATCGGCGATTGACGGGAATGCCGATCGCGGCGGCGCGCAGCGGGTTGTTCCTGATCGCGCGCAGCGACAGCCCGAACGGCGAATGCACGATCCGCCGCGCCAGCACGAACAGGAGGAACAGCACGATCAGCGAGTAGAAGAAGCCGGTCTGGCCGAAGATGTCGAACGCGAAGCGGCCGAGGATCGGCTGCATCTCGATGCCTTGCAATCCGTCGGTACCGCCGGTGATATCGGAGAAGCGTTCGGCGAGCGCCTCCAGGAGCAGCGCGATGCCGAGCGTGACCATCAGCCGCGTCAGATCGACGCCGCGGATGACAAGAAAGCTCGTGAAGAAGCCGAGCACCATGGCAGCAAGGCCTGCGACCACGAGCGCGACTACCGGCTCGCTGATGATACCGTGCAGCGCCAGCAGCCCCGCGGAATAGGCGCCGACGCCGAAGAATGCGGCATGCCCAAGCGAGACGATGCCAGCATAGCCAAGGATCAGGTCGAGCGACAGCGCGAACAAAGCGAGCCGCACGATCTCGGCCATGATCAGGTAGCGGGATGGAAACAGGAAGCCGCAGGCGGCGACCACGATCCAGAAGGCAATCTCGCCCGCTCGCCAGCGGGCGCCGGCAACCACATGCGTGGAAACGTCGGGAAGCGTGCTCATCGCACCCCTCAGCGCGCGGCCGTGCGGCCGAACAGGCCGTTCGGACGCCAGATCAGGATCACGATCATGATCGTGTAGATCACGAAGGGTCCCATCTTCGGGACATAATACTTGCCGGCAACATCGCCGATGCCGAGCAAGAGCGAAGCCAGGAATGGGCCGGTGATCGAGGAGGAGCCGCCCACCGTCACCACGATCAGAAAGTAGATCATGAATTTGAGCGGGAAATAAGGATCAAGGCCGAGGATCTCCGCGCTCAACGCGCCGCCGAGCCCGGCCAGCCCGCAACCGAAGGCGAAGGTGAAAGCGAAGACCTGCGGCACATTGATGCCGAGCCCGATCGCGGCACGGGGATCATCGACCGCCGCGCGCAGGCGGCTGCCGAAGCGCGTCCGCGCCAGGATCAATTGCAGCGCGACCGTGAGCAAACCGCAGATCACGATGATCATCAGCCGGTAGCGACCGATGCCGACCCCGAAGACATCGAACTGCCCCTCGAGGGCCGCCGGCAATTTGATGAAGACCCGCGACGAGCCCATGGTGTAGTCGACCGCCGCGATCGACATGAAAACGAGTCCGATGGAGAACAGCACCTGGTCGAGATGGCTGCGCGCGTAGAGATGACGGTACAGCGTTCGCTCAAGGACCACGCCAACCGCGGCACTGCCGACGAAGGCGAGCGGCAGCGCCGCAAAGAACGGCCAGCCGGAATTATTCACCAGCACCGCGCAGATGTAGCCGCCGGCCATCGCGAAGGCGCCGTGCGCGAGATTGACAAAATTCATCAGTCCGAGCGTCACCGCGAGCCCGCAGGCGAGCACGAACAGCAGCATGCCGTAGGCAACGCCGTCGAACAGGATGGTGAAGAGCGAGGTCATTTCATCCCCGATCAGCCAATATTGAAGAGTGGCCCACGTCTAGCGACCGCGTCATGGCCGGGCCTGTCCCGGCCATCCACGTCTTTCTCGCTGCAGAGAACAGCGTGGATGCCTGAGACAAGCCCGGGCATGACGTGGAGAGAACGCGGCGCGCACCCGATAATGACGAGCGCGGAGTCACTTCTTGGTCTTGCCGGGGTCCTTCACGGCTTCGAAGGTCGCGAATTCGACGTTGTAGAGTTCGCCGTCAACCTTCTCGACCTTGCGGATATAGATGTTCTGCACGATGTCGCGCGTCTCAGGGTCGATCGAGATCGGCCCCCGCGGGCTCTCCCACTTCATCCCCTTCATCGCCGCGATCAGCTTGTCGCCGGTCACGTCGCCACCGGTCTTCTTCAGGGCTTCGTAGATAAGATGGATGCCATCATAGCCGCCCACCGCCATGAAGCCGGGCCGGTTGTTGAACGCCTTCTTGTAGGCGGCCACGAATTCCTTGTTGGTCTGCGAGGGATGTGCGGCGGAATAGAGATGCGCGGTGACCGCGCCGAGCGCGGCATCGCCCATATTATTGAGGAGATCGTCGTCCATGACGTCACCTGGGCCGATCACCCTGATGCCGCTCTTGTCCAGCCCGCGCTCAGCATATTGCTTCATGAAATTGCCGCCCTGCCCGGCCGGCACGAACACGAACATGGCGTCCGGCTTGGAATCCTTCATCCGTTGCAAGAATGGCGCGAAGTCGGGATTAGCGAGCGGCACCTTGACCTCTTCGACGATCTCGCCGCCGCCGGCCACGAAATGCTCCTTGAAGGAAGCGAGCGCATCGTTGCCGGGCGCGTAATCCGAGGTCAGCGTGGCCACCTTCTTGATGCCGTTCTTGACCGCCCAATCGCCGATGATGGTGGAAGACTGCGGCAGCGTGAAGCTGGTGCGGACGATATAGGGCGAGCGCTCGGTAATGATCGAGGTGCCGGCCGCCATCACGATTTCCGGAACTTTCGCCTGGGTCGCCAGGGGCGCCGCGGCGAGCGCGGCCGGGGTGACGCCGAAACCGGCAATGATATTGACCTTCTCGTTGACAATCAGCTCCTGGGCGATCCGCTTGGTGTTGTCGGGAACCGCGACATCGTCCCTCAGGATGATTTCGATCTTCTTGCCGGCGACCGTGTCCCCCTTCTGCTGCATGTAGAGCTTGATCGCGTTGTCGATCTGTTTGCCGGTCGAGGCTTGCCCGCCGGTCATCGGCACGATCAGGCCGACCTTGACCGTTTCCTCCGCCCGGACGGGCACGACGGCCGCTGCGGCGGCAATGGTGCCTGCAGCCAGCAACAATTGACGGCGAATGAACATGAACGCCTCTCCCCCTCATCGTTCTTGCAGATCGAACCGAGTCCCCGGCCCTGCCTCACCATAGCCCAGATTGTTCGGCGGTGTAGCGCGGCGAATGGCGTCGTCCGGCACCGGTTTGTCAAGCCGACGTATGGATGGTACCTGCGCGCTGACCGCCAGGAGCTGCCGATAGCTTAAGGTTCAATAATACCTCCAACAAGACCTGATACGGCTATCTTACCATTTCGAAACGAGGCTCCGCTGACCCGCGCCAATGGTTCGCGTAGCTAGGTCCAAATCTTCAAACGCAAGACACCCTGCATTGCGATGCCAACCAGCGCCCGCCCTCTCGCAACCCTCTTCGCCCTCGCTCTGACAGGCTGCGCCTTGGCCGGATGCGGTACCGTCAACGAGAAGCTGTCTGCCGGCGCGGCGGACTTCATTCCGGCCTGGGCGGGCGGGCTGCCCGCCGACGCCCCACCCCGGCCGGGGACCGCCAAATATGACGAATTCATGCGCGAGCGAGAACGCAAGCGGATGATGCCTGCGGCTGAGCGAGGCGACGAAAATAAGCCGGCACCGACCTCGCAGGACACCGCTCATTGAGGACTGACGAGCGCTACTGCGCTCAGTCGACGAATACCACCGTCTTGCGGCCGTTGGGGATCACGCGGTCCTCGAGATGGTAGCGGATCGCGCGGGCCAGCACCCGGCGCTCGATATCGCGGCCCTTGCGGACGAGATCGTCGGGCGTATCGCGGTGGCTGATGCGCTCGACGTCCTGGTCGATGATCGGCCCTTCGTCGAGGTCGCCGGTGACGTAATGCGCGGTGGCGCCGATTAGTTTGACGCCGCGCTCATGGGCCTGGTGGTAGGGGCGCGCACCCTTGAAGCCCGGCAGGAACGAATGGTGGATATTGATGCAGCGGCCGGCGAGCTTTGCCGACAATTCGTCCGACAGGATCTGCATGTAGCGCGCGAGCACGACGAGGTCGGTATTCGTGTCCTCCGCGAGCTTCCAGACCGCGGCTTCCTGCTCGCGTTTGGTCTCCTTGGTCACGGCCAGGTAGTGGAACGGGATATCACCGAAATCGAGGTGGCTGTAGGTCTCGCGCGGATGGTTGGAGACGATCGCGGTCGGGATCATCTGCAACTCGCCGGTGCGCCAGCGATAGAGGATATCGACCAGGCAGTGATCGGATTTGGAGACCAGCAGCATCACACGGCGGCGGCTTGCGCGGTCGCGCATCTGCCAAACCATGCCGAAGCGCTCGGCGATTGCGGCAAAGCCGGTCTGCAGCGCCGACAATTCGACCGCGAGGTCGGCGGCGGTGAAGACCACCCGCATGAAGAATTTCTTGGTTTCGATATCGTCGAACTGTTGGGCGTCCAGGATGTTCTGACCATTATGCGCGAGAAAGGTCGAGACCGCCGAGACGATACCGGGACGGTCGGGGCAGGACAGAGTCAGGACAAATTGGGGGTCGGACATGGCGATGGATCGAGACTTGGCTGATTGGGGTTTGGCCGATGAGGGCTTGATTGATTAAGGCTTGGGCAGCCGCAGGAACCGCGGATTTGCGGGCCCTGCTGTACCACCGCCGTCGCCCTTGCGCCAATCCCGCAGCAGGGGCCAAATTAAACTCTACGAGAGGCACATCATGGCTGACCGGCTGAACGGCTACCGCATCCTGATCCTGGAGACACGCGAGGAGGCGCAATTCTCCCGGCTGCTCGCCGAACAGGGAGCCGACGTGCTGCAATGTCCGATGTTCGCGATCCACGATGCTCCGGATCCGGCGCCGGTCGAAGCCTGGATCAGGCGCTGTATCGAAAAGCCATTCGATGATCTGGTGCTGATGACCGGCGAAGGCCTGCGGCGCTTGATGAAGGTGGTGCGCCGCGTCGGCGTCGAGCAGGAATTCATTGCAGCGCTGAGCAAGGCCCGCAAATTCGCCCGTGGCCCAAAGCCCGGCCGTGCGTTGCGCGAAATCGGGCTCGAGCCGCAGGTGACGACGGAGAAACCGACCTCGGAGGGCGTCATCGAGATGCTGTCCCGGATCGATCTGAAGGGCCATCGCCTCGGCCTCCAACTCTATCCGGACAAGGATCACAGCGCATTGATCGGCGCGATCAAAGCCCAGGGTGCGGAGGTCGATACCGTGCTGCCCTATGTCTACGATCCCAAGGCTGCCGACGCCAACATCGTCGCCGCCATCGACGAGATGGCGGAGGGCCGGATCGATGCGATCGCGTTGACCAATCTCGGCCAGGTGCGCCGGCTGTTCGAAGCCGCGCGGGCGCGCGGCTCTGAGGACAGGTTGCGTCAGGGCCTAGACCGAACCTCGATCGCCTCGGTGGGGCCGGCGGTCTCGGGCGAACTCGCCTCGCACGGCCTCCGCACCGACATCGCGCCGGCGAACGACGCCTACTTCATGAAGCCGCTGATCTCGGCGATGGCCGTGGCACTCGGAAAACATCCGCCGCGAGTGGGGACGAGGTAACCACTCTCTTCGCCGTCATTGCGAGGAGCAAAGCGACGAAGCAATCCATGCCTCCGCACGTGGCGAGATGGATTGCTTCGCGGAGCCTGTCATCGGGCGCGCGTTCGCGCGACCCGTTGGCTCGCAATGACGGGCTGTGAGGCTGGGGCGCTATTCCGCCGCCTGCAGGGTCTCGCTCAGATATGCCCGATAGGCGAGCCTGATGCCGTCTTCCAGCGATGTCCTCGCTTGCCAGCCAAGCGCGGCCAGCCGGCTGACGTCGAGCAATTTGCGCGGCGTGCCGTCGGGCCGCGAGGTGTCATAGCTGATCTCGCCGTCATAGCCGACCGCCGCCGCGACGACGCGGGCGAATTCCGCGATCGTGATGTCCTTGCCCGTGCCGATATTGACCAAGCCGCTGTCGGAATAGACCTTCATCAGGTGGATGCAGGCGTCGGCGAGATCGTCGACATAGAGGAATTCGCGCCGCGGCGCGCCGGTGCCCCAGACCGCAACACTCTTCGCCCCGGACGCTTTCGCCTCATGGAAACGGCGGATCAAGGCCGCGACGACGTGGCTGTATTCGGGGTGATAATTATCACCGCGACCATAAAGATTGGTGGGCATCACGCTGATGAAATCTGCGCCGTACTGGCTGCGATAGGTTTCCGCCATCTTGATGCCCGCGATCTTGGCAATCGCATAGGGCTCATTGGTCGGCTCCAGCGGCCCGGTCAGCATCGAGTCCTCGCGCAGCGGCTGTGGCGCCAAGCGAGGATAGATGCAGGAGGAGCCGAAGAACATCAGCTTCTCGGTTCCGTTGACGTGAGCCGCGTGGATCACGTTGGTTGCGATCGCCAGATTGTCGTAGAGGAACTCGGCGCGCAGCAGGTCGTTGGCGGCGATGCCACCGACTTTCGCCGCCGCCAGGAACACCACCTGTGGCCGCCTGGCGGCAAACCACCGGTTGACCGCGGCCTGGTCGCGCAGATCGACTTCGCCGTGCGGCACCGTCAGAACCTCGACATCCTCCTGTGCAAGCCGTCGCACCAGCGACGAGCCGACCATGCCACGATGGCCGGCGACAAAGACCGTCTTGCCTTTCAGCTCAAACGGCGTGCTTGCCATTGGCGGCCTCCTGCCTGGCCTCGGCGAGGTCGCTCGCGACCATCTCCTTCACGAGCTGGGCAAAGCCGGTCTTCGGCTTCCAGCCGAGCTTTGCGCGCGCCTTGCTGGCGTCGCCGATCAAGAGGTCGACCTCGGTCGGCCGGAAATAAGTCGGGTCGATACGGACCACGGTCTTGCCGGATTTTGTGTCGACCCCGACCTCGTCAACGCCCTTCCCGCGCCACTCGATTCCGCGGCCGACTTCGGCAAACGCAAGTTCCACGAATTCGCGCACCGAGCGCGTCTCGCCAGTCGCCAGCACGAAATCGTCAGGAGCATCCGCCTGCAGGATCCTGTGCATACCCTCGACATAATCCCGCGCATGACCCCAGTCGCGCTTGGCCTCGAGATTGCCGAGATAGAGCGTGTCCTCGAGCCCGACCTCGATGCGGGCGACGCCGCGGGTGATCTTGCGGGTAACGAAGGTCTCGCCGCGAATCGGGCTCTCATGGTTGAACAGGATGCCGTTCGAAGCGTACATGCCGTAGGCCTCGCGGTAGTTCACCGTGATCCAGTAGCCGTAAAGCTTCGCCACGCCATAAGGCGAACGCGGATAGAACGGCGTGGTTTCCCGCTGCGGCACTTCCTGAACCAGGCCGTAAAGCTCCGATGTCGAGGCCTGATAGAACCGCGTCTCCTTCTCCATGTTGAGGATGCGGATCGCCTCCAAGAGGCGCAGCACGCCGATGGCATCGGCATTCGCCGTATATTCCGGGCTTTCGAAACTGACCCCGACATGGCTTTGCGCGGCGAGGTTATAGATCTCGGTCGGCCTGATCTGCTGCATCAGCCGGATCAGGTTGGTCGAGTCCGTCATATCGCCATAGTGCAGCAGGAACGGCACGTTGCCGACATGGGGATCCTGGTAGAGATGATCGACGCGCGCCGTATTGAACGACGACGAGCGACGCTTGATGCCATGGACGGTGTAGCCAAGGCCGAGCAGATATTCAGCGAGGTAAGCGCCGTCCTGACCGGTGGCGCCCGTGATCAGCGCGACACGTCGCTTGGAGTCCTGAACCGGCATGTCCTCTCCGAGGGCGCGGAACTGCGCCAGGTTGCGAATGGTCCGGTCTGTAGCATCCGGCCTCCGCGAAGTCTAATGCCATAACCCCGTTTGGATTCAGGACGTTAGGCGCGAGCTTTCGGTCAAGCACTGCGCCGGGCCAGCCGGCTGGACTATTCGCCGTAGTGGCGGAGACGTTCGAGGTCGACGATGGTCACGCCGCCATATTCCAGCCGGAGGAGCCCCTCCTTCTCCAGCCGCTTCAGGCACTGGTTCGCATTCTGCCGCGAGATGCCGGAAAGCGCTCCGATTTCCTCCTGCGTGATCTCGAGATGGCGCGACAGCTCGGGGTAGAGAATTGGATTGAACAGGGAGGCGATGGAACGCGCCAGTCGCGCGGTCGCATCCAGGGTACGGCCATATTCCAGCAGCGCAATGAACTGGCCAAGCCGCTCGTTGAGCTGCGCCACCAGGAAACGGTTGAACGCCACGCTGTTCTCGAACAGCCAGACGAAGGTCTTGCGGTCCATCATGGCCAGCCGCGTGTCACGCAGCGCCACCACATCGTAACGCCGCGCTTCGTTCTTCAGCACCGACCCCTCGCCGAACCAGGCACCGGCGGTCAATCCGGCGAAGCTTGCGGCCTTGCCGCCGCGGGAGACGATGCCCATCCGCGCCAGCCCCGTCACCACGCCGGTCCAATAGTCAAAACGGTCGCCGCGCATGAAGATGAATTCATTGGTGCCATAGGATTTCTCGGTAATGCCGCTGCGCGCGACCTCGATCTCGCGGTCATCCAGCTCACGCGACCAGGCCGCGATGCGCTTCAGGTAATCGGCAGCAATCATGATCCCGTTGACTGTCGTTCGTCTCGTTATGTTGCGTCGCAACAATACACAGGCCGAACGAAATTTGGCGGCCAATTGTCGGGCACAAGACATTTCACCGTATCGCTTTGCCCTATGGAGGGCTACCGGCGCAATGTCATCTGCACGACACGCGTGGAAGTGCGGACGGGGCAAAGTGCCGGCTGCGGCGTTACCGCGCATCAACGGTGGGGTCCGCAGTGTAACGAGGCACCATTAGTCGGATGGCTTAGCCGGAACGGCCGATGTAAGATTATCGCTGTCTTTGCAACAAGAGACACAGAGCGCGTGAAGCGCCGCTTCTGGAGGGAATAGGTGGATTACACGTTGGAGGTGCGCGGGGTGTCGCTGCGCTTTGGTGGCGTCCGTGCGCTGACCGAAGTGAGCTTTGGCATCAAGCCCGGCGAATTGTTCTCCATCATCGGCCCCAACGGCGCCGGCAAGACCTCGATCGTCAACTGCATTTCCGGCCGCTACAAGCCGACCGAAGGTCAGCTTTTCTATCGCGGCAAGGATATCACGGGTCTCAATCCGAACGCCCGGCCCTCGCTCGGCATCGGCCGCACCTTCCAGAATCTCGCGCTGTTCCATCACATGAGCGTGCTCGACAACATCATGGTCGGCCGCCATCACCTGCTGAAGAACAATTTCATCACTGGATCGCTGTACTGGCTGACCGGCGCGCGGGGCCAGGAACTCGATCATCGCCGCAAGGTCGAGGAGATCATCGATTTCCTCGATCTGCAATCGGTGCGCAAGGCGACCGCCGGCACGCTTCCCTACGGCCTGCGCAAGCGCGTGGAACTTGCCCGCGCGATGGCGCTCGAGCCGCAATTGATCCTGCTGGACGAGCCGATGGCCGGCATGAACTTCGAAGAGAAGGAGGACATGACGCGCTACATCGTCGATCTCAACGAAGAGTTCGGCATGACCGTCGTGATGATCGAGCACGACATGGGCGTGGTGATGGACATCTCCCACCGCGTCATGGTGCTCGATTTCGGTCGCAAGATCGCCGAGGGCGATCCGGCGACCGTGCTCGCCGATCCCCACGTCAAGCGCGCCTATCTCGGCGAAGAGGATGAGGCGTTGGTCGATCCTGATCACGTGCCGCTAGCGCGGGAGAGCGTGGCATGATGGACTACGCCGGACGCGCCGCGCAGGCCGACACCTTCCCGAAGATATTACGGCTGAATGCAAGGGAGCATGGCCGCGAGATTGCGCTGCGCGAGAAGGATCTCGGCCTGTGGCGCGAATTCACCTGGGACGATTACCAGGCCCGCGTGCGCGATTTCGCGCTCGGCATGATCGAACTGGGGCTGGGCCACGGCGACGTGATCGGCATCATCGGCGACAACCGTCCGGACTGGGTGGCCGCCGAGATCGCCACCCACGCGATCGGCGGCATGAGCCTTGGACTTTACCGCGACGTGCTCGATGAGGAAGCGGCCTACCTCCTGAACTATGGCGAGGCGAAGCTGGTGTTCGCCGAGGACGAGGAGCAGGTCGACAAGCTGCTGGGGCTCGCCGACCGCGCGCCGCACTTGAAGCACATCATCTATTCCGATCCGCGCGGCATGCGGAAATATGACGACCCGCGCCTGATGGAAGCGAGCAAGCTTGCCGGCTTCGGCCGCGAGCGCGCCGCGTCCGAGCCGGGCCTCTATGATGCGCTGGTCGATGCCACTGGCGGCGAGGATGTCGCGATCCTCTGCACGACATCCGGCACGACGGCCAATCCGAAGCTGGCGATGCTTGCGGCCGGCCGCGTGCTCAAGCACTGCGCGACCTATCTCTCCTTCGATCCGAAGGGACCGGACGATGAATATGTGTCGGTGCTGCCGCTGCCCTGGATCATGGAGCAGGTCTACGCGCTCGGCAAAGGTCTGCTCTGCCGGATGAAGGTCAACTTCGTCGAAGAGCCCGACACCATGATGCACGATTTCCGCGAAATCGCGCCGACCTTCGTGCTGTTCGCGCCTCGGGTATGGGAGGCGATCGCGGCAGACGTGCGCGCCGACGTGATGGACTCGTCGCCGTTGAAGCAAAGCCTCTACGAGCTCGGTATGAAGACGGGACTTGCCGCGCTCGAGCAGGGCAAGCGCTCGGTCGTCGCCGACCAGCTTCTATTCCGCGCGCTCCGCGACCGGCTCGGGTTCACGCGGCTGCGTTCGGCAGCCACCGGCGGCGCCGCGCTCGGCCCCGACACCTTCAAATTCTTCCGGGCAATGGGCGTGCCGCTGCGTACGCTCTATGGCCAGACCGAATTGCTCGGCGCCTATACGCTGCATCCGCCCGGCGCAGTCGATCCCGATACCACGGGCATCGCGATGGCCGAGACGATCGAGATCCGGGTCGACAATCCCGATGTCAACGGCGTCGGCGAGATCGTGGTGCGCCACCCCAACATGTTCTTAGGGTATTACAAGAACCCGGAGGCATCTGTGGCGGACATCCAGGATGGCTGGATGCGCTCCGGTGATGCCGGCTATTTCAACGATAACAACCAGCTCGTGGTGATCGACCGTATCAAGGATCTCGCCGAGACCTCGCGCGGCGATCGCTTCTCGCCACAATATATCGAAAACAAGCTGAAGTTCTCGCCCTATATCGCGGAAGCGGTGGTGCTCGGCGCCGGCCGCGACGCGCTCGCCTCCATGATCTGTATCCGCTACTCCATCATCTCGAAATGGGCGGAGAAGAGCCGGATCTCGTTCACGACCTATAGCGACCTCTCCTCGCGTCCCGAGGTCTATGCGCTGTTGCGGAAGGAAGTCGAGACCGTCAACGCCTCCCTGCCGCCGGCCCAACGGATTTCCCGCTTCCTGCTGCTCTACAAGGAACTCGACGCCGACGACGGCGAACTGACCCGCACCCGAAAAGTGCGCCGTGGCGTCATCAACGAGAAATACGCCGACATCATCGACGCGATCTATCGCGGCGACGCGAACATTCCGGTCGATACCGTGATCCGCTTCCAGGATGGCACGACCCAGCGCGTGCGGACCACGCTGAAGGTGGTGGATCTCGCATCTGCGATGACCGCGGAGGCTGCGGAATGACTCGTTCACTTATCGCCACATATTCGATCGTCATGCGCGGGCTCGACCCGCGCATCCATCATCTTGGAAAGCGTCTCTTTGAGCGATGGATTGCCGGGTCAAGCCCAGCAATGACGAGTCTGGCATTCACATGAACACCCAATTCCTGCTCCAGCTCCTGATCAACGGCCTCGTGGTCGGCACGCTCTACGGCGTGGTCGCGATGTCGTTCGTGCTGATCTACAAGGCGACGCAGGTCGTGAACTTCGCGCAAGGCGAACTGCTATTGATCGGCGCCTGGGTGTGCTGGGCACTGCTCGCCAAATACCAGGTGCCGTTCTGGCTCGGCATGCCGCTCACGCTGGTGTTCATGTTCGTCTTCGGCATCGCGATCCAGATCGTGATCCTGCGGCCAATGATCGGCGAGCCTATCATCTCCGTCATCATGGTGACGATCGGGCTCTCGACAGTGTTCCAGGCCGCGCTGAAATGGATGTTCGGTGTCAATCCGCAGCCGTTCCCACGTGTGTTCCAGAGCCAATCTGTCCACCTGTTCGGCCTCCAGATCCAGACCGTCTACGTGATGAGTCTCGTGGTTTCCATCGCGATGATGATCGGCATGGCCTGGTTCTTCCGCGCCTCCAAATACGGCTTGGCGATGCGGGCCACCGCCTACAACCAGCAGGTCGCGCAGTCGCTCGGCATTTCCGTGAAAAGCGTGTTCGCGATGGCCTGGGCGATCTCGGCGACCGTATCGGCGGTCGCGGGCGTCGTCGTGGCCGTCGTCAACGGCGTCTCTTCCGGCCTCTCCGCCTACGGCATCAAGGTATTTCCGGCGGCGATCCTCGGGGGGCTCGATTCGGTCGGCGGCGCAGTGCTCGGCGGCATCATCATCGGGCTGCTCGAGAATGTCGCGCAGTATGTCGACAGCCAGTACCTGCACTGGGGTAATCTCTACGAGATCGCGCCGTTCTACGTCTTGATCATCATCCTCATGATCAAGCCCTACGGCCTGTTCGGCACCAAAGACATTGAGCGGGTCTGACCATGGCGACGCGTTCCCTAATCCCCTCCGGCGACTTCCGCACCACCTATGCGGCCGACACCACGATCTTTCCGACCATCACCAGCCGCAATTTCGCGATCGCCGGCATCGTGCTGGCTTGCCTTGCGCCTTACGTCTTCTCGAACTACTGGCTGAGCATCTCGATCCAGATCGGCATCTTCGCGATCGCGGCGCTCGGCCTCAACGTGCTGGTCGGCTTCACCGGGCAGATCTCGATCGGCCACGCAGCATTCTTCCTGCTTGGCGCGTTCACTTCAGCCTATATCTCGAACAACGCGCCGATCCCGGTGTTCTTCGCCATTCCACTTGCGGGTCTCGTCACCGCGCTGGTCGGCCTGATCTTCGGCGTGCCGGCGGCGCGGCTCAAGGGACTTTATCTCGCCATCGCCACGCTCGCCGCACAATACATCCTGCTCGATTTCTTCTCCCGCGCCGAATGGTTCTCCGGCGGCTCGGTGCCGGCGAGCGCCGAGCCATTTTCGATGTTCGGCTACACACTGCGCGGCGACCGCCAGTATTTTTATGTCGTGCTGGCTTACCTCATCGTCAGCTATCTTCTGGTCACCAATCTGATGCGCACGCGCGACGGCCGCGCGCTGATCGCGATCCGCGACCATTATCTTTCCGCCGAGATCATGGGCATCAACCTCACCAAATACCGAACGCTGTCGTTCGGTATTGCCGCGTTCTTCGCCGGCATCGCCGGCGCGCTCTATGCGCACTATCAGCTTGTCGTCTCGCAGGAAGGCTTCGGCATCGAGCGCTCCGTGCTGTTCCTGGCCATGGTTATCATCGGCGGCACCGGCTCGGTGATGGGCACGCTGATGGGCACGGCCTTTGTGGTGCTGCTGCCGGAGGCAATGGAGTGGCTCAGCCTGCAATTGAAGGGGAGCGCGATCGACAGGGCGCTGGAGCTCAACAACAACATCACGTTCCTGCGCGAGATCGCGATCGGGCTGATCATCATCGCGTTCCTGATGTTCGAGCCGGACGGGCTCGCGCACCGCTGGCGGCAGATCAAGGCATATTGGAAACTTTACCCGTTCTCGCATTAAGGTCGGGCAAGAATTACAAACCTATCAACGAATAACAGGAGGAAAGACCATGACGATTAGATCCCTTTTGAGCACGGCCTCGTTGGCACTGCTGATCGGCGGCGCATCCGTGGCGGCGCAGGCCCAGATCGCGATCGGCCACCTTGCCGACTATTCAGGCGGCACCTCTGATGTCGGCACACCCTACGGCCAGGCCGTCGCCGACACCTTTGCGTGGGTCAACAAGAACGGCGGCATCGGCGGCAAGAAGCTCAATGTCGATACCAATGACTACGGCTATCAGGTGCCGCGCGCGATCGCGCTTTACAAGAAATGGTCGGCGCCCGACAGCAAGGTCGCGGCGATCATGGGCTGGGGCACCGCCGATACGGAGGCGCTGACCGGTTTCCTCGCCCAGGACAAGATCCCCGATATCTCCGGCTCCTACGCGGCAGCGTTGACCGATCCGGTAGGCAGCAGCGGCAAGGCCAAGCCCGCGCCCTATAATTTCTTCTATGGTCCGAGCTATTCTGACTCGCTGCGCGCCATGCTGATCTGGGCGGCGGATGATTGGAAAGCCAAGGGCAAGCCGGGCAAGCCCAAATTCGTCCATATGGGCGCCAACCACCCCTATCCGAACGCACCAAAGGCGGCCGGCGAAGCGATGGCCACCGAGCTCGGCTTCGAGGTGTTGCCGCCGCTGGTGTTCGCGCTCACCCCCGGCGACTACTCCGCGCAATGCCTCAGCCTGAAGAGCTCCGGCGCCAATTACGCCTATCTCGGCAATACGGCGGCCTCCAACATCTCTGTGCTGAAAGCCTGCAAGGCGGCCGCCGCCGACGTGCAATTCCTCGGCAACGTCTGGGGCATGGATGAGAACGCGGCCAAGACCGCCGGTGATGCCGCCGACGGCGTGATCTTCCCGCTGCGCACGGCGGTCGGCTGGGGCGGCGATGCGCCCGGCATGAAGACGGTGATGGAAATCTCCAAAATGTCGGATCCCTCCGGCAAGATCTACCGTCCCGTGCACTACATCGCTGCGGTCTGCTCCGCCCTCTACATGAAGGAGGCGATCGAATGGGCCGACAAGAACGGCGGCGCCACCGGCGAGAATGTCGCGAAAGGCTTCCATCAGAAGAAGGACTGGGTGCCATCAGGCATGGAGGGCGTCTGCAACGCCTCGACCTGGACCGAGAAGGACCATCGCCCGACCACGAAGGTCGATCTCTACCGCTCCAAGGTCACGGGCTCGACCGACGGCGATCTCAACGACCTCATGGGCAAGGGCGTGATCAAGCTCGAGAAGGTCAAGACCGTGGAGCTGCCGCGCAAGCCGGAATGGCTGGGGTGGTAAACTTCATCCCCCATAAGCGAGCGTCATCCCCGCGCAGGCGGGGGATCCAGTACGCCGTGGCACCGGATCTGATCGCAGGCGTCTCTGGAATACTGGGTCACCCGCCTTCGCGGGTGACGACAGTCTGAGGTGATCCCAATATGACCCAAACCGTCGAAGCAAATCACCCGGCACCGACTGCGGTCCCTGCGCCGCCCCTCCTCAGCGTCAACAACATCGAGGTCGTCTACGACGACGTCATCCTGGTGCTGCGAGGACTGAGCCTCGAGGTGCCCGCGGGTTCGATCGTGTCGCTGCTGGGGGCCAACGGCGCGGGCAAATCGACCACGCTGAAGGCGATCTCGGGGCTGCTCAAGACCGAAGACGGCGAGGTGACGCGCGGCGAGATCATCTTCGACGGCGAGCGCATCAACGGCATCGATCCCGACAAGATCGTCCGCCGCGGCATCTTTCAAGTCATGGAGGGGCGCCGCATCATCGCCGACATGACGTCGCTGGAGAATCTGCGGCTTGGCGCCTTCACCCGCAGCGACGGCGAGGTCAGTGCCGACATCGACATGGTCTTCAACTATTTCCCGCGCCTGAAGGAGCGTACGGGGCTCGCCGGCTATCTCTCCGGCGGCGAACAGCAGATGCTGGCGATCGGCCGCGCGCTGATGGCGCGCCCGAAGATGATCCTGATGGACGAGCCGTCCATGGGTCTGTCGCCGCTGCTGGTCAAGGAAGTGTTCGCCATCATCAAGGAGATCAACCGCGACCTCGGCGTTACCATCCTCCTGGTCGAGCAGAATGCGCGCGCGGCGCTTTCAGTGGCGAGCCACGGCTACATCATGGAACAGGGCAAGGTGGTGCTCGACGGAACCGCCGACGAATTGCGCGACAACGAGGACGTCAAGGAATTCTACCTCGGCGGCGCCGGCGACCAGCGCAAGAGTTTCAAGAACCTCAAGAGCTTCAAGCGGCGGAAGCGGTGGCTGTGAGTGTAGCCGGGTGCCTATTGCAGCACCTGCTCCGCTTCCGTAACCGCGCAAAGAACATGATAGAACGAAGACGCAGGGATGGTGTCGACCAGCGACTTGCCGTCGCGGTCGAACTGATCGTACCAGCCGCCCGCAACAGGGTGGCTCAGATAATGCCGCTCCAGGCGCGCCAATGCGGCGCGCGCCTCGTCGGCGGCCCCCGCCTCGCCGGCTTCAGCTTGCGCAATCCAGGCCTTGGCGATCTCGCTCTGCGGCCACAGGCGCCGAGAGTGGCGCCGGATACGGCCCTCGACACTACCCTCGTCGGTGAGGCAGCCGGTCGCCTCGTCGCGGTAGCGCAGCGCCGACGCCAGCAATTCGCCGCGATAGCGCCCCGTCGGACAGCCCGTGATCCGTTCAAATCCCTTCAAGAGCCAGACCCATTCGGCCAAATGTCCGGGTTCGACGCTAATGGGCGGAATTTTGGACCAGTCGTCTTCGAAATATTCGCCAAGCACCTGGGTCTGCTTGTCATAGAGATTGGCAAGGAACAGCGCGAAAAACTCGCCGGCGCGTTGCTGAAACGCGAGATCATGCGTCGCGTCGAATACCGCGATCATCGCCTCGAACAGATGCATCTGCGGATTTTGTCGCCGTGGCAGGGACGCCGGCGCCCCCTCGAGAAAGCCGCCGTTCGGCGAGCGCAGATGCCCGTCGAGATAGGCGAGCAGCGCATCGATCTCCGAGCGCACCTGCGCGTCGCGATCAAGTCCGTAGACGGTGGCGAGCGCCAGCAGCACGAAGGCGTGGTCGTAGGTGTCGCGCCGCGCGTCCAGCACCCCGCCGTCGGCCGTCAACCTGTGGACAAAGCCCGGGCGGCCGTCCGGCGCCTTCGCCTTCGTCAACAGGTGATCGAGCCCCTTCAGGGCGATCTCGCGGCCTTCGGCGTACCAGCCCATCTGCGCGGCTTTGGCGTAGCAGTAGATCTGCCGGGCCTGAACGAATATGCGCCGCGGCGCCAGCCGATCGGCGCGGCCGTCAGGGTCGAGCCGGTCGACGAAGCCGCCTGCCGCACCGTCCCAGCCTTCCGTGCACCACAACGGCAGGCAGTGCTCGATGACGCGACGCTTCAGCCTGCCGACGACGTCGGCATCGGAAGGGCCGCTCGCCGCGGCGGTCTGCATGTCTGCCATTGCACTTCCCGGAGCATCGCCAGTTCGGCGGGAAGCCGTCTGATAGCACGTCGAAAGCGGAGCGCAATTGGCGCGAACCCGTGAGGATCACCCATGACGGATCACTATGACGCCCGCGAAACCCGCGATCCCGCCCAGCGCGAGGCGGAACTGTTCGCCCGCCTGCCGGAGGTCCTGCGGCGGGCCATGGCGGCTCCGGCCTATGCCGACCGCCTCAAAGACGTCGATCCTGCCACCGTCACCAGCCGCGCCGCGCTGGCGCGCCTGCCGGTGCTGCGCAAGTCGGAACTCCCGGCCCTGCACAGGGCCGCCCCGCCCTTCGGCGGTTTCGTTGCCGGGCCGCCTGGATCGTTTGCGCGCCTGTTTACGTCGCCCGGACCGATCTTCGAGCCCGAGGCCGCCCAGGGCGACGCCTGGCGCGGGGCGCGGGCGCTGTTCGCGGCAGGCTTTCGTCCGGGCGACGTGGTGCTCAACACCTTCAGCTATCACCTCACCCCGGGCGGCTTCATCTTCGATACCTCCGCCCGGGCGCTCGGCTGCGCCGTGATCCCTGCGGGCCCCGGGAATACCGAGCAGCAATTCGAGCTGATCGAGGCCTACCGACCGATCGGCTACAGTGGCACGCCCGATTTCCTGAAGATCCTGCTCGACGCAGCCGCGAGCGCCAGACGCGATGTGTCCTCGATCAAGCGGGCGCTGGTGTCGGGGGCGGCTTTTCCGAAGTCGCTGCAGGAGGAGATCAAGTCACGCGGCATCGAGGCCTATCAGGCATTCGGCACCGCCGATCTGGGCATGGTCGCGTTCGAGACCGAGGCCCGCGACGGCATGGTGGTGAACGAGGAGCTGATCCTCGAGATCGTCAGGCCTGGCACCGGCGACCCCGTCGCGGAGGGTGACGTCGGCGAGATCGTGGTCACCTCCCTCGACCCGCACCACCCCTGGATCCGCCTCGCTCTGGGCGATCTTACCGCGGAGCTGCCCGGCGCAAGCCCGTGCGGGCGCACCAACATGCGGATCAAGGGCTGGATGGGGCGCGCCGACCAAACGACCAAAGTCAAAGGCATGTTCGTGCGCCCCGAACAGATCGCCGAGATCGGCAAGCGTCATCCGGAGCTCGGGCGGCTGCGCCTGGTCGTGACACGTTCCGGCGAGACCGACGTGATGACGCTGAAGGCAGAAGCAGCCGCGGCAAGCGCAGCCTTTCAGAGCGAGCTCGCAGCGACCCTGCGGACCGTGACCAAGCTCGGCGGCAACGTCGAACTGGTCGGCGCCGGCGCGCTGCCGAACGATGGCAAGGTGATTGCCGACGAGCGCTAGACGGACGTCTGTCAAGTCCGGCCTTGCCGAACGCACCCACTCGACACGCATTCTTGCCCGTTCCGGCAGTGCGCAGCTCGCCATATTTCCGATCACGCGTAAGATTTCGTACGTGATTGTCTATGTCCGTGACCGAGCAATCTCCTATCCTTCGCCAGTTGGGTTCGTTCTGGCAAATCCTCTTGGTGGGTTCTGGTGCCAAAGGGATGCCAATGGCACACGATGAGCGTTGCAGTTCCAACTTCTTCTTCAGGCACAGTTGAGTGGCTGCGCTTGACGCATCGTTTTTGTAATTGCAGGCCTCCAATACGCGGGAAATTGGGTTCGTTCTGACAAATCGGCTCTACCTCTTGCGCAGCTGAGACGCAGAGCGTTGGGCGTAGCGGTCCAGAGCAACTGACCGCCTGAGGTTGCGCTCGACCCCGCAGAAGTCTTGGGCGGCAAGATGGTCCTCAAGCTGCTGGTAGAGCTTGGCTCGCTCGGCCTCGATCTGCGCGAACCGGCCTGCGAGGGAATCGAGATCGAGCATGACGTCGGGCTTTGCGCCTTCGAGAGCCGAGGCAAGACCATGCCGGCGTGCATTCAGTCGGGAGCGGGCCTTTCCCGCTTCGGTTCGTGGTCCCGTGCTTTTTGCAGCGTTGCGGCGGTTGGCTTCGATTTGCTTTTCCGTCGCCATTAGGCGGCTCCAGCATTCTGCATTGCGCTGGCGCGACCACGCGCGAGCGCCCTAGCCGCTGCCCTGCGGATCTCCTCGGCGCGTCGAGCGTAGCGATGATCGAGCTCCTTTAGGAATGACATGAGCATTCTTTCAGCGACCGCGATCTGGCGCTCGATCGCGTTGATGAGCGGCTGGGCTTGCAGGTAGCTCTCCGTTTCCACCGCATCATGCGAGTAGCCCGCTTGGGAAAACGATTCCACAGATTTCTTCCGGCCCTCCTCCGATGCGAAATATGTCCGCGCCTTGTCATGAGCCGAGCTGTAGGCAAGGGATCCGGGCTCAGCAATCCCATCTCTCGTCGTGCGAATGTGCAAGGTCAAGACTGCGGCAGGGCGAAAGTGCGTAACGAGCTGCGCGCGCTGCCGTTCCAGTCGTTGCAGATTGAAGATCAGCTTCGTGACCTCAAAGATCATGATGTACTCGGCGCTGGTCTTGGGGCCCCGATCCGGGGAGTATTCGAGCTCGAAGAACAATTCCATGAAGTTCTTGCGCTTCTCACCCGGAAGCAGTGGCGTATTCTCGATCAGGGCGCGGATAGCTTGAGGAAGAACGCGCGGTCCTTCCTCCAACGGCTCATTTGCCATAGGGCATTTCTCCTGTGTCCACCGACACACGCGGGATTGCGTGACAAAACTGACCAAACCGCACGGCTGATCTGATTCCCAGTGGTTGTCCTGTGGGAGAAAAGGGGCATCGGTTCTAGGATCCTTATTGGAAATGCTCTGTCGCAATTCGCTCGATAGTCTCGATAGTTACGGGCGGCAGACCATGCGCCTTGAGGTGCTTCTGCAAAGGACCAATTACCATCTCTAAGAATCGGTAGAACGGGCCATCCTCGACAACGACGACCTTCGAGCCGAGGTCCATCGTGGTCTGATGGCGCACGATGCGGCGGCCGCTCAGCGAGCGGTACGCGGAGGCGAGATATTCAGCCGCCAGCCAGTTGCCGACATTTTGCGGGCGCCCTCGTGGCCTGGGAAGCGCGACTGAAGCCGCTTGCGCTGCCCGCACGATGTTTCTAGATGTTGGGCGCCGTTTCCTTCTTCGAAAGCGGATGCGGCGGCGACTAAGAACGTCTTGCAAATGTGTGCCCGGAGGTTCCTTGCCGCGCTGGTAGTGGGCAACAATGGCCTCAATTGCTTCGGGGGGCAGGTCCCTAGAGCGGAGCAGAATGGGTTTATTCGCGACTGCCGCGAGCCAAGCGGCGACAACTCCGGGAGCGGTCCGGTGCGCGCCGTTCGCGGCGATTGTCAAAGCGGTCGCGACTCTCTCAAGCGCGCCTCTCTCTTCCTCACTAAGCTTGTAGCGAATGGCCTCAATTTCCGGAGGTTCTCTGTCGTGCGCTTCATAGAATTCGGAGGCCTGCAGAATCGGGACGCCTTGCTTCTCGAGCTCCGCGTAGAATTGCTTCCAGAGCTTCTTCCAACTAGGCGCCGGCCTATAGGCGGACGGCTTGTAGCGCTTGGGCACACACTGCCTCCGATGCTATAACCCGTCCATTGTACATTACCAGCGATCCGCGGCAAACTTCGGAGGCACAGTGTGACACGCAAGGGGTCCGAATCGACTGGATGAGTTATTAGAGGAGCGCTGCCGTCGAACGGAAATGGTCGACCCCGCCGTGCGAGCGCGGAAGAATTAAACGAGCTTTTGGATGTTTGAAACCTGGCGCAGATTTGATACGAGAAAAGCTGCATCTTTGTTGCGTCAGCATCGCAAATTGCTGCAAGACGAGCTCCGAACGATAAAGGTTCTGCTCGGAGCTTCAACAGAGACGGACTACGCGATCGTAGCCGAGCGAACTAGGAGTCTGGGGCAGCACTACACGCACGCGCTCAACGATCACATTGAGGCATCGAAGGCGATACGTCGGAGCATCACCTTCCTCGACCTCCTCAAATTCGTGGATGTAGTCAAGGCGCAATCCGATCTCCTCGCAACCACGTCCGCTATTTACCAATTCCTTGCTGAACGAGCTGTACCAGCGCGAGGAAATGCGCCCTCTAAGGTGTTTTGTGAATCCTACTCAGCCGGAGACCATTCCTCGAACCAACCTGACACCTAAGCCTCGATCGCTCTCGTCGAGGAATTGCACACCAGCAGACCAACAGCGTTCAAGGCTTTTTCATGGTGTCAGCTCTGTCGCCGAGTGGCCTCGAGGCGCTTGATTGTCGGAGTGGATAGCAGCCTGCATCCTGCTTTGATGTCCTGCTCCTCCAGGTGAGCTTGGTCATGGCAACGGCGTCCAATAGCGGGCGATTCGGCAGGATCCCCGATCCGAAATTGGCTCTCGAACCTGGGGTTCGAGGCGACAAGATTCTCTTGCTCGAGCCATTCGCGAGGCAACTTGATCCATCGAATTTGCGTCAAACAGACCAACCGAGCTTTCCACACCGGCTCGAAGGCGATGGAGCGTCTTGCATCGCGGGCTCGCTTCGCCGGTTCTGTGCAAGCCGGTCGAAAATACGTTCTCCGACGAAGTCACCGTGATGGGATCGACGCTTGCTGAGCTCGCCGACCACATCCAGCGGAACGGCGGGCAAGTTGTCGGCGTTGTGACCCTTGTCAATGCTGGCCGAAGCGGTGTAATGACAGCGCCGAAGACAGTGGTCCGAGAGATCGAAAGGAGGTTTGGAAATGAAGTTAGAGAACTCTTCCACCTCGATCCAGTCAGCCTCACCGCGGACAAGGCCCAATACCTTCTCAACTTCCGAGATGCTGACGCCGTCCGAACTCGACGCCTTGCAGCAGAGCGCGAACGAAACGATCGACTACGTTCGAAAGGAATTGGCGAGGCGAAAAGCCTCCACATAGCAGACAACGCCGCCCCATTGGGCGGCGATTTTGTTTCTGGTCGCAGGCTCTCGCCCGACGCCCGCGCCAACCTCGAGCAGGCGCTCACGGACCTCTTCCGCAAGATCGCTGGGCCGTCCGTGCAGGTACGGCTCGTTGAATAGTACCCAATCAAGCCGCCGCAGGGCTGGCTACAGCGAGGGCAAGCTGATCGCGGCCGGCTCCTACATCCCCGCACAGTCACTCATCACTGTAGCGCGGGCCGATCCGGCCTACCCGCTCACACAGGTGCTCGACACCACCGTTCACGAATCCTTCCATGCGCTTGAGGACAAGCTTCTCACTGATCAGGAGATGCAGGTCTTGAAGCGGGAGGACGCGCGGTTACGAGAAGTGGTGCGCCGCACCTTCGGTTTCACGAGCAGCAGATCAGCGAGTTCGCTGGCTTCGAGATGCGCGAGCACGTCGGCGACACGCGGAAACGCTGGCGCTGGGCTCTAGGGAAGCAGCCAGCAGCCGCTCCTTCTCGGCGGTGCTCCAGCGCCGCCGACGTTCTACCGACGTGATCACCTCAGTCGCCTTGCTCGCGTGACTACTACGCCGACATCTCGGAGTGCGATAAATGGTGTCTACTGAGGGCGGGGATGAGAGCCGTTAGTTTTGGATTCGACTGGTACGGGGCGCCGGACTCGAACCGGCCCGCGAACAGCCATCTACTGCCTAAGGGGGTATAAATCCCTCCCGCACACCCGTGCTGCCCCGCGCGATCAGCGAGAACGGCGTATCGAGTGGTGAGCGTGGTGGAACTTCATGCAGAATTAATAACTGCCCCGTCACTCCTTGACAAGGCCCTCATCTTCGCTCGCCGCCGTGCCGAACGCCTGAACAGAAAAGACAACGACATGGCCGATCTACCGACGTTGACAAGGGATGCGGCCCGACAAACTCTCCAACGCTGCCACGCCCTTGGTGCTGATGCTGAATATCACTGTGAAGGTGAGACATTCTCAACTCAGAAAGCCAAGTCGAACTTTTTCGGATAGTAAATTCTGGAACGTCAGCCAATTTATTTGCAGGATAAGGGCTCTCACCGGCACGCACGCCAAACTTATGATGGCGCGGGTCGGAAATCAGAATTTGGTTTCATTGGCTCGGATTGTCCCTCCCACCTTTCTCCAAGCGATGCGGCAGAAACGATGCTCCTGAATTCCTTCAGTATCTCTGGATGGTTTTCGTCAAGGTATCGAAAGATCTTGGGACGTTCGAGAAGGCGCGAAACGTACCTGGTCGCAATCACTAGATCGAGCATATCCCTGCCATAAGAAGTCTCGAGCTCTCGCATGTCATGCTGAACGGTTTGCAGCTCGCGCTCCATGAGGGTGAGATCTGCTGATGTTACAATCCTGGGCACCTTCGGCCGTTCAGGTTTCACGCGATCGACGTCCTTGCTAGCTGATAGAAGGGCCTTCGCATAGGACGATGAGAAGTTCGCTGCAGAGACCATCAGCCTGCAGGCTTCCAATTGACGAGAGGCCTTCATTTTCCGCAGGACGTCAAAGGTTACGGGATTCACCGACTTATCGCGCAGCAGACTGACCGCTTCCGGACAGATGCTGTTTAGCAGTTTGCGACGTCGCTTGATATGCTCGATCTTGACGTTCAAAGCCCCGGCCAGTTTCGCCTCGGGCACCCCCCGGTCAATCGCCCGCAAGATCATGAAGTGCTCCTGGACGATCGAGAGACGGTTCACCCGCTTGTTGTAGGTCAAGGCCTCGTCGTCGCGGGCCAACAGGCACTCCGCTTCAGTTTGCCCTTGTTCCTGCAGGATCTCCCGTCTGAGGAGCCCGTCGAGAAGCAAATGCCGGCCGCGGCGATCCGCCTTCCGGTAAGCCACCAACGGTTCGACCACTCCGATTTCCGCGATCGATCTTGCGATGCACTTGTACTTGGGTGATTTCTTCACGGCCTCAGTGACCCGCTTGAGTGGCAGCAGATTCTTGAGCGGCAGAATCACCAGCTCTGCCTCGAACGCCGCTTCAATGTGCCTCGCCGTCATGGCCGATCCGCCCGCGACGCCGATATCCGGCGCAAGATGGGCAGGGGCAGCTTGTCGAGCCCTTCTTCGCGCAGCAACGACGTGAACATGCGCTGGCTCAAGAGGGTCCTCAGGGCGTTGACGATGAAAAGGAGTCGCGCTTGAGTGAGCTCCGCCTTTCTCGCAACTAGTTTTTGACGGTCGGTCTCCCGACGATAGGCGCGGACCAGTGCAACGGGGTCGATCTGGTTGTCTGAAGCATTGATGCGCGCGGCGTTCCGATGACGCTGCTCGACGATTCGGCGCATCATCGCTATCTGCCTGCTGGTGTGCTGTTCTTTGATATGCGCCTCCAGCAGCAATCCCTGCAGCTTCGGACTTTTGGCCCGCGCGATCTCGAGCGCCAACGTTGGCGGAACGACCCCTCGCTCGACTGCACTGATCAGCCGCTCCTCTCCATGCTTGAGCAGGTAGACGATGGCTCTAATACGCTCCGGCTCTAGGTCGAGCTTGGCCGCGATCTCGCTCGTTGCATAGTGCCTGGCGAGCCGGCCGATCTCGCCGACGAGCTCGACTGGCCAATGTCGGCGTCGCGCAATATTCTCGACCAGACTCATTAGTATGCAGTCTTCGGTCGATACATCAACGACGATCGCGGGAATCTCATTTTGGTCTAGGGCGACGAACGCCTCGATCCGCCCTTCCCCACAGACAAGCTCATATGAGCCGGTGCGCTTGTGATTGCTGACGACGATGGGCCGTTTCAGCCCCAGATTCCGGATGCTTCTTACGATTTCGTTGAACGGGGCTCGGGTCCGCTGACGCGAATTTGGCACCGTAATGGCAGATATCGGGATCGGCTCTATCTTCCGACTTCGCTTCATGCCACACGCCTCTCCTCCAAACCTGCACAGAGCCGGCAGAAGACGTCAAGGCTGTCATACCGGCACGCCGCCGCGAAGATAGGATTGCTCATCCGCAGGTTCTTCATCCCGCAGTTGACCAGCTCGGGCGTTGGCAGCAAATAATATGCAGCAATCGCGGTATCAGTGGCGTCGATTCGCGCCAGCAGCGTCAGGTCGGAGCGGGCTTGGCTACTCGCGCGCACCCGCCAGCGAACGCGCCCCGAGCCGCATGAGGTCGGACGGGCCCAGCCGAGCGAAACACGGCATTCGTCGTTGATGACGACAATGCCGGCTGCCCGGTCGACGATCGCCCGGCCGCCGAGCCGTTCGATGGCGGCAACGATCTCCGCGGCGATCCGATCGAGTGCGATCCGATATTGGGCCGTTTTCGCAGCGCGGCGCTGGCGCGGTGCCGGCTGATATCCGGACAGCTCGTAGGCTGCCATTAGGGAGCCGAAGCGACGTCGATAAGCTTCGGTCGACGGCATGTCCTCGGCGGCCGCGACAATCGCGCGTGTGAGGTGGCCTTTCTCGCGTCCCAGAGCCGCCAATCGATCGAGCACCTCTTGGTCGGAACGCCGCTGCCGTCGTTCACGCAGGATCTCCTGCGCCTTTGCGAACACGGCAGGGCTGACAATCGGAGGAAATGCGTTGTCGCGCCGAATCCACATGTCCGGCGGATTGTCTACGCGCTGCTGCTTTAGCTTGAAAGATGTGCGGTTGAAGATCAGGTTGCCAGCATATTTCTCGTTCTCAAGAATCTTACCGACAGTTTCGCCATTCCAGCGCAGTCCGCGAGTGGTTCGGATCTGGTCAGCATTCAACTCGGCGGCGATCTCATGGAAATGCTTCCCCTCCTGGACAAAAGACCTGAACATGCGCTTGACCGTCTCGACTTCTCGGTCTGGACCGTGGACCAGCACGACACGATCGGTCTGCAGGCATTTCCGCTGGCCGGCCTCAAGCCGTGCTCTTACTGCTCCGCGGTCATCGACCAATAGACGTCGCAGACCATAGCCACACGGTCCACCTCGCCAGAAGCCGAGCCTAGTGACGCGGCTCTGGCCCATGAATACGTTCACCGACAGCTGGCGGCTGAACTCGCCGGCCCTGACCCGAGTCAGGTTCTTCAGGAGCGTCGACGTCAGGCTGCCGTCGTTCTCGAACTGCTCGGCGCAGTAGTGAACCTGAAGCCCGGCCTCCCGGCAAATGAACTCGTAATAGGCGCTCTCGTCAGCGTCCTGGAACCGGCCCCAGCGGCTGATATCAAAGACGAGGATGGCGTCAAAGTCCGCGCGGCCATCTCTGACGTCTCGGATCAGCGCCTGCAGGCCTTTTCTGCCGCCGATATCTAGCCCGCTTCGTCCTTCGTCGGCATAGGTCCGAACGATTGTGAAGCCTTTGCGGGCGGCGTAGGCGGCGATGACCTCCGTTTGGTTTATGGTGGAATACTTCTGGTGATCAGTCGACATGCGCACATATTGCGCCGCTCGAGCGGGACGCTGTATCGCTCCAAAGGCAATCGGCACATCCGTTTGCATGGCTGCACCTTGCAAAGAGGCGACCTGATGTGGCGCTGGACCGAAGTTAGTTGCAGACGCCAAATGCTCCGTTTACGCAAAGCGCGTCAGTTGAGATTTAGATTACTCAATATTTTCGCAACTGCCGGCAGTGGCACGCGCGGAACGGCAGCGGTCGTAAGCGTCCGGACAATCTTGCTGCAACGAGGACTGAGACTCTCCGCTTAGAAGCTTTGGTCCCATCCATTCGTCGTCTAATTTATACAACCACTAGTAGCGACGTTCCTATACGCAAAGCTTTTGAGTTCTAGCTTTAGGCATGGGCTCGTTCTTCTGCGTGCTAAAGCCGAACGTAAGGGTATGGCTGTGCAGCATCTAGCTGGAACGAAATCAGACGCGATCAACGCGTCGGTTTGCGCAGCCGCACGCCAGGACCTCCGCCGTTCTCGTCGATGAATTGAACGCCAGCATTTTCTAGAGCCCTTTGAATGGCACGCTGATTTGCGGCTGTCATCGAGGTGAGGCCATCCGCTGCCTCCGCGCGCCGAACAGTGTTCGCCCCTACCGCCGACGCCTCTGCCAGGTCCTCAGCACTCCACCTTAGCAGTGCACGAGCGGCACGAATCTGAGCGCCGAAAAGAATACGGTCGGCCCGCTTGACATTTTCTACCATGTGGGTAATTTTCAACCATATGGGGTTATATTGACCATCATCAAAGGAGCATAGAATGGACTCGGTCAATTCAGCAAAGCCAATCTGGAGTCGGCGCTCGTTCATCGGCGGATCAGACGCCCGGATCATCATGGGCGACAATGAAGCAAAGCTTATGCAGCTATGGCGCGAGAAGCGCGGCGAGCTCGAGCCTGAAGACCTAAGCGAAGATCTCATCGTGCAGCTCGGAAGCATCACGGAAGACCTAAATCGCACCTGGTACGAGCGTAACAGCGGCCACGCTGTCAGGGATGTACAACGAAGGGTCTGCCATCCCATCCACAAATGGATGGCAGCAACCCTAGACGGTCGCGTCCAAGAGACCGAGGCGGTGTTCGAAGCCAAGTTCATGCTGCCTTGGAATTTCACTGAGGAAGCCGCCGCGGAAAAGCATATGGCTCAGTTGCAACACAACATGTGGGTAGTTGCTGCGCGTTCAGCCGTGCTTTCGATCATTACCGGCGGTGGTAAGTGGGTCGAGATCCACGTGCATGCCGACCCCCTCTACCAACATCTCCTTTTGACAGCAGAGAAAAAGTTCTGGCGGTGCGTGCAGACAGGAGAGCCGCCTTCGCTTTTCGGGATCGAAGCGCCACGGCCACGGCTCGAAGCCGTAAGGGTTGTCGACATGGGCCCGTCGAACTCCTGGGCAGAGCTCGCCGCGACCTACTTGCGAACTCGTACAGCGCATCAGAGTCACGAAAGCGCCAAAGCGGATCTCAAGAAACTGATCCCTGAAGACGCAAAGGAGGCGTTCGGACATGGTATCCGAGCAAAACGCTCGAAGTCCGGCGCCATCAGCTTTGACGCGCTCCAGATGGAGGCCTCCAATGCATCAGTCTAGTGAGCGCATCGGCGCGATCGCGGCGGCGCTTGCGAAGGCACAGGCCGAGCTAACCAACCCCGAGAAAAACCTGATCGCTACGATCCGCTCGCCTTTTCCGCGAGAGGAGGATCGTACGTTCCGCTACGCCTCTCTAGCGAGCGGGCTCGACATCGTGCGCAAGGCCTTAAGCCAGCAGGAGATCGCGGCCATTCAGACCACCCGGATTGAACCGAGCACGGGACGGGTCCAGCTGACCACGCTGCTTGCCCATTCCTCCGGCGAATGGATTTCCTCTGACTGGCCGGTATGCGCCGCCAAGGACACCGAGGCTCCTCACCGAATGGGAGCAGCGCTGACCTACGCCCGCCGCTATGCCCTATTCGCCCTGGTCGGCATCGCAGGGGAGGACGATCTGGATGCGCCCGATATCTTACGCGATTCACCACCCGCCGAACCGGGACCCAGTAACGGCACCGGAGGCAAAAAAGGAAGAAGCGTTCTTGTGCGTCCCCCAACGCTCAGTACACAACAATCGGCCAAGCTGCGCGATGAAATGCTGGGGGAGGTCAAATCCCTGGGTACCGAAAACGAACTTCTCGTGTGGGCCAAGAACAGCCTACCCCGTAAGAATACCCTGATCGAGGCCGACGCCCGAACTGTCGAGGCCACCTACCAGTGGAAACTCGGAGAAGCTGCACTTCCCGATATCGACAGCAGCCCTCCTGAAGCCGAAAGCTCCCGCCCTCGTGCCGATACCGTAACGCCCGCGGTCGGACTTGCGTTTCCCAAGGAGTCGGCCCCCAAGCGAAGCAAGGCACATTTGGCATTCGTTCGGGGCCAGCCCTGTCTCGTGTGCAAGCAGACCCCATCGGACCCCCATCATCTGAAATTCGCTCAGCCGAGAGCGTTGGGCCGCAAGGTTGGCGACGAGTTCACGGTTCCGCTCTGCCGTACTCACCATCAGGAGCTGCACCGACATGGTAACGAAAAGGCGTGGTGGGCCGACATGCAGATTGCACCGCTACCGTTCGCCAAGCAACTGTGGGACACAAGCCAAATCCATGGCAAGGCCGGTGTCGTGACGCCTTCGGATGCATCGGGCGAACTCAACTCCAGGAGCTTCGCCGTATGAATGCGCCATTCAACGGAGCCCAGGGAAAACCGCGCACCAAGCAAAAGCGTTTGCATTTGTCGTGGAAGACGAGTGCTATCGAAGCACCGGCCATCGAGAATTGTTCCGGCTCGAGCGCTGCGCACCCTGAACCTTCGACGACGCAAGAAATTCCAGGCCCTCGGCTCGGGGGCGGGGATTCCAGCATTGAGGGGGCGAGCCGTTGCGCACATGAGAGTTAACCTCGGCGACCCAAAATTGCCTACTTCACTTGCGGACTGGCTCCGTCGCCTACGGACAGCCTAAGTGCTATTCTGCCGGCTTCAGAACTGAAGCCACGACGTCAACCCGTGACAATGGATAATATGGTGATTGAGAGACCAGCCGTTTTCTTTGATCGTGACGGTGTCCTCAATGAGGATACCGGGTACGTGTTTGAGATCACCAAATTGCGATGGATGGAGGGAGCACGGGAGGCGGTAAAGATCGTAAATGATGCCGGATACTTCGCCTTCGTGGTTACCAATCAGTCAGGCGTGGCCAGAGGCATGTATGAAGAGGCTCACGTCAATGCGCTACATGATTGGATGGCAGCGGAGCTGGCAAAGACTGGCGCTCATATAGATGCATTTGAGTATTGCCCTTATCATCCCGAAGGTACAGTGGAGAAGTACCGTCGAATAAGTGATAGACGCAAACCGGGCGCGGGTATGATCACCGATCTTTTGAAGCGGTTTCCGGTGAATGTCTCCCGCAGTATTCTGGTCGGCGACAATCCAACTGATCTGGAAGCCGCCCGCCTGGCCGGAGTAAGAGGGCACTTATTCGTAGGGGGCAACCTCGCACAGTTCTTGGCGCCACTCTTGGACTTGGATCGGCCGTAAGGGGCTGGAGCTTTAGCGGACTTCCATTCGCACCAATCGTTGTCCGGGCTCGTACTTCAGAATATCCTTGGGACCTGGATGCCGTGTCACCTCTGCACCATTCAAGACGTAGAGATCGTCCGTATGCTTACAGCGCCATTCGCCGTGGCCGGATAGCGGCAGATCGATCTTCTCGCCGAACGCACTCACCCAGCCGACTTGGCGGGCTGGCGTGCCTACCATCATTGACCAGTCCTTCGAGCTCTTGGTCAGAGTCGCGCCGGCGGCAAGAAAGGTACCTACGCCGCAAGTAATGTCCGGGACCACTGTGGAATTCGCGCCCAAGGTCGTTCCTGTTTTCACCAACGTCTTCTTGAAGACAGCGTGCCGATTGACCGCGGCACGGGGAAAGGAGATGTGGGTAAACACCATGTAAGGCGCACAGAACACGAAATCCTCGAGCTCGACATGCGAGAAGATCGAGACCGAATTGCCAAGCCGGCACGCATTGCCGACGATGGCGTTGCGCTCGACGTAGGTGTTCTGGCCGAGGCTGCAGTTCTCGCCGATCACCGCACCTGGCGCGACGTGGGAGAAATACCAGACCCTGGTGAACTTGCCGACCTTCGCCCCCTCCTCGACCACGGCGGTCGAATGGATAAAGGGTTGTGGATCATCTGATTCCGGCGTCCTCATGCAGGATGCTTCTCCTCCCTGGCGCGTTCACAGCACCCCATAGTCGCTGCTGACGCCCCTTGACCGCTCCATCCTATATTAAGAAAACCGTTTGAGGATCAAGGCGGAAGTGCAGAAAACCGGCTGAGCCTGGAGCCACCTATCCCGGGCTCCTGATTAAGATGGATCCCCGACAGGTGAACGGGGGTGTGCGTTCGGCATATTACGAGAAAACACCACAAGAATAGAGTTCGGAACCCATGTCATCTGCGTGTTCTTGATATCGCAGTGCGACGGCACCGGTGCAGAGACATGGATTCCATTCCTGAGAGCATAATTCTTCGGACGGCCTTTCAACGAGAGAGCGTCCGGCCCGGGTTTATTCAAAGAAAATTAACTCATGATCTCCGGTGTAGCCGGAGCGCTTGAATTCGAACTCCCATTCGGCGGGCGTGTGGAAGATGCGGCAGGTGAGCTGCCAGTACATCAGATTCACTTTCTCACGCTCGTTGCGGTAGCCCTCAACGCAAAGATATTTGGCGCCTCGGCCGACGCGCTCGATCTCGCGCAGCGCGGCATCGAGATCGTAGTTGTATAGGTTGTGCAACGTGTTGATGGAGATGACGAGGTCGAAATGCTTGTCTGGCCAGGGCAGCTTTGTGGCCGAGCCAACCTGGCAGAACGGTTTGACATCCTCCATTGTGTGTTCGACACCGTAACTCGAAATGTCGATGCCGGCGACTTCGATGCCGGGCACCGCCTCGCGAAAGTCGTGGAGCAAAAAGCCCTTGCCAGAACCGACGTCGAGCACGCGCATGCCCGGCTTGATGCCGTAAGCTGCAACCATGGCATCCGCCACCTTGCGCCAGCGGCCATCATACTTGTAGCCACCATAGCCGGTCTCCCGGCTGCCATCCCAATAGTCATAGTCGAATTTGATCGCCAGTTCGGCGACGTCGGCTTTGTCGCGCTGCGTGACGCGAGCAAGGTAGTCACGTTTGGTCGACTTATGAATGAGGCTGACGAATTCTCGATAGGCCATACGCGGTGTCTCCAGGCTGGAATCTTGCGATCGATAATGGGATCAGGCGTGCAAAGCGGCGAGTTTCGCCTTCGCCTTGGCAAGCTGGCCGGCGCAGCGCGCCGCCCAGGCGCCCGCGTCGGCGAAGGCGCGTCGCGCAGCGCCAAGCGGCAGAAAGTCGTTGAGGATGATGCAAGTCCATTTGACCCGGTAGACATCGAGCAGCATCCGGCATCGCGCGCAGCCCTTTTCGTCGAGCCCAAAACCGTCCGCCACGCGCGCGACGAAGGTCGCGTGATAGTCGAGCGGAACCGGGATTTCCGGCTGGCAAAAGAAGTCGGAGACGAGCTTGGCGGGATCGTCTCGCCCGGCATATTCGAAATCAAGGAACGTCACGCGGCCCGTATCGTCGGCCAGCGCATTGTGAAAGCCGAAATCCGACGGTGACAGGCAGCAATCGTCAGGCGCGAGCGCCTGGTCCATCGAGATACCGGCACGCTGCGCGTGGGCCGAGAGGTCAGACTGCACCGCGTGCCATGTAGGTAGCAGCCGCGTCGCTACGAAGGTTCGCGCCTCTTTGGCATGTGGGGCTTCAGGGTCGAGCCTAGCCAGACGCTCAACGCGGCGTTCGACCGTTGCTATATGTTCGGCGAGTGTGAAGCAGGCCTCCGAACCCGGTGCCAGTTCCGCGCGTGGCTTGGCGTTCATTGCAAGCACGAAATCGATCGCCGCCGCGATATGCGCGGGCTGGAGTTCGGACGCCAGGAGCTTGCGCCCCTCTACAAAACTGTAGAGCCCGGCATGCACCGCTGCGTCGCAGGCCAACGGCTGCGGCACACAGCGGATGCCACGCGCCCAGGCGTGCTGCAGAAACTCCCATTCGGCGCGAAGCCGATCGCGCGGATCACGCGGATCAGTGAAGTAGCGCTTGAGGACAAGCGAAGCACCGCCCTCGGTTTCAACGCGATAGACCTGGTTGTTCTTGCCGCCGGCGAGCCGCGACAGGGCGCACACCTGTCCCTTGCCGGCGCTCTCCGCCAGGCTGGTCGCTAGCGCCAGCAGATTCTCGTCGGCCTGTGGTTCAGCTCTGTTCACGAGCCATATCCGCCGAGATCGCGACCCAGGACGAACGGCGGTCAAGCTCTTTCCCGCAGCCGGCATGGCCCGCGAATTGGTTGTCCGGGTCGAACAGGATCTTGTGCATGCCTTCGGGGAACCCCTGCATCGCCAGGATTTCCGGAAGGTCGTCGATAAACATGTTAACGCGAAGGTCTGCGGCGCGCGCCACCTTTTCTTCCTTGGTCAATTCAAAGAAGACCTTTGCCGGATCGATCTTCGCTGCGCCCTCGCCAATCAGCCCACGATCGACAAGAAAGGCGCGCGCTGCCGCATGCATATCGTGCTTCGGCCCGAGGATCGGATGCCGGGTCTTGTGGCTGACGATGAAGAGGTCATGACCGGCGCGCTTTGCCACGTCAATGAATTCCGCGAAGCCCGGGAAAGGCGACACCAGGTCCATGCGCGCGCCGTAGATATAACCCTGCAGTTCCGTGAAATCGTCCTTGCGGCCGCTACCGTTGAGGTGATCGCGCACGCTGTTCTTGTCGCGCGCGAGATCGGGCGGGATCAGTCCGCGTTCGAGCGCCGCCGCATGAAACACGCCGTCGTAACACGCAATCGTGTTGTCGAAGTCAATCCCGATCCGCATCAGCGGTCCTCTCAGACCTCAACTCAGCGACATGTCGATCAGCGGCCGGCCAACCTTGCCCGCTGCGAGATCCTGCAGCGCCTGATCCGCGTCTGCAAGGCGATAGGGCTTTGACAGGAGATCACGCACCGGGAAGCGGTTGGAGGCGAGCAATCGGCCATACCTTCCGTAGTCGCGGTCAGGAACACTGTCGCCGCCCCAAGTGCCAAGCAAACTCTTGCCCTGATTGAAGACGCCCGGATTGAGCGAGAGCACCGCGCCATGCTTGGCATTACCGATGACGACCGCGCGCCCGCCCTGCTGCCGCGTCGCGTTGATAGCCTGCTCCATCACCGCCGGGATCCCGGACGCTTCCACCGCCAGATCCACGCCCTGCGAAGTAATCTTCTTGATCTCGGCGATCACATCACTCGCTGAGGGATCAAGCACATGGGTCGCGCCATAGATCTGGGCGAGCGCTCGACGGGTCGGATTGGGATCGATGCCGATTAGGGGCATGGCCCCGGCAAGTGCAGCCGCCATCAGCGCATTCAGCCCGATGCCGCCGGTGCCGAAGACCGCGACCGCATCGCCGGGCTGCACCTTCAGCACGTTATAGATCGCGCCCATTCCGGTCGGCGCCGCGCAGCCGAGCAGCACGGCGACATCCATGGGCAGCCCATCCGGTAGCAGGGTCAGTCGGTTTTCGCTCACCACTGCGTGGCGCTGAAAAGTCGTCACGCCGCCGGCGTTGACCTTGCGGCCGTCCCAATCATAGACGGCGCCACCCGCTTCGATGCCGTTGCCCTTGATCCAGGAGAGCACGACTTTGTCGCCCGCCTTGACCTTGGTCACCGCACTGCCGGTTTCCAGCACCGTCCCGGTGCCTTCGTGGCCGAGGCAATGGGGCACCCATTTGTCTTCGCCCTTGTCGCCGCGCCATTCCATGACTTGCGTTCCGCAAGCGCCCGAATAGACGATCTCGACCAGCACCTGGCCGGGCTTGAGCACGGGTATTTCGATTTCTGCCAGAACCAGAGGCTTTCCGGTTTGAACGAGAAGCGCAGCTTCGGTTTTCATTATCGACGTCGTTTCAAAGAGCGTGGAGAACTTTTTCGGCGATCTGGTGCCCAGTCAGGCCCAGCACTTCACGGGCGTATTCCTGTTCGCCCGATTTCTTGAAGAACGCATCGGGCGTACCAAAGCGCAGGAATTTGTTCGCGGGCGTCTGGCTGTCAGCGAGCCATTCCGAGACTGCAGCGCCAAAGCCGCCGATCAGCGAATGCTCCTCGAGCGTCGCAACCAGCTTGAAGCGTGCGAACGCGTCCTTGAGGCAAGCTTCGTCGAGTGGCTTGACGGTATGGAAACTCACAACCTTGGCCGAAATGCCCTGGTCCTTCAGCTTGTGCGCGGCCTCAACCGCCTCAGGCAGCATATTGCCGGTCGACAACAGGCAGACTTCGCTGCCGTCGGCAATGGTGATGGCCTTGCCGATCTTGAAGTCGGCGAGCGCTGCGGAATGCACGACCGGCTCGCCCTTCTTGCCCATCCGGATATAGACCGGCCGATCCTGCTGCATCGATGCACGCAACGCTGCACGCACCTCGAAAGCGTCGCCCGGACAAATCACCACCATGTTCGGGATCGAGCGCAGGAAGGAAATGTCCTCGCAGGCATGGTGAGTGGGACCAAGGCCCGAATAGGCGAGCCCGGCGCCGACCGCGACGATGGTCACCGGCGCCTCGTGGTAGCAGACGTCGGTTCGGATCTGCTCGAGACAGCGCGTGGTCACGAACGGGGTAATGGTGTAGGCCACCGGCCGCAGCCCGTTCATGGCCATGCCAGCGGCGACCCCCATCATATTGGCTTCAGCCACCCCGCAATTGAAAAAACGCGAGGGATGCTTGTCCTTGAATTTATCGAACAAGCGATTGCCGATATCGCCCGACAGCATCACGACGCGGGGATCATCGTTGCCGAGCTTGGTCAACTCGTCCGCGAATGCGTTTCTCATGCGAGGCCGAGCTCCTTATGCGCCTTCACCACCTCTTCGGCCGTGGGCGCGCGATAATGCCAGTTGTTGTCGTCTTCCATGAACGACACCCCTTTGCCCTTCACCGTGTGCGCAATCAGCGCGACCGGCTTGCCGGAGCCGTTTGGAATGCGCTGCATAGCCTCGGCCAATGCGCCGACATCATGGCCGTCGATTTCGTGGGCATCCCAGCCGAAGGCCGCCCATTTGTCGCGCAAGGGGGCCAGCATCAGGGTCTCATTGGAGCGCGCCGTAGCCTGCCATTTGTTGTAGTCGACGACGACGCAGACATTTTCGAGTTTCTGCGCAGCGGCGAACATCGCCGCCTCCCAGACCGAGCCCTCGTTGTTCTCGCCATCGGACAGGAGTGCGAATACCCGGAAGGCTTCGCCCTTGATGCGTCCGGACAGCGCCATGCCGCAACCGAGCGGCAAGCCATGACCAAGCGAGCCGGTGGCGGCCTCAACGCCCGGCAACAAATTGGCGGGCGGATGCTCAGCGAGCCGCCCGCCATCCTTGCAATAGGTGTCGAGCTCGGAAAGCGGGAAATAGCCCTTCATCGCGAGCGTCGCATAGAGCGCAGCCGCGGCATGTCCCTTGGAGAGGATGAAGCGGTCGCGCAGTGCATCGGCCGGCCTTTTCGGGTCGACGTTCAGCACATGCCAATAGGCTGCTGTCAGCACATCCGCGCAGGACAGCGAGGACGCCAGATGCGCGGCCTGCGCCGCATGCGACATCTCGATGATCTTGCCGCGGAGCCGCGCCGCCTGGAGCTTCAGCGCACCGGCATCAAGTTGCCCGGTGCTTGTCCGGACTGCAACGTTCATCGTGCCTCCAATCACGCACCCCAATGGGGCGCATGGTGTTCTAGGGTTTGTGTTCGTACTTCGTAGGCAACTTCGGCATATCGTTACGGAACCGCTCCGCCCAGGCGACGACATCGTCAATCCCCTGTTGCAGCGAGAACGTGTCGCGCCAGCCGAGCTCAGTGCGCAGTTTGAAACTGTCGAGCGTATAGGCGGTATCCTTGCCAGGCCGCTCTGGACCGACCTCGACGCATTCCTCGAACGACTTGCCAAGACGCTGGAGGATCATCTCCACCAGCGCGCGGATCGAGACGAGCTCATAACCGGAAATGTGATAGGTCTCGCCAATCGTTCCGCGCTGAGCGATCTTCAGCGTGGCGTCGGAGACATCCGTCATATGGATGAAGACACGGACCGATTTGCCACCGCCGTCGAGCCTGAGCTTCTGGCCGCCGATTGCGGCAATGATCGTCCGTGGCACGATCCGATAGAGCTGCTGGCCGGGGCCGTATACGTTCGCCGCGCGGGTAAAGACCACGGGGAAGCTGTAGTTCGCAAAATAGGTGCGCAGGCTCATGTCGCCGGCGGCACGCGACACTGCGTACGGCGTCGATGGGTTAAAGGGCGCATCCTCCCGCACCCAGCCTTCCGTCGATCCATAGACCTCCGGCGTCGTCACATGAACATAGCGCTCAAGCCCGTCATAGTTCCGCAAAAGCTCGTGCAGCCGCACCGCGGAGACGACGTTGGTCATCATCCAGTGGTCCGGATAGAGCCAGCTCTCGCCGACCATGCTTTGGGCCGCGAAGTTTACGACATGGGTCGGACGTTCGGCGGCCAGCAACGATTTCAGGGCTTCGAGATCGTGATTGAGATCAATCCGCCTGAACTGGACCTTGCCCGGCCGCTTCTGCCACTTGTAGGGCAGAAACGCGTCGTGAGGCTCGTCCGAGCGGCTGGTGGCCAGGACGTCATAGCCTTTCGCCGCAAGAAAATCGGCAAAGGTAGCGCCCGAAAACGAGTTCGAGCCGAGGATCAGATACTTTTCGTGTCCTGCCATCGCAATGCGCTTTTCAACTCAAACCCTGGCCGAAATCTCACCGCGCTGGCGGTACAGCCACTGCATCAGCATGTGACCGACAATCATTTGAGCGTCTTCGGATATCTGCATGTCATCGATCTCGAAATGGATCGGTACATCGGCAAGCGGCTTGGCTTTACCGCCCGAGAAGCCAAGTACGGCATAGCTCGTCATCCCGATCTTCTTGGCCTCTTCCAGAGCCTTCAAGATGTTCGGTGAATTACCCGAACCCGAAAAGGTGATGAGGACGTCACCCTTGCGCGCCAGCACCGCGAGCTGCAGCGAGAAGACCTGATCGTAACCTTCGTCATTGGCAAGACAGGTGAGAACGGAAGGGTTGGCCGCGAGCGAGTGCACGCGCAGACCCGAGCCCGGCGTCTTCGACAAGGCGTAGAGGAAGTCGTTGGCGAGGTGATTGGCGTTGCCGCCGCTGCCACCATTGCCACAGAAAAACACTTGGCGCCCGGTCTGCCAGCAATCGCGCAGATCATAGGCAAGCCGTTCGACGGGGCTCCAGTCGAAGCCCTCCAGGGTCGCGGACAGCCGCCTGGAATAGTCGCCGAACAGCTTGGCTGGAGCAGAGAATGCGGGCGCGTTCATCTCACGACTTCCTTCTCCATCCATTTCAGATTGTACCAGCGATCCTCATTCTTGAGCTGACCCTGGGAGTACATCCCGATCAACTCCTTGATTGCGTCCTCTACGGTCTTCTTGGGCTTGAAACCCGTCGCCAGTAGGCGGTCGGAATTGACCCGGTAGCTGCGCGGGTCGTTGGAGGGGGTCACAACGATCTCGGCTTTCACATGTTTTGCCACCAGCTGCGCAATGTCGAGAATCGAGATGTTCTCGAAGCCGGCGTTGTAGATGCCGGTGTGCTCGGGATGGTCGAGCAGGAACAGATAGAGCTCGGTGATATCATCGATGTGAATGTTGGGCCGGGTCTGGTCGCCTCCGAACACTGTGATACGTCCGTTCATCAGCGCCTGCATCGTCAGCATGTTCACCGAAACATCAAGCCTCTGACGCGGAGAGTAGCCGCAGACGGTGGCGGGACGCACGATCTGCACTGTCATGTCGTCCTTGTACGACAGCACAATTCGCTCCCCGCACATCTTGGTCTTGTTGTATTCGGAGATTGGCAGGAGCTCGAGATCCTCGGTGACCTGCTCCTCTTCCTTCACCCCGTAGACGCTGCCGGAAGAGGCGTAGATGAACCGCTTAATACCATGGCGTTTGGCGCGATCGGCGAGTTGCATAGTCGCCAGACAGGAGATTTCCCAGGTCAGTTTCGGATCGAGATCGCCGCAGGGATCATTGGCTACGCTCGACAGATGAATGATCGCATCGACGCCAGTCAGATCGATCTCATCCGGGTTACGCACGTCACCTTTGACAACCGTAAGGTCGGGATGCGGATCGAGAAAATTGCCGAACCACATGATGTCGAAGGCGATGACTTGATGGCCGGCCTTGAGCAATTTGGGAACGAGAACGCTACCCTTGTAGCCGCACGCGCCGGTGACAAAAATCTTCATCTCTTTACGGCTCCTCGAAAATTTGTCCCCGGGGACTCGGTCGAAGGCGTTATCGGATTTGCCCGCTCAATCCGACACGGCAGTTGAACCCAACTGGCAATCAAGACCGGTAGCGCCACCGCTACGCGGCCTCTGCTTAAACTCAGACTGGGCTCGGCGCAAGCTTTCCGGATTGCCGATATCCCTGTGATAACCGTCTGTCTCCACGCACAGAATTCGCCCCAAATAGTTCGGTATGATCTCGGTAGAGAGATCGACAAACTCTTTCCCGAGCGCGGCAATATCTGCGATGACCTCCGGCTCGAAAATGTACACCGCCCCGTTGGCGAGATTTCCCGGCGGGTTCTCGACCTTCTCATGGAAGGCAGTGACAATTTTTTGGCGGTCCAATTCCAGGATTCCGCACGAGCGAGGATCGTCAGTGCGAAAAGCCAGCATGGTCATTACGCAGCCTTTCGGGCGGCTGCGATGAGCTTCGATCAGGCGCGGCACGTCGAAATCCGTGAGATTGTCGGCATGCGCAACTAGAAACGCCTCGTTCTGAAACCAGTCCCGATTGGCGAGCACGGTGCCGCCGGTCCCTAAGAGTTCATTCTCATGGACAAGCTCAATGCGCGACCGCCAGGGCGAGGCCGCCGCGTGCCCCCTCACTTGGTCCGCGAGCCAATGGGTGTTCAGAAGTGCACGCTGGACCCCACCCTCGAATAGAAGATCGAGCCAGTAATCGAGCAGCGGACGACCATGCACCAGCACCAGGCATTTCGGCGTGGTACTTGTCAGTGGACGCAACCGGCTTCCGATTCCGGCTGCAAGAAGCAGCGCGCGCATGGGTGCGTCATTCATGGGTAAAGCCGGTCTCGTCGATTTCGGTGACGAGTTCGGCCGTCGTAAGCGGCAAATTGCCGACGCGGGAGACCTGCAATGCCGCTGCAAGCGAACCGAGATAGGAGGCCTGCCAGATATCGGAGCCAGCGCGCAAGGCCATGGAGGAGGCCATAAAGAAGCTGTCGCCGGCACCCGATACATCCTTCGGCGACGGATTGAAGGCCGGCAGGCGGTCCGATTTCTGCACGCCATCGGCCATAGTATTAATCAGCGCGCCTTCGGCACCGAGTGTGATGATGAGATTTTTGGTGCTAGCCCTTCCGATCAGTCGCTCACTGATGACCGCAAGGCCCGAGATGAAATCATTGAGCGCAACGCGCGCCTCGCGCTCGGTCGGGGTCAAGAGCGTCATGCCTTTGAAGCGGGAGACGTCGCCGGTCTGCGAGGACACCTGGCTGTCGGCCGCCATCATCACGTCGCTGGCACGTGCGCGTTCGGCGACCGCATCAACCAGATCTTGCGGGAGACAGCCATAGTTAAAGCAGGAAAACAGTAGGAGGTCACAGCTCTTGAGCGCGCGCTCTACCGAACTCAGCATCTGGCGTTGAATTTCGGTGTTCGCGGCGTGCTGGCGCAGATGATTGACCCGCAGCAGGGTCTTGTTCAGAGCGCGGAAGCGCTGCTTGCGCGTGGTCGGGCGTGTATCGTCGATAAAGGAGTGACAGTTGACACCATGCTGCTCGAGGGTGTCACGGGCGAAGCGGGCCGCTTCATCGTTCCCAACCAGGGTGAAGAAGCGGACATCCGCCCCGAGACCGTGCGCATGCGCCGCAACGGCCCCCGCGCCGCCAACGAAGGTGCGCGTCATCAGCGGGGTGACAACAATCGTGGGATCTTCCTGAGACATGCCCACTGCGTCGCAGGTGACATATTCGTCGACAATTAGGTCACCGATCACTGCAACCCGCATGCCCGAGAGCTTACCTAGCAGTCTCTTCAGACCCGAGATTTCAAAGCCATGCCGCTTCGGATATTCGAGCGGCTTGCGAACATTGGAAATGTCGACATCCGCATCGCGCTCGAGCAACGACAGCGATGTGAAGCGCAATTCACCGGAGGAAAAGATCAGCCGTCCGCCATAGAGAGCAACAACGTCTTGTTCAGGATTGGACCGGTCCTCGAATTCCTTTCCCTTGACAACAACAGAAGGTTGCAGCTTTGCGATGAAATCGGCAGCCGACGTTTCCAGACGCACCACGTGGTTGACGAAGGAAATCGAGCGAACATTCTCCAATCGCATGTCCTGCGCCAACGTTACTCCCCGAGTAGAGTCGGGGTTGATGCCGACCACAAGGATGTCCGCCTGCTCCGCCGCAAACTTTAGAAGCCGTAAATGTCCGGGGTGCACCACGTTGAAGTTGCCAGAAACGAACGCGATGGTCTGGTTCGCGCCGCAGGAAGCGCGAATCGTCTGGCACGCGATGTCGCCATGCGCGGTATCGATCAACTGGTCCAAGTGTCGCCCTCCAGCTCCCTGTCGCACCGCATCAAGACCCCGGGGGGAGCTCACGAGAAATTGCACCGATAGCCCAACTCATCGGCCGAGAGAAGCCGGAACACGTGGAAACAAGCCTAGATTTTGCGTGAAGCTCCCATTTATCCAAAAAAATGTCGATTTTTCAGCAGCTTATCGGCGACATTTCAGGTTGCCACCTGATAGGCGCGCGAAGCGCCGGCCGGGAACGCCTCAGTGGCCGGTGCCGGATTGGCAACTGCCGACGCGCGCCGGGACGGATCTAGTGAGCGTTTACAGGGGACAGGAAGATCGCTTGATCGAGGTGTGATAGGCCGTCGTGGCAACCGACCCACCAGAATTGATCTGCGGAACGCTCTTCCCGAAATCCAGCAGACATGATTCGTCGATCAGGCTCGAATCCTTTTCGACAAGCCTCACCCATTGATTCCGAAGGCAAGCTCTTCCGACGAGCGCAATCATCGATCGATCAGGAGCTTGATTGCAGGATTTCGGCAATGCATTATCGGCTGGTTCAACTCTGTCCACTGGAAACGCCCAATGGTGGTCAACTAGAGATAGTGTATCCCCGTGGGGACCCAGCATTCGACAGTATGGTCACGAGACGCAGGCTCCAAGGTTGGGAATTTTGATGCCTCCGATGCCTCAATCTCGTATTCGGATGCCGTTGTGATTCCGACTATTTTGTATTTTGCGTCTGAAGACTGGGTATTTCTGGAACACTTTAGTGTCACCGGCCGCGCCGCCTTGGAGGCTGGTCTCAAGGTGAACGTTGCGACGCGCGTTCGAAATTCTCGCCGACAGCTGGAGAACAGAGGGTTTGGCGTCATTCCGTTGGAGAGCGAACGACGCAATCTCGGAATCCTCTACAACCTCCTGCTGATCGTAAAGATGGCCAAGGTCATCGCGCAGACCAAGCCAGCAATCGTTCACTGCATCGGACTACGAATGGTGGTGTTGGGCGGTCTTGCCGCACGGCTTGCGCGCGTCAAACATCTGGTCTTGATGCCGACTGGTCTGATCTATCTGTGGATCAATGAAGGGATTCGCATACGAATGCTGCGCGAGGCAGTGCGCTGGTTGGTCAAGCATCTGCTGCATCGGCCCGGCACGGAGTTCATCTTCGAGAACAGCGATGATCCGATCGAATTTGGGATTCCTCCTCATGCTGCCAACCTCACGATCATCGGCGGTGTGGGTGTCGAACCAAACGAATATCCGTTTGTTCGCGAGCCGGCCACACTTCCCATCAAGATCGCGGTGGTTGCGCGCATGCTGCAGGGAAAGGGGATTGCCGAAGCCGTGGAGGCTGTGAGGCAGGTGCGAGCGGAGGGAGTTGCAGTTGAGCTTCACCTTTACGGCGATGTCGATCGCTCAAGCCGCATGACGTTGTCGGAGGGCACACTGCGCAGTTGGGAGCAGGAGGGCGGTGTGTTTTGGCATGGCCGCGTCTCAAATATCGATCAGGTGTGGCGCACACACCATATTGCGATGCTTTTGTCCCATCGAGAGGGCTTGCCGCGAAGCCTCATCGAGGCATCGGCCGCCGGGCGCCCGATCATCACAACCGATGTCGTTGGCTGCCGCGACGTCATTCGTGACAATATCGAGGGCTTCATCGTTGCGAAGGGGGAGGTCACGGAAGCAGCCGATCGGCTCCGCCAACTCGCGCTTGATCCGACTTTGCGTCAGCGCATGGGGGAAGCGGCCCACGAGCGCTTCCTAAAGCGCTTCACAGCGGCCGCGGTCAAGTCCACGATCAAAGACGTCTATTGCAAAATTCTCGATGGCGTGGCACTTCGCCAAGCTTGAGTTCCACTACGGACTCGTGTTGCAGCCCGGATCACCACTTCAGCCGCTGAGCCTGACTGGCAGTCGTCCTGCAAAAGCTCTGTGACGCGCGCACATCAAAGGGGAAACCTTGTGGGATCAACTCCAAAGACTCTTGAACGCCTGAAATATCTCACCTCGGTTGGGGCCCTTCCGGCGGGCGGAAGTATTTGCGATATCGGCGCGACGCAACTTTTTGGCGATGAAACTCAAGACGGGTCGCGCGCATTTCTTTCCTACTACGCCGAGCGTTTCCCGCACGCCAAACGTCCGGAAGAAGTCGCACCGGAGATGCTCCGTTCCATAACTCAAAACGGCTTCTTAGGTGATTTGCTTACTCTTGCCGGTTTCGAATACAAGGCACTCGATATCTTTCATGCGACCAATACCATCCTGTTCGATCTTAACGTCCATGAACCCGGTCCTGGTCTCGTCGGGCGGTTTGATTTGGTGATGAATTTTGGCACCACCGAACACGTCTTCAATCAGCTCCGGGCCTTCCAGACCATTCATGCACTCATGAAGGTCAACGGGCTTTGCTATCACGACCTCCCAATGGCAGGGTATCTCAACCACGCGCTATATCGATATGACCCGCTCTTCTTTACCACGATCGTGCCGGCAAACCGATATGAGGTAATCATGGAACAGATCACGAGCGGAGCCGAACGAGCGGTGGCGCCCGAATTAAACGCCATGGGTTACAAGGACGGTACCGTGACCGATGTGGGAATCGAGATGATCTACAGACGCTCTACTCCGGACCCATTCGCGATACCGATGGAGACAAGTACTTCGATCGCAGTTGACCCGACACTCAGCCACATCGAGCAAGATGAATACGTCCGCACGCCAACCGGCTCCAGCGTCTCTTATGGAACAAATCCCACGCTGGATGCGCTGAGCTTCGCCGAACTGACATCTATCTGGCTCTCTAGATTGAAGAGAGGCCTCGGTCGCCGATTGCTCCGGTCCTGAAGCTGCGCTGTGGGAGACTTCGGCGCTCGCTCGAGTGCTCCGATGCCAATAACTCGCCTTCAGACTATGAGCTGCCTTGCTTTAGTTAGTCTACACTTCAGCACGTCTTGACCACGAGCCGGCCGGTATAATCGACTCGATTAAGCAGCAAGGGCAACTTGTGCTCGGCGATATATTCATCGACCGCCTGACGAGCACCTTTGAAGTGACCGTAGTCGTCGACTATCAAGATTCCCTTGTAAGCGAGACGAGGGAAAAGATGATCCATCTCATGCTTCGTCGACACGTACCAATCCGTATCCAAGCGCAAGAGTGAAATGGCATCCGGAGCGTAGCGAGGTACGGTCCGTTCTACCAACCCCTTGATGAAGTGAAGTTTCGCTTCCGGATATCCCGTCGATAGTAGATTGGCCCGTACGTCTTCGATGCTTGCCTCGGCCCAATAGCTGCCGTCATCGTTGGTCTGCCGGCTCAACCAACCGTCGATGGCGCGATTACCCCATAGGTCCACATCCTTTTTCTCATCTGGGCGAGGGAGGCCTTCGTATGTATCGAAGAGATATAGATCGCGATCGGTGCATCCCATGGACAGCAAGGTATGAGCGACAACCATCATGCTGCCGCCTCGCCACACTCCGCACTCTACAATGCTGCCTGGAATTTCCGCCTGCTGCACATATCTCGTCGCGTTGTACAAGGCATACATCCGCTCCACGGACGTCATCGAAAAAGTCCGCACCCGCTCAACCAAGGTGCGGAATTCCGGTTCGGTGTCGCTGAGCCCGGTCTTCTCAGCATATTGCGCGGCTGCAAGTTGGTGATCTGTCGCCCGTTCCTCCGATCGCGCAATCTCCGCAAAACGCCCCTCAACCTCATCCGGAATGGTTTTGCCGAGCGTCCGCAGCACGGTGCGGTAACGCATGAGGATATCCATCCGATCCGGCTCTTGGGCAAGACAGAGTTCGAGGACCTTCTCCTCCCACTCCATTGCGAACGCGACACCCCGGCCCGTCAATGATGAATACAGTTGCAGCCCTTGCTCCAGGCTGGATTTGCCTTCCAGCAGCGCCCTCAGTTGCACCTTCTCGTCGTCAGTCAGCATGGAGATTCTACTTAAGTCAGCGATTAGTTTTGCCAAGCTTATTGCCTGCTTCGGATTGGATCAGCATCGAACTCGGGTTTCGGCCGTTTACCCAAGGCATCCGCCCGTTCAAATGCCTCTATTGGTAGAACGCCTCAACTCCGAGCGCGCGTTTGCTTTCGAGTTCCTCGCGCCAGCGCGCGACCTTCTCCAGCTCCCCCTTGCCCAGCGGATGTCCCAAAAGCTCTTTGGCGAGCCAGAGAGCTTCCTTGGTCGCGACCGGCATGCTCATGGCATGCGAAAGGACGCGCAACATCAGCTTGGGATCGGAACTGCGGCGGATCAGGTCGAACATCTCGACCATCACCTCACCGGAAGGTGCACGCTCCAGCTGACGGTTAAGCAGAAACTCCGCTTCCTCGCTCCCCAGCGGCGCGCTACCTTTTTCGTACAGTGCTTCGAGAAAATCACGATCGGACTGCATGCGCACAAAAGCGGGATTCCATCTCAAGAGGCGAGCGATCCAATCGGGACCGAGACGGGGACTCAACAAATTTCCACTTTCCCACAAGGCGCTCACCGGCTGCGCAAAATAATTTAGCGAATAGAACCAGCGACAGCGCTGGCGATCGAGCCAGGCTCGGTAGAAATCCACCCATTCTTCGCTCATCTCCTGAAGAGAGCCCGTATTGACAACGAGGTCGACCGGCAAACTTCCCAGAGCGTTGAAGAGAGGCAATGGGCATAGAATGAAACTGAACCGTTCGACTGCCTCGTCAGTCAAGTGCTCGCGACCAGTTACGTAGCAGACGGAATTTTCGCCAAACTCTTTTCGCAAAAACACATCGGCAAAGAACAGGGATTCGGGCATGTCCAGGATGAGGTAACATTTCGGTCGTGAGATTGAATTCATCATCCAAAGGCGTCCTGGCGCACCATACCCTCCGCCAACTTCCAGAATTACGCGGGGGGGCTCAGGCAATACGGCGAGACAGGAAAGGATGACACGAGCCAAATAGAACAGCACGTTGCTGATCGGCCGACCGTTGTGCTCGTAGGTCGTTTCCGCGGCAGATCCCGCGATGTCCGCAAACTGATTCAGGCGATCGGCAAATTGCGGGAAGCTGGCGGCCAGTTCCCGTTCATACATCGCGGTGAACTTGCCCTCATGTTGTACGTGGCCACGATGTTCGAAGCCAATTTTCGATTGCGCGAAATGCAGCGCTTCAACGGGACTTGTGATCTCCGAAATGGCGTCGCGGATTCGCTTCGCATAGGCAGCCCACCGCACGCCGTGAGGAGGCAATGCCTCAGTCGACAAACCACAGGAATGAGCAAATCTTTCCTTCGCTTCGGTGACGAGCCGTTGATCCTCAAGCACTCGGCTGCGGTCCCGGACCTCGCCACGCAACTGCTCCAGGCGGTCGCTCATATCCTTTCGATCAGGATGAGCAGCTAGGCCCAGCTCAAGGATTCGAATTTCCCAGTCGACCGGGAATTGCCGACCATTGGCTACAACAGAATTATAAAGCTGCAGGCCCTCGGCAAGAGTGAAATCGGGCTCAAACAGCCTTTCGTAAATCAGCCGTTCGGACCGATTGAGAGACATGGCCGAGTCGCCCTGAGATCCTTCCTTTGACAGGTTCAGTTCTCCAGCGCCAGCTTTGATGAGGGACCGCGTTTCCAGCCAAACCATGCCTGTTGAACAGTATGGTCGTGGGTGCTGCTTTATAGTGGAGGTTTCGCAGTGTCAACGGAACCTGACCGCCCCCTCCCATACATCTAAAATATCTCGTCTATTTGATCGCGGATATACGCTGCGCCCCGGGAGCGGGACAGTCTCGTTCTCAACAAGCCAGGCAACGAGGTCGGCCGCTCCTGCAGCGTCAGCCAGGCGAGCGCCGCAAGCCGCCCGGCACGTCCATCCACCGAGACCGCGCTCATGAGGACAGCCCTTCCGATCGCCCCCTTAGCCAATCGCATGAGCACTGCCTGATTGATGGGACGGGCTTCGCAGGCGAGCCGGCCTATGGCGAAACGCCAGCGGCGCTCGAAGACAGCCGGGTACCAATGGGGAAACACTGGATCGGCACGCATTCGTCCGAGGGCACGCTCCAGCGTGAGCATCGCGGCATCGGGATCGGCCACCGACGACCGGGACAGGCCGGAAGAGCTCGTCTTCCACACAACGCCGTCCCGCGGCACGAAACAGCAGCCGTACTGTAGAGAAAGGCGACGGAATGCAAAACCGTCTGCGAAAGCTCCGAGTATGGCATCGAAGCCACCCGCGGCCACGATCAGGTCGCGCCGGACTACTGCCGTTCCGGTCAGGATCCAGTTATCGATCCGTCGCAGCACCTTCGCTACCTGCGCGCTGTCGAGAAACATCGCCTCGTAGCTCGGCCGAACCGGAGGCCGCGACGCGATCCGTCCGGTATCGAGGTCAAGAATGGTCGCCTCGCAGGACGCAAACGCCGCTTGCGGGTGATGTTCCAGCTCCGCCAGCATTGCCGCGAACAGTCCCGGTCGCGTGACGTCGTCCGCCGCACCGAAGTAGACATATCGTCCGCGCGCCTCCTGCAGTCCGCGATTCATTGCAGGGATGGCGCCCCTATTCCGATCGAACTGGACAACTCGCAATGTGGGATACGCGAGCCTAAGTTCCTCCAACACCGCGATGCTGTTGTCCGTCGAGCCATCGTCCACAACGATGATTTCGTCGGGACACGGCGTCTGCTTGGCAAGCGCCGCGATCGCTTCTCCGATGACCGCACCGTGGTTGAAGTTAGGGACAACTGCGCTCAGCCCAGACAGCCCTTGTCCGGCGGAGAGCTGGCGTTGATCCAATCCTGCCCCGAAGGCCTGGTCTTCGATATCTGCCATCTGGCAACAGAACCAGGAAAGAGGGAGTTCCGTCTCCTAAACACGCTTTCCTGCACCGATGGCGAAAACGTAGTTCGCCATCTTGTGAAAGCCGGTGTGCACAACCTCGTCGTTCATGCTGAAGATAAAGACGTTATAGAAGAACTCTTCCATCAGCTGTCTCAACTCGGGCGCCGATTTGCAATTGACGTGGCCGAGCTTCGACTGAACCGACGCGTAGGGTTGGCTTTCGAGCGAGGGCAAACCGATCACGGCCGCCCCGTTGGGGTCGAGCGAACCAAAAGCGTTTTTCAGGAACAGTCGCTCCTTCGATTGCTCGATATGTTCGAGCACGTCGAGCGAGTACACGGCGTCGAACTGGCCCGGCACGGGGCCGTCGAGCATATCGTGAACACGGACATCGAATTGCCAGCGCGGCACCATCCGCTGCTTGACATCTTCAACGAAGACTGGATCGAAATCGATAGCCGTCACTTTGCCGACTTCGGCCTGCACGATGCGGGTACCGAAAGCGTCACCGCATCCAACTTCCAGGACATGCTTTCGCCCGGCAAGCATCTTGGCGACGAATTTATAGCGCGAGAGCCTGAAGACGATGTGCTTCGGATCTTGATACCAACTTTCGCTGCCACGAAGCCCAAGCGTTTCGTACCCTCGCTCACTAGCCGCATCGACACAGACTTGATACTGCGTCTCTTTCGTCTTCACCGTTGTCATGATCTCACACCTTTCTGCAACGCCAGGTCTATGCGCACATCATCGCAGCGGCTGTTGCTCAGATCTTCACGTCACCATCTTTGCTCACGACACGCGTCTCCGGGCAGAGAACGATGAAGCGCCCTCCTCGCTTCAGATACTCCTGGTTGGTGTCGATAATCTTGTTCGCGTGAACCCACGCCAGGATGAGCGTATAGTCGGGCATGCGTTCGCAAAGCTGTGCCGTAGGCACGACGGGTATGCCGTCCCCTGTCTCGAATTTCCCGACCTTTTGCGGATGATCGTCAACGATATAGTCAATCGTGCCAGCAAGGCCCAGCTGGGCAATCAGCGTGGGGCCGCTGCGCGCCGCGCCGTAACCGGCGATTTTGGCGCCTTCTTTTTTCAGCCTCGCAACCAGATCGGCCGTCTTCTCGCGGAGCTCGCTCACCCTAGTATTAAAATCCCGCAGCGTCTGCACTTCTCCCAGCCGACGGTCGGCTTCCAGCGCTAGAAGCCTGCTGACCGACGCCTCAACCCGCCGCCGCCCGCCCTTGAGCTGCACGACGCCGATCAGCGAACCATGCTGGACGCGTGCCCGCTCCGCGGCGATCAGTTCGAGCCCATGACAATCCAGGAACTTCGTCAGCGGCGTCACCGAATGGTGGCTCATGTGCTCATGGAAAATCGTGGCGATCAGCACGCCGTCGATGATGTCGAGCAGATACTGCGCTTCGAAGAAGAACAGCCCGTCAGGATGCAGCATCGTCCGCACGCAATCGACCATCTCGCCGAGGTCATCGGCGTGCGCGAAAACGTTGAAGGCGCAAACCACATGGGCAGGCCCGTGCCCCTCCCTAATGCGTCGCGCCAGATCAGCCGTCATGAGCGAACGGAAGGTCGGGATGCCCGCTTCGTTGGCGCGGCGGGCCGCCTCGGTGGCGGGGTCGATACCCAATACCTGGAAGCCAGCATTCTTAAAAGGTTTCAGCAGCGAGCCGTCATTGCTTCCGATGTCGATGATCAGCGATCCTGCCGGGGGGGCGCATTTGCGCAGAATGTCTTCGGATACCTGTTGGAAATGTTCGGGCATGCCTTTGGCATCGCCGGAATAATAGGTGTAGGAATCCCAAAGGATTTTTGGATCGATGACGTCCAGATGCTGTACGTGGCCGCAATCGGCGCACATATAGACGTCAACCGGAAATCGTGCGGCGCTCAGCGCGACATTCCGGTCAGTCGAATAATTCTCGGAAAGTGGAATGGGCTTCAGATTGACCACCAGCTCCACGTTGCTGGAATCGCACAAGCGGCATGTATTTCGATGGCTGACTACTGACACCCACCATTCCTCCGATTAATGCCCCCGGGCCGCCACGAGCTCGTCGACCAGCTGTTCAAGCCGCTGTGGCCGAATCCCGCTGAGGTTCGTCGTCCTTACCATGCCCAAGCCGCTGAACCGCGGTTTGAACGGGATATTCACCCCCTTGTCAACTGACGTCGACGGCCTGATCAGGGCGGGAGCAACCCCCAATCGCCCGGCCAATGCGCACGCGAAGTCGACATAATTGACATTTTCCGCGCCGGAAAGGTGCAGGTTGCCGGGAATGCGTATCTCCCCAATGGTCGCAAGGGCCTCGCCCACAAACTGAACCGATATCGGGGCAAAGATCAGGTCGCGGAACGGCTCGATCGGCTCACCCCGCTCCCAGGCGGCAAGCCAGGCCGGTAGCGGCGATGTTTCCGGCCCCATGATTTTTGTCAGACGAACGATATTCAGTCGATCTTTTGCACCAAGACGTTCGGCGTGCGCACGGACGGCGTCTTCGCCTTCGGACTTCTGACGGGCGTAAGCAATACCTGGCGCATGCGCCTCATCCTCATGTGGCCACGGCCGATTCCCACCGAACACCGAGTTGGTAGAGATGAAGGTCACGAACAGTCCTTGCTCGAGCAGCGAAGCCACCACGCGGGGGATCAATTGCACATTGATCACTTGCGCCAGCGGGTCCGTTTCGCAACGATCATAATTGGTCGCTGCCGCGACGAGAAAGGCATAATTCACGCCTTTCGGCGCGCGGAACGGTTTGTCGCTCTCGAAATCCAGGTAGACGCGGTTGTTACCGACGGTGTCGCGCCGGCGCGTGCTCGCAAAGATCGCGTGACCGCGGCGCTGCAATGCCGCGCCAAGACCGCCTCCAACGAGACTGTCGGCTCCGATAACCAGAAATGCTTGGTCCGTCATCATTTACCAAGCGCCAATGGCGCCCCTTCGTTTTGCTTCATGCTCGCTGAGCGAACTCGTCAGTGATGCCGTGCCCAGCTTGGACACCAGCCGCGGTTCTGAAGACTTACGGCGAGAGATACAGCTCCTCGGCAACTCCGGCCCTTTCACGCCTCCCGCGGAGTTCTTTGGATGAGGTGGAAGCAGGCCCGGCATCCACATGGCTAAAGACCAAGAGCGCGCTAGTGCAATATTCCGGGCACTGAGAAAAGGTATTCCGCAGTCGAAAGTTGTTCATAGCCGTCGCGATGGCGAGCGCCGGCCAGGCCATCATGGCCAGCAAACAGTGCGGAAGCTCGGCGAGCGAGCTTGGCACTAAGTAATGAAAAAGACGCCGTTCAGCGAGCCGCAGCAGTCGTTTGGAGGAGCCGCCGGCAAAATAGGCGGTCAGACGGCAGCCGAGCCAGGCCGGCGGCAGCAGTTTCTCAGCACGGTGTGCGAGTTCAGCGGAGAAATTAGAGCCGTCCAGCTCCGAATGCTTGTGTTCGAAGAATACGACCATCGAGCCGCCAGACTTTAAGAACTTCAGGCCCGTCTCGAATAGATCCCGGAACTTCAGTAGGTCTTTCCGCTCGACATGCATGAAGACTGCTTCGAAGCTGGCGGCGCCCGGATGATGGGAGCGCACCGGATCCTCGTTGTCTGGCATCAACTCCCCAAAGCGCATCTGCACCGCGATGGGCACCAACTTGGGCATCGCATGGCGGAGAGGACTATCCTCCTCCGATACGAGCAGGATGCGATTCGTCGAGGCGTGCCCATGGCCCGCCCAACGCTGAATCAGCTGTGAATCCAGCCACAGATGATGCCAGATTGGAACGTTCGGAATCGATCCGGCCTTGCGGTTGATCTGGCTGAGAAGCCGCAGGTAAGAATGCCGCCACGAGCTCAAGTATCCGGCCAGACGGCTACGCACCTGATCGAAAACGTTGGGACCACTGTGCGACATAGTTGCCGGTGCTTGGACCAGAGGTGAGGAAAGCCCCGCCTTTTCCTCGATCTCGGGCGGGAATTTCGTACCCCCCTCCGGGAACTTTAGAGAAGCCCAAGCTGCAACCCCGGAAACCCAATAGAAGTGATCAGCATGGTCCACCGGCGAGCCCATCCGCCGATGTAGATCCTCGATCAAGCGTGCGGCGTGCTGGCGAATCTCGGTAAGAGGCGAAGGTAGATCGTCCGCATGGAACACTACGTCCCGTTCCGCGAATCGCCGATGCTCCCGGGTGGTCCATCGAGCAAGGCTGGCTGCGATCTTCGCGGGATTGCCGGCCCCGCAGCTGAGCATGCTTCGTTCTTGAGCCGCGGATTGGAGTTCCAGCATGAAAAAATCGTCCGAATCGTCGAGAAGGCAGAAGTCCTGGGATGGGACCAATTCGGGAACAAAACCATAGTCGCAGTATGAGTTGACATATCCCAACGGGACTTCCGGCCGGATCGCGAGCATGAAAATCAAGTGATACCGCGCCAGCAGCGTGTCCTTGTTCACCTGCCAGTAGATTTGATTGTGGGTCTCGCAGGTGAGAAAGCTCTGTGTGACCGTCTTACCGATCACCGTCGGGTGCAGATTGTCGAAGGCAAGCCGCACCAGGGGCCGAGGGGCCATCGTCAGCGTACCGTGTTCGCGATCAACCATCCCGCTCAGCGTAGGAAGCACCGTTTCGGCGCAAGCTCGCAGCGAGGGCGCCATGACGCTCCGATGCCCTTCCGACAACCTCTTCACGAGCGTCCTCAGCGACCCGTTCGCCAGCACGAAATCCGAATTCATGAATACGAAGGTCGTATTCGTCTGCGCCTCTCCGCTGTCGCGAATGCCTCGCGCATAGGCCAAAGTCAGCGTTACGCCGTAGTTACCCGACGTGATGAGGTCGTCGATGAAGATGTACTTGACGGGGCAAAGCGCACTTAGTTTCCGAAAGATCGGCAACTCGTCGAACTTCTGTCGGCTGTCGGTCGAGGTCAGAATGACGATCTCGAGGGCGGTTTCCGAGGCAAGGAACGGCAAATTGCCTTCTGCAAGATAAGAGGGCAGCGAAATGCTCGCAAATTCCTCAATATAGCGTGCACCCCAGATCGCAGTCAGGAACTTGACTTTCGTCTTCATATTCGCACTCACGTTCTGATCAGCGCCATGATGCAGAAGTCAGTCCACGGCCCTCGGAAAACGGCGGCTTTCTAAACCCCAAGCTGCAATCGCTAAAGTGTTTTGGAGCAATTGCAAGAGCCGGTCTATCACCCGGCCAATCAGGCGAACGGAAACCCACCAAGTAGCTGAAAATACTTGAATTTCAAATGGGTACACGGAATCGACGTCGAAATGTCCAAACTTGCCTTCGGTTTATGAGCCGTGTTAGCCACACAACCGGCCGATTGCCAACATTAAACAGTCATCGCGCCCGGAAGTTGGGGCCTGGTTCCAGCTGTGTCACAGACGCTCGAGTTTCGGTGCCGGAATGACCGGATTCCATAGCCGCCTACGCCAGGTCTCACCAGAGGTCATCTATTCCGATGGGGGTTTTCTTGCCGCGGACGACTCGGTCGTTTCGCTCTTGAAAACTCAGGCAAAGGACTCACAAAGGAGACGATGTCGCCTGTGCTTTCACGCGAGTGCGGCTGCGGGGCAACAGGAGATGCTGATCGTCATGCACCGCAGCTCTTATGTTCGCCCGCATCGCCACACGTCGAAGGTGGAGACGCTCACGATCGTCGAAGGAAGTTGTGACGCACTGCTGTTCGATGAAACTGGTCGTGTCACGCAAGCGATACCAATGTCCGCGCCACCTGGCGATGGGTGCTTCTTCTACCGTATGCCGGACGGCATCTTTCACACACTCGTCTTTAGGTCTGAGTGGCTAGTGTTCCTCGAAACCACAATTGGCCCCTTCGATCCCGCTCTGACTGAGCAAGCAGCCTGGGCTCCCCCCGAGACCAGTCCTGAAGCCGGGTACGCCTATTTGTCCTCTCTCCGCTTGCCCGAAGCCTGATATGCTCGGGAGCGGGCACACGCTTTGTACATCGAGCAAATTCAGTTAAGAGTTGGCGGACGAGGTGCTTCGTCCTCGCGCAGCTACAAATTTGGAGAGAAAGATGGGCTGTCTAGTTTGCAGCAGTCACGCGGTCACGCAACAACTGGATGTCGGAAAGCATCCGGTGTCGTCCTTCTTTCTTCGGGAGCGGAACGCCGCTGAACGCGAATTTGCGCTAGCACTAGGTCAATGTGAGACTTGCGGGACGATACAGTTGATGCAGCCGGTGCCTCACGAGGCTCTTGTCCCGCCATACGACTGGCTTTTCGCGCGCGAGCCCGAAGGACACCTCGACACGGTCGTTAACCAGATCGTTGAACTGCCCGGCGTGAACAAGGAGAGCGTCATCGGGGCTCTGACGTCAAAGGACGACACCACCGTCGACCGCTTCAAGGCCCTGGGTTTCCGCAACACCTGGCGTGTGGAGCTGGCCGGCGACCTTGAGATAAGTAATCCAGCGGCGAACATCGAGACCGTGCAAAAACTGACGGCGCCGGCCCGGATGGCAGCAATCGCCGCGCGTCGCGGGCCGGCCGATATCCTGATCGTGCGTCACATCATGGAACACGCCGAGGACCTAAACGCCTTCATCTGTGGAATCGCGGCGCTCGTGAAACCCGGCGGGGTTGTGATGGTGGAGGTCCCAGACTGCAGTACGAGCCTGCGGCTTCAGGATTATTGCATGGTCTGGGAGGAACACTCGCTCTATCTCACACCTGAGACGTTCGCCCCTCTGCTCACGATCGGCGGCTTCGAGCCGATCCGGACGGACATCTATCCGCTGCCGTTCGAGAATTCGCTCGTGCAGCTCGCGCGAAAGACGGGCGTACCTGGACAGATCAAGAGCTCCGATGCAGCTCGCGCTCAGGTTGGCCTACTGCCGCAATATGCGCGAGCATACGAGCCGACCCGCCAGCAGCTGCGCGCCAAGCTTGAACGCGCGCGCGCGGAAAAGGGACCGATCGCCTTGTTCGGCGCTGGCCACCTCGCCTGTGCGTTCGCGAATTTCCTCGGCGTTGCGGACCTGATCGAGTTCGTAGCGGACGATACGCCGCAGAAGCAAAACAAGTTTCTTCCAGGTGCACGCCTGCCGATCCTGCCTTCCGCGGCCCTGACCGAACGCAAGATTGCGCTTTGCTTGCTGGCGTTATCGATCAACAACGAGGATACAGTGATCGGCCGCAATCAGGCCTTCGTGCAATCAGGCGGAGTATTTCGCTCCATCTTCAAGGCAAGCCCACGATCGGTCTTCGCGGACGGTGCGCCAAACTAAGGACGAGCATCATCGCAGCCCTGCAACGGGTGCTCGGCAATATCAGCGCAGCATATGGAACTGAGGTTACGTCGAACAAAATGACAGTGCACACGACATCGAGTGCCACGGATCGGGTGGTGATCTCCCCTTCGCCTGGCGGCCCGTTCTCCGTCGCATTCTCCGACGTGGCGGATGCCGTGCGGCTGGCGTCGGTCTGGTTGCACGCAGGCTGGATCGATATCGTCTGGAGATTTCGACGCACCCGCATCGGCCCCTTCTGGCATACCTTCAGTCTCGCGTTCTTTGTACTGGTTATGGGTTTGCTATGGAGCACGATCCTAAAACAAGACCCCTACCACTATTTCCGCTACGTCACCGCCGGCATGATTGTCTGGGGTCTCATCGCCTCCTTCGTCACAGAGGGAACTGGCATCCTGGTTTCCGGGCAGGCCACAGCGCTCTCGATGCGATTCCCATACATCGCATTCGCGTTTGCTCACGTCTGGCGCAGCCTGTTGCTGTTCGCCCATCAGTTTGTGTTTTACGTTGTCGTAATGGTTGGTACATTGACGTCTCCGGGATGGGTGGGCCTGCTAGCAATTCCGGCCATGGTCCTCGTTATCGCGAATGGCATATGGATAAGTCTCCTTTTGGGTATCGCTTGCCTGCGCTGGCGGGATCTAATCCCGGCGACCGCAAGCGCGATGCAGATTGCGATGTTCGCGACGCCGGTGTTTTGGCCAAGGGATATGTTAGGCCCTCAGTTCGGTTTGGCGGCTGACCTCAATCCGCTCTTTCACCTCGTACAGATTCTACGCGAGCCTCTCTTGGGCGCAGCCCCTTCAGCTGTAAGCTGGACGTGGTGCATCATCACGCTCATTGTAGGTACTCTCTCAACTCTTTGGGTCTACGGCAAACAGCGCCATCGTCTGCCGTACTGGTACTGAGGACGAGCAAATGGCACGGCTCAAGGTCGAAAATGCCTGGGTGGAATTTCCCGTTAAGCTGACGCAAAATCTCAGGGCGGGAATATCGCGAACAGGCGGCCGCATCGACTTCAAACGTGGAGTGGTCACGGCGCTGCAGGACATCTCCTTGGACTTGCGCGAGGGCGATCGCCTAGGATTGATGGGCCACAACGGGGCCGGTAAGTCGACGATGCTTCGCCTCCTGGCCGGCGCCTATCCTCCCTGCCGCGGCAGGGTCACCTCCGTCGGACGGATTTCGACCCTGTTCAACACAATGCCGGGTCTAAGCATGGATGGCACCGGGCGGGAAAATCTGATCACATGCGGACTGCAACTTGGCCTGAGCCGGCGCAGTATCCTCGCGAAGATGGACGAGATCATTGAGTTCGCCGAACTCGGCGACTACATCGACCTGCCCGTCAGGATCTATTCTGCGGGCATGTTGACCCGGCTCGGCTTCTCGATCGCCACGTCCGTAGATCCGGAGATCCTTCTGCTGGATGAGGGTCTAGCGACCGGCGACGCCCAGTTCGCCCAGAAAGCCGAACATAAGCTCCACGATCTGATCGCCAGGTCCTCGATCCTGGTCATCGCCTCGCATTCAGAGACCTTGCTTGCCAACATGTGCAATCGATGCATCCTGCTGGAGCACGGTCGGGTCCTCTCAGATGGCCCGGCTCAGAACATGATCGAGTCTTATCGCGCGTCCGTCATCGACTTGGCCCGCGCCGACAACGCCGAGGCGCTGCATCGGGCCTATGTCTTGGCAACTGACATGGCCCGGCGAGGAGAACGGCCGCCGCTGGAATTGGAGGAACAGGGACTGCGGTATGCCCTCACTCTCGCGCCCGACGACGCCGGAATGCTGCAGCGTTATGTCAGCGTCCTGACTGCTCAGCATAAGCCAGTCGATGCAGGGCTTGAGGCACGAATGATCTTAACGGTTCTCGAGAGGGATCCTTCGCGCACAGAACTGATTGATCGCCTCAGGACGATTCTGGCCGGCTCGCCGGAGCTGCCGGCCGCAATTCGCCCTCGTGCACTCGCAGTAACGGCCTCAGCAGCAGTAGCCGACAACTAAGTGATCGGGCTAGCTGCTATAAGAAGACATCAGATCGGTCGGTAGCTGGCCAACACTGGTGCTGGTCTCGACTGTTCCCATAAACGGTACATCCTGGTTCTTACGATAGATGATGCCGATCGCGATTGTTGGCACGGCGGTGCGATCCTGCACCGTCTCGCGTTCCACCTTGCCGATGTTTTCGAGGCGCTGCGTCAACACGGGGAAATACGTTTGATACTGCCGCGCCGAGGCGAAGATGTTCTCGTTGGACGCCGGCCCTTCGTACCACATATCGATCACCTCGTACTGATTGTATCCGGCGAGGTCGAAGAAAAAGCGGCTGGTGTAGCAAAAGTATCCGTGGTCCACATATCCGATGCTGGGCACCAAATGCATGATGAACCCGCCCGGCCTTGTTGCCGCATGCACGGCAGCAAACACATTCATCTGGTTTAAGATGTGCTCGCTGGTGCCGTGATTGAGGACGGTGTCGTAAATACCGGCCATCCGATTCGGCAGGCGCGAGGTGTTGAGATCTACGATCGTGGTCTTATAGCCATCGGCAATATCGATCGCGTCGTATTCCATGCTGGCGGCTTCCAGCATCTCGCCGACAAACGACTGGTTCAGAGGCTGTCCCGACGCATCGGAAAGCGATCCTGCCGCGAGCCTGTCGGCCCAAGCGCCCAGATCCACCCGGGGCACAGGATTGTGGCGTTTCACGAAATCAACCACCTCCCCAGTGTTTGCGAAGTACAGATTGGAACTTCCGAAATCAAGCACTTTGCGGCCGGCCCCAAGCAGTCCGTACTTCTCCATCACATGGACCATGGCCATGTTGATTCCCATCATATCACTCCGTGCAAGAACCTCTGGTGCAACCGCCGGCGCGGTCCCGAACTCTCCTTTAGCACGGCCGTCACGGACCGCGCCACTAGGAGCGAATGACTGCCCGGACCGTCCGCACCCGCAGCGTCCTTGCAGTCCTAGTCATAACAGAGGCGCTCGCGGGCAGCAGCGCTTTTTCTATCGGAAATCTCTCGTCACCATCCGTGGCGGGAGGACGCGCCGTATACGCGAATTTTCCCGCTCCGATCCGGCTTTCACGAGTCTATTCAGGCAACGTGCAGGTTTCGGCAGAGAGCGCGAAGCAAGCTCAGGAACGGGCCAGAGAGGCACCGCATCCTTTGCAATCTTTCGACCGCCCTCATTCAAGAGAGCCGGATGCCCCGGCCCGGTGCAGTGCCGCCCCTTCGCCTAGTGATTGGCGGCGACCACCGCCAGACCGGCCGCGATTATTCCGACCGCCAGCAGCTTGCGAGTGTTGAAGTGTTCCGACAACACGAAAAAGCCGAGAAGCGCCGCGAAAACGACACCGCATTCGCGGAAAGCCGCGACGACGGCCACAGGACTAAGACTTAACGCCCACACGAAGACGGCAAAAGAGCCCGTCCCCATCGCGCTCGCGACGACAGTTCTCACCCTGAATTTGCTCAGTTGAGACCACAATGCATTGCCCTGGACAACCCGGGCGACCACAGCGAATGCGACGCCGTCCAGAAAGATCAGCCAGATCGTGAACGAGAACCATCCGATTGGGCTTCGTGCACCGTAGGCATCCACTACCGAGTAACCCGCGATCATCGCGCTCGTAGCGAGTGATATAAGCGGCAAACGAAGACCGATGACCGACAGTAGCTCTCCTGAGATGAGACCAAGTGCACCCACGGAAACAAGGGCTATGCCGATGAGCTGCCCCGTGTTTGGCAACTGCCCGGATACGAGATATGACAATAGCGTCGCACAGATTGGCACCGACGCTCGTATCAGAGGGTAGACCTTACTCAGGTCACCCTGTTCATATGCAAGTCCCAGAAAAAGCTTGTAGCCGATGTGAAGCGATATTGAGATCAGGTAAATCGGCCAGAGCGAAGGAGGCGGACAAGGAACAACGAACAAGACTGGGACGACGAGCGAACTGCTTACCAGTCCCATGCCGGCGAGCAGCGGTGGTGTGCTCGCGCCTTTGACCAGTACATGCCAAGCGGCATGAAGGGCGCCTGCAAGCAGCATCAAAAGTGCTGCTGTTGTGTCCATCTTTAGCGCTAGCCGCTGTTGTCCAGCAAGCCTGGCTGGCCTTGAGGCTTCCAGGTGGGAGGCGAAAAGTAAGGATTACTCCGCCGCTCAAAAGCCTGACTGGCAATGACATGACTGGAGCGCGACAAATTTAGCTTATCGCATTCTTCCCTCGTGAAATAGCCCAAGCGGAGCGTCTCATATCCGTCTGGGCATGGAGAACCACCTATCACGCGGCCCTCAAATGCGATTGCGGTGTAGTAGCATATGTCGGCGTTCGGATAGACCACTCGAAATTCCGAACCACCGAATACTCCGATCATTCTGACGAGGTCAATAAGAAGACCGGTTTCCTCCCAGCATTCCCGCACGGCCGCATCGGACGGGAGCTCGTCCGGATCAATTGCGCCTCCAGGCAGTGTCCAAAGGCCCGTATCGGCGTCCTCGGCCAGAAGTATACGCCCGTCGGGATCGAAAATGGAGATCGAGACGGCCGTTAGCGCAACCAGATCGTGTCCAACCTTCGCCCTGATCCCGGCCAAGTAGGAAGATACTGGCATTTGCTTTTATCCCCATTTAGTCTTGCGTCGACTACCGAGAGGCCGTTCATGTCCTCATGCCGTGCCACGGCCAGCCATTGGACGCGTGAACGACATGAATTCCTGTTTTGAGCACCGAACTCGATCCTAGCGCAATAGCAGACATGTCTATGCAGCGGCAATATCAGGATAGTATCGGCAAGCTTGCCTGCATGTCCAATCGAGGGACTACAGCTTATCCGCTGCTTCTACTTCTGTGCATCCAGATCGTGGTCCAATGCTTGAATCTTGTTGTTGTATCCAAGCTCATATATGTTGACCCGCTGCTCGGCACTGTGAAGTTCGATCCTAGCGGCTATCACATATTCTACGATCCGAACAACCTGCGAGCGGCACTTGTTTCCGTTGCCATTCTTGCACCTATCACGGCACTTTTTTGGGTTGCCCGCGTCAGCTTCGGCTACATCGTAGCGTTCTATCTTTACATGGTGGCGCTCGGCTACATGTGGCTGAGTTCATTTTCAGACCTCAAATATGACCACGCGCTGTACGGGACATCAGTCGCTGCAGCGACTTTTGCTTTTGTTCTGCCGACCCTGTTGATCTCCTCACCCGTTAGACGGAGGCTCACCCTCTCGAAGCGGGCGTTCGACAACACGCTCAAATTTATCCTCTTGATTGCCGCAGTCACGGTAGCAATCGGCGCATACTACAATTTCAGGCTCGTCGGGATGTCGTCGATTTACGAATTCCGAAACGACCTCGATTTTCCCCGACCGCTTAAGTACCTGCTCTCGGTCAATGCGAGCGTGCTGCTTCCATTTGCATTCGCGGGCTTCGTTGAGCGCGGGAATCGTTGGGGAGCGGCGGCCGCCCTGCTACTTCTGCTTCTTCTTTATCCGGTTACCCTGACCAAAGTCGCCCTCTTCGCACCAGTTTGGCTTGCCTTCATATTGCTTCTGACTTCGCTTTTTGAAGCGAGGCTATCGCTCGTCTTATCGTTGCTTCTGCCGACGCTTGTCGGGTTGCTTGCGATAGCGTTCGGGGCGTGGACGTATTTCCTATTGATCAACTTTCGGATGGTCGCGATCCCTTCCGTAGCGCTGGACATTTACAGCCACTATTTTTCGAGCCACAGCTACACTTATTTCTGCCAGATTTGGCTCCTCAAACCCCTCATGCCGTGTGCTTACCAAGACCCGCTGTCCGTGGTGATGGAAGGGACCTATCACCTCGGCTTCTTCAATGCCTCGTTGTTTGCAACTGAAGGCATCGCATCAGCGGGTCCCTACCTTGCTCCAGTTGCCATTTTCCTGTGCGGATTAATCATTGCGCTTGGGAGCCGGTTGTCCGCGGGATTGCCACCTCGGTTTATTCTAACCTCAAGCGCGATCATGGCTCAGGCGCTGCTCAACGTCCCGCTGTCGACTGTCTTGCTCACGCATGGTCTGGCGATCCTGTATCTGCTTTGGTATATCACGCCGCAGAACCTTCATTCAGTCGACGAAGAGCGCTGAGGAGAAACGCAATCCCGCGCAGCCGGTTCAAGACGACGCGTCCAGCAAATCATGCGTATCCTGATCCTCAACGCCGACTACCCGCGGTTTCTTGCCCGGCTCTATCGTAGCCAGGCGGGACTTGAAACTGCACCCTACTCCACCCAAATGGCCGCGCGAAACAACAGCCTGTTCGGTGTCGCGGACTTCTACTCGAAGAATTTCTCCGCGCAGGGCCATTCCGCGGCGGAGATCCATGTCAACAACCCTTGGCTGCAGGCGGCCTGGGCTCGGGAGCATGGCATGGCCGTGGCAGCCATCGGGTCAACCATGAGCGCCAGTAACAGGCTTCCCGCTTGGCTGCTGCAGGCGGTCGCTCCCTTCAAGCCGATGCTGCGGCCGCTCGCCCGCAAGGTGGGGCTCAGCCCGAAGCTCGATGAACAAGCCGAAAGAATCCTGCTCGCCCAGATCGAGGATTTCAGGCCCGATCTAGTGCTGAACCAGGACACCTTCCATGCCGATACCGGCCTGATGCGGCGCATCAAGGGGATCGGCAAGCCGATCCTGGTCGGCCAGATCGGAATTGCACCGTCCCGCGGCGAAGACTGGTCGGTCTATGATCTGATGCTGTCGCAACTCGCCGCCACCGTGGGTTTCTTTCGTAGCCTCGGCGTCCGCGCCGAAGTGAGCCACCTCGCCTTCGAACCTTACGTGAACGATGCGCTACCTCCCGCACCGGCCATGGACATCGACATCTCCTTCGTCGGCACCGTCTCGGCCGATCATCAGCAACGGATCGCGCTATTGGAGGCAGTTGCCGCGCGTTACGATCTCAAGCTGTTCGGCAATATCGCGCCGGGCCTCCCCGCCTCCTCTCCGCTGCATCGCTGCTTTCAAGGCGAGGCCTGGGGCACTGAGATGTATCAGGCCCTGCGGCGGTCGCGCATCACGCTGAACTCCCACATCGACATGGCCGGCCAGGAGGCCGGAAATGTGCGGCTTTTCGAAGCGACCGGCGTCGGCACGTTCCTGCTTACTGATTTCAAGGACAATCTGCACACGCTGTTCGACCTTGACCGCGAAGTCGTGGCATGGCGCTCCATCGACGAGTGCATTGAAAAGATCGACCGATATCTCGCGGACGATGCAGCACGAAAGGAAATTGCTGCTGCCGGTCAGCGCCGCACGCTGAAGGCGCATAATTACCGCGAACGTACCCGCGCAATCCTAGCCGCCGTCGAAAATTCGTGACCATCCGGCGCGACGGGATGGACGGAATATTTCCTTGACGCCGGGGGGCAAAGCAGCCACATTGCCCTCAAAATAGCCGCTTTGCGGTTGATTTTACTCACCTTTTTCGGCCAGCCGATGGATAGCGTCGAACACTGTCGCTTTAACGATCAGCTCTACGCGATCATCGTTCGCGCCTCCTTTCGGGAACCGGGGATCACGTTTTTCTCCACACCCGAATTGTCGCAGCAGCTTGCCTATATGAGCCACCCCAAGGGCAAGAGCATTGCGCCGCATCGGCACAACAAGGTGACGCGCGAGGTTCACTACACCCAGGAAGTGCTGGTAATCCAGAAAGGCAAGCTGCAGGTCGACTTCTACACCGAGAGCGAAGAATATCTGGAGAGCCGCGTGCTCTCGGCCGGGGACATCATTCTTCTGTGCAGCGGTGCGCACGGATTCGAGGTGCTGGAACCGCTCGAGATGATTGAAATCAAGCAGGGCCCCTACGCGGGCGAAGGCGACAAGACGCGCTTCCCCGAGGCGCCAGCGGCTGTGAGGCGGATCAAGGGTCCGGTTGCGTGACGCAGGATTTCGTTCCAGTCAACACGCCGCTCCTGAACGGAAACGAAGCTGAATATCTGGCCGAGTGCGTTCGCACCGGATGGATATCTTCGGAAGGCCCATTCATTCCGCGGTTTGAGGCGGCGATGGCGCAGATCGCGGGACGGCGCCACGGCATTGCCGTCACCAACGGATCCGTTGCGCTCGATATTGCCGTTCACGCGCTTTCGCTCGAGCCGGGCAGCGAAGTCATCATCCCGACGTTTACGATCATCAGTTGCGCATCCGCGGTGATCCGCGCCGGACTTGTTCCCGTCGTGGTCGACTGTGATCCGAACACCTGGAATATGACCGCGGACGCAGTAGAAGCAGCGATCACCTCGAAAACCCGCGCAATCATGGTGGTGCACATCTACGGCCTGCCGGTCGACCTCGACCCAATCCTTGAACTTGCGCGCAAGCATGGCCTTCGCGTGATCGAGGACGCTGCCGAGATGCACGGCCAGACTTATCGCGGCCAGCCCTGCGGCAGCTTTGGAGACGCGAGCACGTTCAGCTTCTATCCGAACAAGCACGTCACGACGGGCGAAGGCGGCATGATCCTGACCGATGACGCGCAACTCGCCGACCGGCTGCGCAGCCTCCGCAACCTCTGCTTCAAGCCCGAGCAGCGTTTCGTCCATGAAGAGCTTGGATGGAACGCGCGCATGACCAACCTGCAGGCCGCGCTCGGCGTCGCCCAGACCGAACGGCTGGGCGAGATGATCGACATCAAGCGCCGGACCGGCCGACGCTATGACGAGCTCCTGGAAGGGCTCGATCTGATCCAGCGCCCTATCCCCCGCACCAATTACGCTGACAACGTCTATTGGGTGTACGGCGTCGTCCTGAAAGACGCGGTCGAGTTCGACGCCAAGGAAGCGATGCGCCGGCTTGCCGGCAAGGGCATCGGCACCCGTCCCTTCTTTTGGTGCATGCATGAACAGCCCGTCCTGCGCAGAGCCGGCCTGTTCGCGAGCGACTCGCATCCTCACGCGGAGCGGATCGCGCGCCGCGGCTTCTATCTCCCGAGCGGCCTTGGATTGACGGACGACCAGATCGTGCGATCCGCACAGGCGCTGAAGGAGATCCTTGCTTGAGCGCCTTCGAACGCTACGCGCCGTGGTATGACCTCCTCTATCAGGACAAGGATTATGCCGCGGAAGCATCCTTTGTGGACGTGCAACTCCGTCGTCATGGCGCTACGCCCGGTACGTTGCTCGATCTCGGTTGCGGCACCGGCGTACACGCCCATGAATTCGCGCGCATGGGATGGACAGTCACCGGGGTCGACATCAGCGCAGACATGATCCGCCGGGCCGAGGCGCGCACGGGAGGCGGTTCGGAACACGTTCGATTCCGGCAGGGGGACGTCTGTGAATCCGGCCCGGAGCGGGATTTCGACGCCGCGGTCGCCCTGTTCCATGTGGCAAGCTACCAGACCAGCCGGGGAAGACTTCAGAACATGCTGGCGAGTGCGGCCATCGCACTCAAGCCGGGCGGTATTCTCCTGTTCGACTATTGGTATGGCGGCGCCGTACTCGCGCAAGGCGTTGAAACCCGTGTCAAGGTCGTTGAACGCGCGCCACTGCGCGTCACCCGGATCGCCCAATCCAACCATAATGAGGCCAGCGCGACCGTTCAGGTCAACTACACGCTGTTCTGCGAGGACGTTGCGCAATCGACGATCCATCGGATCGACGAAGCACACCACCTCCGCTACTGGTTTCCGTTCGAGGTCGAGGCGCTTCTCGGCGCGACCGGTTTCGAACCAATCGGTCACTATGCGTGGCTGTCGACGACCAGCCCGCCGAACTCGCGAGACTGGGCGGCTTACTCTATCGCCAGAAAAAAGACGGTTCAACCGTGAGGCAGTTTCACGTTGGCGTCGTGCTGGAGTTGCCGCTCGAGGTTGGCGGCGGCTTCCAGCAAGGGCTTAGCGATATCACATGGCTGCGCGGCTGGGCGAAGACGGCCGACATTGGTGTGACCGTCTTTACTACTCAGCCGAACAATATCGCCATCCTGGCTGAACTCGGCATCGAGGCCAAGCTGTTGCGGATTGGCTGGTTCGACCGGCTGTTCCTGTTCCTGAAATACTGCGGATGGTTCGATCTCCTGCAGTACGCGTTGCATCTGTGTCCGCCCTTTGAAAAGCGGCTGATCCGGGAGCAGGTCGACATCGTCTATTTCCTGACGACGTCGAACTGGCAACTTGTGCTCTACAAGCTGCCTTTCATCGTCACGATATTCGACGGTTGCCACCGCGATTCGCCGGAATTCGACGAGGCGCGCGAATTCGCCGAGTTCGAACGCCGCGAAATCGTCTTTCGCAGCGCCAGCACCAAGGCAGCTTTGGTCGTCGCCAACGCCGAGGAGGTAATTGACGCGCTGTGCCGTCGTTATGCGATGGAAAGGAATCGCGCGGTTTGTATCCCGTTTTCGCCATCGCCTTATGTGACACGGTCGGGTGAGGCTGGCGAGCAAACGGATGCGGACGGCGCGATCCTGCGCAAGTACGGGCTTGAGCCCGACTATCTCTTCTACCCCGCCCAGTTCTGGTCTCATAAAAATCACGCAACCATCCTGCTGGCGATGAGTTTGCTGCAGGAGCACGGGGTACAGACAACGCTGGTGCTATGTGGATCGGATCGCGGTTCGCGTAGCGCAATCCAAGCCTTAGCCGCGCAACTCGGCCTTGGCGACCGCGTGCGTATCCTCGGCTTTGTTCCCTCTATCGAACTCGGCCCGCTCTATCGCAACGCAGCGGCGCTGGTGATGGCAAGCTACTTCGGTCCGACCAATCTGCCGCCGCTCGAAGCCTGGTCGGTCGGCACGCCCGTGATCTATCCCGAAGCCTTCAAGGCGCAAGCCGGCGATGCCGCCATCCTGTTCGACTACGACAATCCCGCTTCGCTGGCGGAAGCCATCGTCAAGGCCAGCCTACCCGAGGAACGTGCCCGGCTCGCCACCGCGGGCAAAGAGAGGCTCGAATATTTTGCGCGCCAGATTGACGACGGACATCGCGAGTTCGCGCAGCACCTTCTGAGACTGCGGTACCGCCGCTACCCTCGGATCTATTGAGGACCGCGGACGATCCTATCGGGGGATCGTCGCGATTATCTTTTCGCGGATATTTCCGATCAGCAACGGGATCGCCGCCACTCCTGCAACCACCAGCCAGATCGCACATTCCGCGAAGAAGCGCTGCATGCCGGTCCAGGATATCATGGAGCGGATCATAATTCCCAACCCCCAGCCTGCGATTATCGTCGCACCCATTACCCCCGCCAGAAACGCCAGGTGACGGAACGGATGCATGAGCGTTTGACGCATGATGACAAGCGTCAACAGACCGAACTGAACCAGGAGATCGCTCGTCACGATCGCGGCCGCCGCGCCGAGCGGGCCCAGTTGAGGGATCAGCAGCAGCGATAGCACGAGAAAGACAATGAGCTGCAGCCCCTTGCTGCGTACAAGAAGATCGGCCCGGTTGCTGTAATTGGCATAGCTTAACGCCAAGATCGCGGGCGCGGCCACGCTGGTGCCGATCAGCATCGTCTTTGCCAGCAACGGATCGTAGGGAATGGCACCGCGGGTCCAGAGCACGAAGAAATCGGGCCAGAACGGCAACAGTCCCGACACGACCGCACTGGCGAGCACCGCCACAAATACCGAACCGCGGGCATAGAGCGCGCGCAACCGTTCGGTCGCACCAACAGCATAGTCGTGGCCGAGTTCAGCAGCCAGCGGAAGAGTTACCTGCAGGCAGAGCGCCCGCAATAGCCCAGCCGCAACGCGGATCAATCCCCATTGTGCGACAGCGACGCGATCGGCTACCAGCGCGCTGACCAGGAGCACCGGGAGGTTCATCAGCGCCAGCTCGGTCGCGCCAGCGATTCCGAACGGCGCGGCCTTGCGTAGCTGACCGACCATCCAGCGCATGGGACGTCTGCCCCGCGCCTTGCGCAGGAATGGATGCAAGCGCGATGCATCGATGGTGATCAGATAGACCGCAATCAATATCTGCATCGCGACATAGGCGAACGTGACGGCAAACAAGCTCGCTGTCACGACAATAGCAACCAACTGCGCGACCTGTCCGATCAGCGTTCCGAAGCTCTGCAACCAGACAGCGCGGCCGTACAGGCCCCGCGCCCGATAGAGTGCCGACACCAGACCCGCCGGAAGCGTGAGCAGCATACCCGCCGTCATCGCCACAAAGGCAGCATCGAAATTCTCGATCGCCTCGAACCGGAACACCGTGGACGGCGAAACAGCCAGCGCCGCTGCCAGCACCAGACCGACGAGCAGGACGCTAAGCCAGAGGTAGAGCCGCATTATCGCAGCATAGAATGTCGTGGTGCGGCCGTCGCAATCAACGCTGGACTTGAATGAGAAGAAGCGATTGATGGCACGAAGCTGCAGGCCGGCATCAGCAACCAGCACAAGGTTGCCGATCGCATAGATGACGAACCAGGCGGCCAGCTCCTCGCCGCTCCAGAAATGCAGAAAGACAGGAACCAGCGCGACCTGTTGGATGATCCCGAGCACCATCTGGAAAATGCTGGCGGACCAACCCGCAAGCAGCCGTCGTGCCCGGGTCGGGGGCGAAATGCCCGCGGGGACGTTCTCTCTGCCGCGCGCGTTTGGCTCTTCGATCAAGTCCGGGGACCCCTTTGACGTACAGAGGGGGCTAGCAGCAACCCGATGGGATGTCGATACTTGGCCCTCGTGCCAAAACATGCGGCAAGCGGGCTCTCATGGACCACAGAGGCCACTGGCGCGGAGCAGCCACCCGAACATGAAAAGCGCACCCGGTCTTGCGGATGTCCCTAAAACAGATCCCGGCCGCCTTCCCTTACGATCCCCGCCAAGCCACTCAAAACATCAAGTCCGCCATGCCGTTGCTGGCGGGAGGCAGACCTTGCCGGGAGGTTGTCCGGCGCTATTGTAGCGCCGCCGTTCGATCCGGAGTCCCCGTAATGCCCGTCCCGCATGCATCGCAAGCCCTGTCCCGATTCACAGTTCTCGACCTCACCCGCGTCCGCTCCGGCCCCACCTGTGTGCGGCAGCTCGCGGACTGGGGTGCCAACGTCATCAAGATCGATGCATTGACGGAGGACGCCGGCGGCGAGCAACCGGGCGGCCCACGGCATGGCTCGGACTTCCAGAACCTGCACCGCAACAAGCGCGCGATGACGCTCAATCTCAAGGATCCGAAAGGCCTCGAAGTATTCAAGCGGCTAGCCGAACAGGCTGACGTTGTGGTTGAGAATTTCCGGCCTGATGTCAAAGCCAAACTCGGCATCGACTACGAGAGTCTCCGCCAGATCAATCCGCGCATTGTCTATGGCAGCATCTCCGGCTTCGGCCAGGACGGGCCCTACCATAAACGCCCGGGGTTCGATCAGATCGCGCAGGGCATGGGCGGATTGATGTCAGTGACCGGCGCGCCCGGCGGCGGCCCAATGCGGGTCGGTATTCCCATTGCCGACCTTGCCGCTGGCCTGTTCTGTGCGATCGGCATCCTCACGGCGCTCCTGGAACGCGACGTATCGGGTGAGGGTCAATGGGTACAAACGTCGCTGTTGCAGGCGCAGATCTTCATGCTGGATTTCCAGGCCGCGCGCTGGCTGATGGAAAAGGACGTGGCGCAGCAGGCAGGGAACAACCACCCGACGTCGATCCCCACCGGCGTGTTCAAGACGTCGGATGGTTACATCAACATCGCCACGACAGGCGGACGCATCTGGGAACGCTGCGCACAGGCGATCGGGGCGCCCGAACTCATCAGCGATCCCGACTATGCCACGGCTCCGGCACGCTCCAAGAACCGCGACGCGCTCAACGCGAGGATCAACGAGCTGACGCATAAGAAATCCACCGAGACCTGGGTCAACGAGCTGAACGCAGCCGGCGTGCCCTGCGGCCCGATCTATTCCATCGACCAGATGTTCGAGGATGCGCAAGTGAAATATCTCGGCATCGCCCAGGACGTGCCGAACGCAGAGAACCGCCACATCCGACTGGTGGGCCAACCGGTGACACTGTCACGGACGCCAAGCACCATGGCGGCGCGCCCGCCGGAATTCGGCGAGCAGACCGACGAAGTGCTGGCGGAGTTCGGCTTCAGCAAGGATGAGATCGCCGAGCTCAGGCAGCGCAAAGTCGTGTGAGGCTTTACGCCTTCGCCGGCCGCAGCCGGCGAGTGGCGCCGCTAAGCGCCATGTCGATCAAGGGCCAGAACAACAGGACGATTGCGAGCGTCGTGATCGAACCGACGAGCCCGTTCGACCAGAACACCTTCATATCGCCGCCGGAGCCGATCATCGATAGCCGGAAGGCATCCTCCGCGCGGTTGCCGAGCACAAGCGCGAGCGTGAACGGCGCCAAGGGAATGCCGATCTTCTTGAAGACGTAACCGACCACGCCAAAGCCCAGCATCAGCCAGATATCGAACATCGCATTCTGGATCGCGTAAGCGCCGATCGCACAGGACACCACGATCATCGGCGCAACAGCGGCAAACGGCACGCGCAGGATCGAGGCGAAGATCGGCACCGTCGTCAGCACCAGGACCAGGCCGACGACGTTGCCGAGATACATCGAGGCAATCAGGCCCCAAACGAAATCCTTGTGCTCGACGAACAAGAGCGGCCCAGGATTAAGTCCCCATACCATCAAGCCGCCGAGCAGGATGGCGGCGGTTCCAGATCCGGGAATTCCGAGCGCAAGCATCGGAAGCAGCGCTGAGGTGCCGGACGCATGCGCCGCCGTCTCCGGCGCAAATACGCCCTCGATACGGCCTTTGCCAAAACTGTCCTGGTCCTTGGCAAAGCGTTTGGCGAGATTGTAGCCCATGAACGAGGCGGCGATCGCGCCGCCCGGCGTGATTCCAAGCCAGCAACCGATGAAGGATGAACGCACCAGCGTCACCCAGTATTTCGGTAGATCTTTCCAGACCGACAGCACCACGCGCAGGCTGATGCCGGCAGCATGGCCGCGCAGCGCCAGACGCTCTTCCATTGTCAGCAGGATTTCGCTGATGCCGAACAGGCCGATGACCGCGACCAGGAAGTTGATGCCGCGGAGCAGCTCGGTAGAACCAAAGGTCATGCGGAGCTGGCCGGACACGGTGTCCATGCCGACGCCGGCAAGCAGAAGACCAAGTGACATCGAGATGACGGTCTTGTGCTTGGCCTCGCGGCCAAGACCGACGAAGGAGCAGAAGGTCAGCAGATAGACCGCAAAGAATTCCGGTGGCCCGAACTTCAGCGCGAACGACGAGATCATCGGGGCAAGAAACGTGATCAGGAGCACCGCGACCAGCGAGCCGATGAAGGACGAGGTGAAAGCAGCCGTCAGCGCTTCCGCCGCCCTGCCCTGCTGCGCCATCGGATAGCCGTCAAACGTGGTCGCAACAGACCAAGCTTCGCCGGGAATATTGAACAGAATAGAGGTAATGGCGCCGCCGAACAGTGCCCCCCAGTAGATGCAGGATAGCATCACGATGGCCGAGGTCGGGTCCATCGTGAACGTCAATGGCAACAGGATCGCCACGCCATTCGGCCCACCAAGCCCCGGCAGTACGCCGACGAAAATGCCGAGCACGAGCCCGACCATCATCAGTAACAGCGTTTTCCAGGTGAGGAGAACGGCGAAGCCATGAAGGAGCAGGCCAAAAGCTTCCATGACTGAAAGTCCCGCCGATCGATTAGTAGCCAAGGGCCGCTTCGAGCGGTCCCTTCGGCATGATGACGTCGAAGGCGATGTCAAACGTCACGAACATCGCGGCGGTGAAGATGAAAGCGGTGAGCAGAGACTTCCACGCCGCGATCTTGCCGACAAAGCGCATGAAGCCAGCGATCAAGAGGAAGCTCGCAACATAGAGCCCAAGGAATTGCGTGGCGAGACAGAACAAGACCGTCGGCACGAACACCGCCATGACCCGGCGAAGTTGTGCCCGTGTCACAAAGATCTCGGAAGCTTCCTTGCGCGAGAAGATCGCTGCAAGCAGCCCGTAGAGGCTGGCGCCGCCAAGAACGATCGAAAGGTAGAACGGGAAGTAGCCCGGCTCGGGGCCGGTCGCATCCCACGCCGCGCCCGTGCGCCAATTATCCCATCCGAGCGTGACGGCAAGCGCGAGCAACACGAGCGACACGACAGCGTCCACGACGCGATTGCTGGTCACCGCGGGTGAATTAGCTTCCGGCGCAGTCGGATCGTCGACGACGATTTCGATATCGGTGTTGGACATGGAGGCAGACGGTTCGGACGGGCGCTCCAGCGTGGATACGTGCTGCCGCAACCGGCGTCAATCTAGCGCTCAACGCCTGCCGGTCCGCTCCGGGAACGCGCTCGCAAGTGCAGCATGATCGGGTCGGACCACGCCGCGTTCGGTAATCAAACCAGTCACCAGGCGCGCCGGCGTGACGTCAAAGCCGTAATTAGCGATCGGCGAGCCCTCGGGGACCACACGCACCATCTCAATTCGTCCATCCGCCGTACGCCCACTCAAATGCGTCACTTCGCTTGCTGCACGCTGTTCGATCGGAATTTGCCGGCCATCATTGATACTAAAGTCGATAGTCGGCGACGGCAGTGCAACATAGAATGGCACGCTGTTGTCGCGCGCGGCGAGCGCCTTCAGGTAGGTACCAATCTTGTTGCAGACATCGCCATTGGCTGCGACCCGATCGGTTCCAACGATCGCCAGATCGACCATGCCGTGCTGCATCAGATGGCCCCCCGTGTTGTCGGGGATGATGGTGTGTGGGACGCCATGGTGGCCGAGTTCCCAGGCGGTGAGTGAGGCCCCCTGATTGCGCGGACGCGTTTCGTCGACCCAGACATGAACGCTGAGTCCCATGTCATGAGCCCGGTAGATCGGTGCCGTCGCCGTCCCCCAATCGACGGTAGCCAGCCAGCCCGCGTTGCAGTGCGTCAAAATGTTGATGGTGCCGCCGGCTTTCTCGGCAGCGATCGCCTCGATGACTTCGAGGCCGTGGCTGCCGATCGCCTGGTTGATCCCGACGTCCTCATCGGCGATCTCGCCGGCACGCTTATATGCTGCCTCCCTGCGCACGGAGGGCGCCAGCGGACGAAGCACAGCCGCCATCTCGTCGAGCGCCCATTTCAGATTGATGGCCGTCGGCCGGGTCGCGATCAGCAGCTTGTATGCGCGATCGAGCGCCACGTCGGACGGATCAGCGTGCATGGCCAACGCCATGCCGTAAGCGGCGGTAGCACCGATAAGCGGCGCACCGCGGACTAGCATGGTTTGGATTGCGTCCGCAGCCTCCTCCGCACTCGTCAGGCTCGCGATGACAAACTCATGCGGCAGCCGCCGCTGATCGATAGCCCCGACGGACCAGCCGTCGGGCTCGAGCCAAATGCTGCGGAAATGCCGGCCGTCGACTTTCATGAACGCAGGATCCGCGCTGCTACCGCGTCGAGCTTCCTGAGCAGTTCCGGATCGCGCGCCTCGGGCGCCGTGATCAGCGCGGTCTCGAGCGCGCGATCGGAGCCGATCGGGCACGGCTCATGCTCGCGCGGAAAATCCTTTGCCAGGCGCGTCACTAGCGCCTTGGCTTTCTCGGCATTTGAACTAAGCACGCGAATGATGTCTTGCACGGTCACCGCATCGTGATCCGGATGCCAGCAATCGAAGTCGGTCACCATCGCGACGCTCGCGTAGCAAATCTCCGCTTCGCGAGCGAGCTTCGCCTCAGGCATATTGGTCATGCCTATCACCGCGTAGCCGAGTTCCTTGTACGTCAGACTTTCGGCAAGGCTCGAAAACTGCGGACCTTCCATGCACAGATAGGTGCCGCTGCGCGCGAAGGGAATGCCTTCGGCCTCTGCGGCGGCCGCCAGATGAATGCGCAAGCGCGGCGATACCGGATGCGCCATCGAGACATGAGCGACGCAGCCTTTGCCGAAGAACGAGCTTTCGCGCTTGTAGGTGCGGTCGACGAACTGATCGATGATCACGAAAGTGCCAGGCGGCAATTCTTCCTTGAACGATCCGCAGGCCGACAGCGACACCAAGTCGGTAACCCCCGCCCGCTTCAGCACATCGATATTGGCCCGGTAGTTGATGTCGGAGGGGGACAGGCGGTGCCCCTTGTCGTGCCGCGGCAGGAACACGATCGGCAGGCCGGCAATGGTGCCAAAGCGGAGCGGCGCGGAGGGCTCGCCCCAGGGGCTCCTGATCGCCTCCTCGCGGACGTTTTCAAGACCCGGCAAGTCATAGATGCCGGATCCGCCGATAATGCCTAGCACGGCGCTGGTCATGGCCTCTCCCGATCAGACTTTCGAAGTAACGTTCGACTATACTGCGACGCAATAATCAAGCATTCTCGAGGGGCCGTAAACGGCGTTTGATAGGTTAACCATGAACGACAAGGAAAAACGCCAATCCATCATCGATGCCTGCCTGCGCATGAATGCGCTCGGCATCAACCAGGGCACTTCGGGCAACATCAGCCTGCGGCATGAGGCCGGCCTGCTGATCACTCCGACCAGCGTCTCCTATGAGACGATGCGGCCCGAGCAGATCGTCTATATGGGTCTCGACGGCTCATTTGATCCGGCGCAGCGGCCATCGAGCGAATGGCGCTTCCACCTGGACATCCTGCGCGCTCGCCCGGACGTGAACGCCGTGGTTCACGCCCACCCGACCTATTGCACGATCCTCGCCATCATGGGTCTGGAGATCCCGCCGATCCACTACATGGTCGCCTGCGCCGGCGGCGACACGATCCGCTGTGCGCCCTACGCCACATTCGGAACGCAGGAACTTTCGGCGCATGCGGTCAAGGCGCTCGATGGAAGGCTGGCCTGCCTCCTCGAACATCACGGCATGATCGCCGTCGGGCCATCGCTGGCAAAGGCCATGTGGCTGGCGGTCGAGGTCGAAACGCTGGCGCGGCAGTACCACGGCTGTCTGCAGATCGGGAAGCCGCGTCTGCTGCCGACCGAAGAGATCGAAAATGTGCGTGTCCGCATGGCCGGCTACGGCCACGCGGATAAATGAGAGCGGGAAGCCGACTGCTGCCGTGACGCGTTACTTGGCGATGAAGCCCGCTTCGTTCATTAGCGAAGCGTTGAGCTTGTCGTCTTCCTCCAGGAACTGCACCATGTCCTTGCCGGTGAGGAAGATCGGCTTCAGCGCCTGCTTTTCCATATAATCCTTATATTCCGGCGTTTGCGTTACTTTCTGAAACAGGTCGACATAGAATGCCTGCTGCTCGGCCGTAACCTTGCCCGGCAGGAACATCGCCCGCAGCATCAGGTATTGGACGTCGAGCCCCTCTTCCTTGCAGGTCGGGATGTCGTTCCAGGATTGCGTTTCGGTGACCTTGGTCTTGTAGGAGATGCGCTCCTTGTCGAACACACAGAGCGCGCGCACCTGGCCGGCGCGCCAGACTTCCAGATTCTCAGATGGATTGTTGACGTTGGCTTCGGTGTGATTCCCGACCAATTGCGTCGCCGCCTCTCCGCCAGACTTGTAGGGCAGATAGGAGAATTTCGCGCCGGTCTTCTGCTCCATGAACACGGTGAGCACGTGATCCTCGCGCTTGGAGCCGGTGCCGCCCATCTTGAAGGGCGAGGATGCAGCCTTCGCTGCCGCAATGAACTCCTTCACTGTCTTGGGACCCGATGCGTTGTCCCACAAAACGAACTGATCCATTGCGACCACCGATACCGGAGTGAGGTCACGCCAGTTGAACGGAATTTTCGCCGACAGCGGCAGCATGTAAATCAGGGAATAGGCGATCAGCACCTTGTTTGGATCACCCTCGCTCGATTTCATATACATTAGCGCTTCGGCACCCGATGCGCCGCCCTTGAGCGAAACCACCATCGGCTGCTTCATCAGATTGTTCTTCTGGATCGCTGCCTGCATCATGCGCGCCATCTGGTCGGAGGCGCCGCCGGCTCCGGCAGCGACGACGATCTCGACGGGTTTGGTCGGCTCCCAAGCGGCAAGTGCCGGCGCGGTCGTAAGAACGGCCGCCAGAGCGGTCGCGGCTCCTGCAAAATGTCTCACGTCTCTTCCCTATGTCTTTATTTAGATTGGCACATCAGGGGCGTGCCTGCATCGCCATTCTGCGGACTGGGAACGCGAAGTTCAAGCCGCGAACGACCACATTGCTACTGACTTTGGGATGAGATTGTAAGAGCGACGCAAAGAATTCGGCCCTCTCCGCGAGCCTGTCCACGCGACGTCGGCTCGCGGCAGCGTCCGCCCAGCGTCGATCTCACGGAAAGACGATGATACCTACTTGCCCTTCCAGTTCGGCGTGCGCTTGTTGAGGAACGCGTCCATGCCCTCTCGAAAATCCTCACTCATATAGGCGCGCAGGATCAGATCCTCGCCCTCATCACGCGACAGCGTGCGGCGGATGCGACGCACCGCCTCCTTCGTCACTTCGAGCGTGATCGGCGCGTGGCTCGCAATGAGCTTTGCGGTCTCGTCGGCGCGGCGCTGCAAGGTCGCGACGTCGGGCACGACTTCATTGAGCAAGCCGAGCGCCAGCGCTTCCGGCGCCTCGACCAGGCGAGCCTTGAAAATCATATCCTTGGTGCGCGCCGGACCGACCAGCGCGACGATGCGCGAAATATTCGACATCGAGAGGCAATTACCGAGCGTACGTGCGATTGGAAATCCGATCCGCGTCGCTTCGGTACCGATCCGGATGTCGCAGCAGGCTGCGATCCCGGCGCCGCCGCCCGTGCAGGCTCCGGCAATCGCCGCAATGACAGGCACCCGGCACTGCTCGAGAGCGCCGAGCACACGGTCGATCCGCGCCTCATAGTCAAGTGCGTCCTGCGCGGTCTTGAAGGCGCGGAATTGCGAGATGTCGGTACCGGAGGCAAAAGCCTTGTCACCGGCACCGGTCAGGATCAGCGCCTTGATCGAGCGGTCCTCGTTGATGCTCTCGCAGATCGAGGCCATCTGCTCGTACATCGCGAAGGTCAGCGCGTTACGCGCCTGCGGCCGGTTGAAAATGATCTTGGCGATCCCCTCCTCGACGGAATAGATCAGGTCTTCGCTGGGAGTGACTGGGGCGTTCATGGCGACCTCTTTCTCTCGTTGTCGGACCGGCTCAGGCGACCGCGGCCTTCGGCATCGGCAAGACGTCGCGCCCCTTGAGCACCTCCATCGCCGCCAACACTCCACCGCTCCGGTGCGGCACCTTGGCCAGGTCCAGCCCCATCTCGACGCCCGACAGCGTGCCCATCAGCATCAAGTCGTTGAAGTGCCCGATATGGCCGATCCGGAAAACCTTGCCTTTGATCTTGTTCAGGCCGGTCCCGAGCGACATGTCGAAGTTTTCCAGCACCACCTTGCGGAAATTGTCGGCGTCATGGCCTTCCGGCATCACCACACCGGTCAGGGCCGGCGAATGCGCTTGGGGATCCTGGCACTGGGTCTCCAGCCCCCACACCTTCATCGCCGCGCGCGTTGCCGCGCTGTGGCGCTTGTGGCGGGCGAAGACATTTTCGAGGCCCTCCTCTTCCAGCATCTTCACGGCCTCTCTCAGGCCCATCAGCAAATTAGTCGCCGGCGTATAGGGCCAAGTGCCCACCTTGTTGATGGCGATCACCTCCTGCCAGTCCCAGTAGGACCGCATCGCAGGGTTGGCCTTGGCCACCGCCAGCGCCTTCTCCGAAACGGCGTTGAAGCCAAGGCCCGGCGGCAGCATCAATCCCTTCTGGGAACCCGCGACCGAGACGTCAACGCCCCAGGCGTCATGTTCATATTCAAGCGAACCGAGGCCGGAGATGGTGTCGACCATCAAGAGCGCCGGATGGTTGATCCGATCCATAATCTTGCGAACCTCGAGGGGGTACGTCACGCACCCGGTGGAGGTCTCGTTGTGGACGATCATGACGGCCTTGATCTTGTGCTGGCGGTCGGCGGATAGCCGCGCGTCGATCTGCTCAAGATCGGCCCCGTGGCGCCAGTCACCGGGAACGAAGTCGATGTCGAGCTTGAACTTGTCGGCAATGCCGCGCCACAACACGGCGAACTGGCCAGTCTCGCACATCAACACCTTGTCACCGGGGGCGAGCGTGTTGACGATCGCGGCCTCCCAGGCGCCCGTCCCCGAGGACGGATAGATGATCACCGGCTGCTTGGTCCGGAATACCCGTTGCATGGCCGCCAGCACCGCATGGCCGAGCTCCGCAAATTCGGGACCGCGGTGGTCCAGGGTCGGCATGTCCATGGCGCGCAGAACCCGATCCGGCACGTTAGTCGGTCCCGGAATCTGCAGAAAATGCCGTCCAGTATGCAGGGTCATGAGGCGTCCTTCCCGGTCTAGCTTGGCGTCGCGAGCCGCTCGAATATCACCATTTTGCGGGCTTGTCCCTCGCCCAACGGTGCCCATCAATGCATAAGAAGCAGGGCTTTGCCTTGCCAAGCCGGTCCTTGGAAGGCAAGAGAATGGTGCAATGCACGAGAACCGACCGGCGGCGGCAATGAGAGCCGAACAGACCCAAAAAACGGCCGACAGCAGCGCGCTCGCTAAGAGCTTGGCCCGCGAGATCACAGGCGATGTGCTTTTCGACGCCTTCAGCCGCGGACGTTACGCGACCGATGCCTCGTTCTACCAGATCGTGCCCGAGGGCGTGGTGGTTCCCCGAACTATGGACGAGGCGCTGCGGGCGCTGACGATCGCGCGCGACGCCGGCCGGATCGTGACTCCCCGTGGAGGCGGCACCTCGCAATGCGGCCAAACCGTTAACCACGGCGTTGTGATCGATTTCTCGCGGCACCTGAATAAAATCCTATCGTTGGATGTGGAGAACCGGACCTGCGTGGTCGAGCCGGGCATCGTGCTCGACGATCTCAACCGCCAGCTCAGAAAGCATGGGCTGTGGTTTCCGGTCGACGTCTCCACCGCCTCACGCGCCACCATTGGTGGCATGGCCGGCAACAATTCCTGCGGCGGGCGCTCGCTGCGCTACGGCACCATGCGCGACAATACGCTGTCGATGGATGCCGCGCTTGCCGACGGCACGCTCCTGCATTTCAGCGAAGTGCCGCGCGATCTCGCGCAGGTGAATTCACCGGACAGCGGGCTGACACTCTTCCGGGACATGCTCGATCTCGGCGAGCGTGAGGCAGCCGAAATCGCAGACAAATTCCCGAAAGTGCAGCGCCGGGTCGGCGGTTATAATCTCGATGCGCTGGTGCCGCGCAATGCGCCGAACAACTTGGCGCATTTGCTGGTGGGATCCGAGGGTACCCTCGCCTTCACCACCAAAGTCGAGCTCAAGCTGTGGCCGACGATCCGCAACAAGGTGCTAGGCGTCTGTCATTTCGGCAGCTTCTACGAGGCGATGGACGCAGCCCAGCATCTGGTCAAGCTGCGGCCGATCGCAGTCGAACTGGTCGATCGCACCATGATCGCGCTCGGCCGGGATATCGCGATGTTCAAACCGGTCATCGCCTCCGCCGTGCGCGGCGATCCCGATGCGATCCTGGTGGTGGAATTCGCTGAGGAGGATCAGGCTGAAAATCTCACGCGGCTGAAGCAACTGGGCGAGTTGATGGGAGATCTCGGCTTCGGCTGGGACAAGCCGCCGCGCAAATGGGGTGGCGTGGTCGAGATCGTCGAACCCGCCCTGCAAAGCGCTATCGCCGACTTCCGTGCCGCCGGGCTCAACGTCATGATGTCGATGAAGCAGGAAGGCAAGCCGGTCTCCTTCGTCGAGGATTGCGCGGTGCCGTTGCCGCATCTCGCTGAATACACCGACCGGCTCAACGCCGTGTTCGCCAGGCACGGCACCAGCGGCACGATGTACGCTCACGCCTCCGAAGGCTGTCTGCATGTCCGCCCCGTGCTTAACCTCAAGCTCGAAAAGGACGTCAAGGCGATGCGCGCCATCGCCGAAGAGGCGTTTGCCCTGGTGCGCGAATACAAGGGCTCGCATTCCGGCGAGCATGGCGACGGCCTGGTGCGGTCGGAATTTCACGAGACGATGTTCGGCTCGCGCATTGTCGCCGACTTCAGGGAGATCAAACATCGGTTCGATCCGAACGGTGTGCTGAACCCCGGCAAGATCGTCGATCCACCAAGGATGGATGACCGTTCGTTGTTTCGCTACTCGCCGCAATACAAGGTCAACGAACTGAAGACCGTACTCGACTGGTCGGCATATCCGGGCGCCGGCGGCGGTTTCCAAGGTGCCGTCGAAATGTGCAACAATAACGGCGCTTGCCGGAAGCTTGAGGGCGGCGTGATGTGCCCGTCCTATCGCGCGACACGCAACGAGAAGGACGTTACGCGCGGACGCGCCAACACGTTGCGGCTGGCCATATCTGGGCAGTTGGGACCCGACGCGCTTTCGTCGGACGAGATGATGGAGACGCTAAAGCTCTGCGTCTCATGCAAGGCCTGTCGTCATGAGTGTCCGACTGGGGTCGACATGGCCAAGATGAAGATCGAGGTATTGGCTGCGCGAGCGGCGAAGCACGGGCTCTCGCTCCGCGACCGGCTGGTTGGCTATTTGCCCCGTTATGCGGGTCTTGCGTCGCGCTTTGCGCCATTAGCCAATTGGCGCAACAGCAGTAGATCGTTACGAGCGCTGTTCGAAAGGTTCACGGGCATCAGTTCGAAACGATCGCTGCCGGCATTCCGGCGCGATGTCTTCAAGACGGACGCGGAAGTCTTTGGTCCGGAACAGGGCCATGAAGTGGTTCTGTTCGCCGACACCTTCAACCGCACCTATGAGCGCGAGAACCTCGATGCCGCGCTGCGTGTACTCGTGGAGGGCGGCTACCGCGTTCATCTCCCGCAGCCCATCGATCGCGCCCGGCCGCTTTGCTGCGGACGCACATTCCTCTCGGCTGGCATGGTGGATCAGGCTCGCACCGAATTGGACCGGTTGGTCGCCACCTACGCGCCTTTCGCAGCGCGCGGCGTGCCGATCGTCGGCCTAGAACCGAGCTGCCTTTTGACCCTGCGCGACGAACTGCTCTCATTGCGTTCCGACGAAATCGCAAGAAACATCAGCGCCCATGCGCTGCTCTTTGAGGAGTTCTTGGTGCGCGAAGCGGAGGCTGGCCGCTTGCGGCTGCCGCTTGGCGCCATCGCCAACAAGGCCCTGGTCCACGGCCATTGTCACCAGAAATCATTCGGCGCGTTCAAACCTGTCGAAAAAGTGCTGCGCCTTGTCCCGGACCTGACTGTCGAAAGCATCGAGTCGAGCTGTTGTGGCATGGCCGGCGCGTTCGGCTACGGCGCTGACACCTACCAAGCCTCGATCGATATGGCTGAACTCTCTCTCCTTCCCGCAGTGCGCCGCGCCGACGACACGACGCTGATTGTTGCTGACGGCACCTCGTGCCGACACCAGATCAAGGATGGCACTGCACGTTCTCCGCTCCATGTCGCGCGCGTGCTGGCCATGAGCCTGGATCGCGCGAAATCCGAAGGTCACTCTACCCCCGTAAAGGAACCCCTCCATGACTGAGTTTACGCTTGATGTTGCCCGAAAGATCCTTGACGCCGCGCTTGCTACGGCCATCGAGAAAAAGCTCAAGCCCCTGGTCATCACCATCCTCGACGCGCGCGGCGCGGTCAAACTGACCGCCGCGCAGGACGGGACCAGCCTGATGCGCGCCGAGATCGCGCATGGGAAAGCCTATGGCGCGCTGGCGCTCGGCATGGGATCACGGGCATTGTTTCAGCGCGCGCAGGAGCAGGCCTATTTCATCGGCGCGGTGAATGCGCTGGCGCAGGGCCGCCTGGTACCGGTGCCCGGCGGCGTACTCGTTCTGGATGGCACCACGCTGCTTGGTGCCGTTGGCGTCAGCGGCGATACTTCGGATAACGATGAGATCTGCGCGATCGCGGGCATCGAAGCAGCCGGACTCAAGGCGAATCCGGGATAGTCGCAAAAGGCGCGACGAGAGCAGATTTCCTTATCCTGGATCGGCCCTATCGCCCGGGCCAGGATGGTTTGCGCTTCTCGCTGAACGCTTTGAGGCCTTCCTTGGCATCCTCGGTCATCGCCAACAACGCGATCTGGCTCTCGGTATAGGCGATGCTCTCGTCGAACGACATCGAGGCTATCGCGCGCATGGCATATTTGCCGCGCCGGATTGCGGTCGGCGACTTGTCGACGATGCGGTTGATCAACCACTCGACCTTCGCGTCCAGCTCGGCCGCCGGCACCACATAATTCAGCAGCCCTGCGGCCTGCGCGGCCTTGGCGTCAAAGGGCTCGCCGGTCAGCGCCCATTCGTTGACCAGGCGAGGCGGCGCCATCGACTGCAATAGGCTCATCACCTGCATCGGGAAGACGCCGACCTTTACCTCCGGAAGGCCGAAGATGACGTGATCGGCGGCCACGGCCATATCGGTCATACATAGCAGGCCCATGCCGCCGGCCATGCACACGCCGCCTACGCGCGCGATCGCGGGTTTGGTCGAATTTTGCGAGAGCCGCAGCAGATCGGCGTAGTCGACGTTCGGTTTGGAATAATCCATCGAGAAGGCGGCGCCGCTGTTCTGCAGGTCGGCCCCCGCGCAAAAGGCCTTGTCGCCCGCTCCTGTCAGCACGATGACGCGGACAGCGCTGTCATCATGAGCGTCGCGGTAGCCTCTTGCGATGCCCGCGATCACGTCACCATTGAGCGCATTGCGCTTGTCCGGTCGGTTGATCGTGATCCAGAAGGCCTGGCCTCGCTTCTCCAGGATCACGCTGCTGGTCTCGGTCATCTGGCCCACCTGTTCTTGCCGTTTCCGGCAACCATTTGCGGCAGGTGGCGGCCGACTGCAAGAGCGATTTAGGCTGAGACCCGAGCCTTCCGGACCCAAACCTTGTTGTCGTGGAACGCGGCGCCGCCGACAGGGGCGACCGTCTCGGCGCCCGTCAGCGTATTGATGCCGCGGCCACCAATATGGGCCTTATTTGGGTGGATGGATTCGGCGATCAGCACGCCGCGACGCACGCCGTCAAACAGCTTCGCCGTTAGCGTCGTTTCGCCGCGCATGTTGCCGAGCGTCACCGCATCGCCGTCGGCAATCGAAAGAGCGGCCGCGTCGTCCGGATGGATCATCACCGTTGGCTTACCCTCACGGGCCCGGGATCCCGGCGTCTCATTGAAGCTGGTGTTGAGGTAGCTCCGTGACGGCGAGGTTGCCAGCCGGAACGGATGCTGCTCATCGGCCTCTTCAATAATGGTCCAATGGTCGGGTAGCGACGGCATCTGATCCCACGGCCCTAAACCGGCGATCCCGAAAGGCGGATGCGCCCAATCGGCCTTGAAGTGGAACTTCTTGTCCGCATGTGCAAAGCCGTCGAGGTAGTGCGAGGTCCGGAAATCTGGCTGGATGTCACGCCACAAATCCGCCTCAAGCCTCTCGATATCGCCATGACCGCTCTTCTTCAGCGTCACGTCGATCAATTCACGCGGTGACATCTCAAAGCCGGGATGGACTGCATTGAGGCGGCGCCCGAGTGCCTGAATCACTTGATGGTTGCTGCGGCATTCGGCCGGAGGCTCGATCAGCTTGGGTCCAACTGAAATGTGCTGGTGACCGCCGCCGTAATAGAGATCGTCGTGCTCCATGAACATCGTCGCGGGCAGGACGATATCGGCCATGGCTGCGGTCTCGGTCATGAACTGCTCATGGACCGCCACGAACAGGTCCTCCCGAGCAAACCCTTCGCGCACCAAGGTCTGCTCCGGCGCCACCGTCACCGGATTGGTGTTCTGGATCAGCATCGCCTTGACCGGCGGTCCGCCCTTCAAGGCCTCGGCGTCGCCGGTCAGGATACGTCCAATCCTCGATTGATCGAGCCAACGCGTGGTGCGGTCGATCGCATCATGTCCCTCGATGACGGATTCGTTGAATTTCCAGATCGCGGCATTGTTGAAAAATGCGCCGCCGCCTTCATATTGCCAAGCGCCAGTCACCGCCGGGATGCAGAGCGCCGCGTGCATTTGCGCCGCACCATTTCGGCTTCGTGTGAAGCCGTAGCCCAGGCGGAAGAACGAGCGTTTGGTTTGGCCGACCAGGCGGGCGAAAGCCTCGATCTCCTCCACCGGCACGCCTGATATCGAGGAAGCCCATTCGGGCGTCCTGGTGGCGAGATGTGCTTCCAGTTCATCCGGGCAATCCGTATAGCGATCCATGTAGGCGCGATCTGCGTAGCCTTCGCGAAACAGCGCATGCATGACGCCGCAGGCGAAAGCAGCGTCGGTGCCGGGCCGCAGGATGATCTTCACGTCAGCCTGTTTCACCGTGTCATTGTTGTAGATATCGATCGCGGCAATCTTGGCGCCCCGCTCCTTCCGAGCGCGCATCGCGTGCGTCATGACGTTGACCTGGGTGTTCACCGGGTTGGTTCCCCAGATCACGACGAGGTCGGAGACGCCCATTTCACGCGGATCAACGCCGGCGATCTTGCCGGTGCCAACCGAAAATCCGACGCGCGCGATATTCGCGCAAATCGTGGAATAGAAGCGGGAGTATTTCTTGACATGCGCCAGGCGATTGATGCCGTCGCGCATCACGAGCCCCATGGTGCCGGCGTAGTAGTAGGGCCAGATCGACTCGGCCCCGAATTCGCGTTCGGCCGCATCGAAGCGCGCGACGATCTCGTCTAACGCCTCGTCCCAGGAAATGCGGTCAAACTGGCCGGAGCCCTTCGGCCCGGTTCGCCGCATCGGGTAGAGGAGCCGCTCGGGATGATGGATACGCTCGGCATAACGCGCAACCTTGGCGCAGACGACACCTGCTGTATAGGTCTGCAACTTTGAGCCGCGGACCCGTCCAATCGAGCGGCCCTCGATCACTTCGATGTCGAGCGCACAGGCCGACGGACAATCGTGCGGACAGGTTGAATGGCGAATGTCGATCTTGGCGCGCTCGTTCATGCCAAATAGGTAACATCAAATTCCAGCGCCGCCGAGGGGGATTGTCGGGAATTTGCGTGCGAAACAGGGCATAAGCCGGGTTCCGCCGAGCAGCGACATCAATCGCCGGGGAGCGTGCGGATTCGACTCGCCGGGAGAGCAAGTCGTGTCGGTCGGGGAGCGTCCGGTATGATGTCTGGGCCGACGAAGTCTGGGCCGACAGGCTCGGCCTGCGCCGTGTCCGAAACCCAATTTATAGCCGACGGATGACTAACCACCATGCCGATCAGGGCGATGACGATGAGCAACGGCAAAGCAATGAGCTTGATGCTCCAGCTTTGATAGATGTTCTGGTCGTCGTCAGGGGGCTGGTCGAATGAGTCGTGCATGGATCTCTCCACATTGCGGTCCCTGACGTGGGGTTACCGCAATGCGCGCCACCACCCTGTGAGCAGCTTCACAGGCCCGACGAACTCACCGCGTTGTGAAAGATGTCACGGAACGTGCTATTCGCTGCCGTTTTCCGATCCAGAATCGACCAGGGTCTGTAGTTCTTCCGGCTTCAGCACCACGATCGCACCATGCTCGAGCCGCACCCAGCCACGCGTGGCCCAAACCCGGAGCTGCTTATTGATGCTTTCACGGGTCATGCCGACCATCTCGCTGATCTCTTGCTGGGTGATGGCAATGACACGACCTTGCGGCTCAGGCTTGTGCTTTTCGGTAAGGCGAAGCAAAGCACTGGCGACCCGCCCCGGAAGGTCTTGCAGGATGACCTGTTCGACTTGATCACTGGTCCAGCGCAGCCGTATGCACAGGAGCTCGATGAACTTCATCGCAAGCGCCGGCTGGCTTCGGACGAAGGGAATGAATTCGCGCTTATCGATGATGAAAAGTTCGCAATTGCTGTTCGCGGTAGCGTCGGCTGTCCGCAACCCTGAATCGAGCACCGCGATCTCGCCGAAGATCTCTCCGGCCTCGATCAGGTTCAGGATCGCGTTGCGACCATCGGGCGATGAGATGCTGATTTTGACGGTGCCCGATATGACAGCAAACAGGCTTGTGCCCGGATCTCCCTTCGAGAAGATCGCAGCTCCGCGCTTCAGCGTCGTGTGCTTGGCGTAACGACAAAGCTGCTCGAACGCCTCGGGTTCGAGATCGACAAAGTATGGATGCTTGCGGAGAACCGACAATTTGCTGGTCGAAAATCCGCGAGTCTCGCCCGTTTTATCCTGGGGCACGCTCGTTACAACTCCGAAAGCAAAAATTGCCTGGGATGTAGTTCTTCCGTAGTCAACCAAAACCGGCTTTTCAACTGGAAAGCGGTTTCCTACGTTGATGTGAGTGTAACGCTCCGATCCTGACGTGGGAAGCCAGCCGTCCGGAGCCCCTCTCCTGTCTCGCCCAAGTAGCCCTCGCCTGCATCTGCCACCTGGACGGCACGTGCGACACATCCGACAACTCTACGACAAACTTAAGTAATTTCAGCTTCGCGCTCGAAAAGTGACTGCGCCAATTTGCTGGAGCGCTGCCGCGCACCCCTGGCCTTGTCACCCGGGGCGATCTGGGTCTATTTGCCGCCCTCGTCCGCGAGAAAGCGACCGAACGACCCGCGCGCAAACAGCAGGGGCTCCTGCCGGTTGTAGGAATAGGCCTCAACCGCACCCAAGAATATGACGTGATCGCCGCCATAGTAGCGATTGACGGCACGACATTGAAAGTTGGCGCCGCAGTCGGCGATGACGGGTGCGTTTCCCAGTCCAGGCGTCCAGCTCACCCCGGCGAATTTATCGTTTGAGGATTTTGCAAATTGCGACGCCAATGCCTGCTGGGACGCGCCGAGCACATTGACAGTGAAGTGGCTCGAATTCTGGAAGATGGGCAGGCCCTGCGAGAACAGGCCAAGGCTCCACAACACCAACGGCGGATTCAGCGATACCGACGCAAAGGAGTTGCAGGTGACGCCATATGGCCTGCCGTCCGCGGCCATCGCCGTCACGATTGTGACACCGGTCGCAAATGCGCCCAGCGCATTCCGAAAATCCCGTGGATCGATCGGCGAGTTTCCGCTGGCAAATTCATTGGCCGGGTCGGCCGGATGCTTGGGTACATCAGACATCCGGTGAACCTCAGAGCGTCAGATTTTCGGACGGCAAGCCCAGCGCCACGCGTCCATAGTTGGTCCCCGCCGCATCGAAATTGAAGGCAAGGTGTGAATTGACCGCATGGGCGTCGCGGAACTGCCGCTGCAACGTACCTGATGTGAAAAGGCTGCGCGCCCCGCTTGCGGCGAACAACAGCGATACCGCCTCGCTGCAGAGATTGACTGAGAAAGCGCCGTCGCGCCGCAGCCTGGTCTTGGCGGCGATATCGGGGATATGGCCGCTCCGTACGTCCGCCATCGCGCCAATGCAGTTCGCTCGCATGATCAGGCGCGCCGCATCGATCTTGGCGGAAGCTTCCGCGATCTTGATCTGTGTGCTCTGCATGTCGCCAAGCTTGGCGCGATTGGAGGTCGAAACGCGATGGCGGGCGATCCCGACATAGTCGTCGAGACATGCCTGTGCATTGCCGAGGGCAACGCCTGACAAGACATATGGAAACAGCGCAAAGACCGGCAGCGCGTAGAGCGGGTTCGGATTGACCGAACTGCCAGGCGTCGGCCCACCCGCGAGATCGCTCACCGCGATCGACATCGAATTTGCGACAAAGGCTCCCTCGACCTCGACCTCATTCGAGCCGGTCCCGCGCAGGCCGGTCGCGTTCCAGATATCCTTGATCCTGTAGTCCCGCCGATTGAGCAGGAATATCCGATATTCGACGCCATCGGCCTCGTCCTCCGAGGAGACCACGCTGCCAAGCATATTCCATTCGCAGGATTCGACGCCCGACGAGAATGGCCAGCATCCGATCAACACGTAGCCGCCATCGACCTTCCGCGCCCGGCCGGCGGGGAATATGAAGGAGGACGCAATCAGAGTATTCGGTTCCTTGCTCCAGACCACATCCTGAGCCTGTGGATCGAACATCCCAAGCATCCAGTGGTGGCTCGCAAGATTGGCGAAATTCCACGCAACGGAGGCATCGCCCTGCCCCAGCGCATCGGCACAATCGATCAGCGCGACATAGTCGAGCTCCGCGCCGCCGACGCGCCTTGGCTGCAGAATCCGGAACAGGCCGGCGTTATGCAGATCGTACTCGGTCTCCGCCGGCAGGCGCCGTAATTCCTCGGTCCGTGCCGCCCGCTCGCGAAGTGCCGGAATGAGTGCCCTGGCACGCGCGACCATGGCCACATAATCTTCTGCTTGCCGCTCGATAGGCGAGCTTCCACCGGGGCTGTGGCCGTCCGTTGCCATTGGCGTTTTCCCGCTCGGCCTTTCTGATCCCAAAGTGGCCAAGACCGCTCGCAGTTTATCGCTTGAACACCACGGATCAAGACTCCTCGCGGCATCCCGACGTGAACGAGTTTCCGCCTGGAAGCAAAAATAAGCCCGGCGGCCAGGACGGCCACCGGGCTTGTTCGGAACTTCTCACGGACCTGCGTGCCTCGTCTAACCTCCTGCGGGCTGCCATTTCGCTAGCTCGCTTCCAGTATCACCCCGGGTGCGCGGCCACGCCCAGGGAGCCTGCGGCTGATACAGCCGATACCCCGCACGGATGAAGTTGTTGGCAGAGGCGATATTGTCGGTCGTATCCGAAACGGTCGAATACCATCCATTGCGGCGTGCACGAGCCTCCAGGGCGCGCATGAGGCGCAGTTGGAGAGAGCGGCCCAAATGTTCTCTTAGTACGCCAACCCGACAAAAGTAGCCGGCGTTGTCGACATGCGTCGAAGCAACAAGTCCGGCAAACGCCACCGGCTCAACTCCGTCGAACGCAACCACCAATGTCCATGATCGAACTGAGGAACGCGCGCCGAAGAACGGCTGCTGATGCAGTTCGGCAAGCGTGTCCGCGACGTCTTCATCCTGGCCGTCGACCTCCCGAATTCGATACATCAGTGAGTTCCCTCCAATCCTTGTCATTCACTTAGCAAGGGTCGCCTTGATGCCCAGCCAGATTGCCCCAAGCACCCCCGTCGCGATGACCGTGATTACTGCCTTGAAAGTGTAACTCTGAGCTTGCTCTACGCTCCGCCGCCAACGTCGCAGGTGCTGAAAATCGGCCCGCAATTCGCGACGATCCTCCTCCTCAATGCCAAAGAAGTCAGGATCGTCGCAACCGTCTTCAGGACCACGGCGTCGATTTCCTCGTGATGGATTCTTTGCTGTTCGGCCAGCGTCTCGATCACGATGGCCCGGATGTCCGCTTCATGCATCTCGATCAGCGCTTAATGATGCGGGCCACGTTCTCGAATCGCCACTTGGCGAAATAAAACGAAACCACGAGGTTCGACGTGACCGCAGCAAATCCTGCCAGCGGATCGGTCGTGCCAAGTCCAAGAACTTTATCCCAGACCAGCAACTTCAACGCTGTTCTGGTGTGACTGCGGGCGAGCGAACGAATTTCGGTAAGAGTTTTTGCCACTTAAGTCTCATGCAGATCAGGAAGATCGTATGGCTTCGCTTGCGCGCGACGGCGTATTGAATTTGCGGCAGATCGCTCCGGAGACAGCGATCATTTCGGCACGAACCTTATCCCCTGGATCGTCGGGGGCCGCTTGCGGCCATGGCACATCTGCCAGGCCGCGAGGCCGGCGCGTTCGCGCGCGCCGGCTGATTGACTGAAAGTGGTTCGGACGACGGCGCGCTTGCGACGCGCGGCGTCGGGGCATGGAGATGTGGCGTCGTGACGCGCCGCCGTCGTCCGATTCGAAAAACGGAAAAGAAAAAGCCCGCCGCGGATTTCTCCGCGCGGGCTTCACAATGTTTGCGATGATGTCCTTATGCCCCTGATTTGCCCGATATGTCAACGTCCGAGTTGACTTGGCGCAGAGCCAGCGATCCGGCGGCGCATCATCGGTGGTCGCACGCTGGGACAGCAAAATGCCCGCAGCGGTTACTTCCGCTGCGGGCATTGATGAATTCCGCGACGATGTCCTTATGCTGCTGATTTGCCCGACGCGTCAAACGCTTTCTAAGAAACGACTTCGACGTTCGGGACCAGTTCGTCAGCGTGCGCTGAACCGCGCAGATCCCGTGTGAGCGAAGCAAACGAAAACCAGTCTCGAGTGTCATTCCGGCGCCGTGGAGTTAGCCGGATGCGCGGGCTTCGGTCCGGGCGGAGCAGGTTCGATCGGCGATTTTGGCTCCGTCGGCATGACCGTGGCGCCTGCCGCTCGCGCGGCTTCCCCGGTTGTGGAGTAATTGGCTGTCGCGGCCGGCTGTACCTTCGGCTTGCTCCACGGACCATGATCGACCACCAATATGCCGAGCACGCCGGCTGCCGCCACCGCCAGTGCTACCAAGAGGGGCGCCCCGCCGTGCCGGTTCGAGCGATTTCCTATCAAAGGACTCTTCTCCATCGAATGCGTCTGGCCTAGTGAACAAATCCTCCGGAGCTCCGAGGTTCCGCGCCCGCCAGACCGAAGGGACTGTCCGCAGGTGGAACAAATTCGCCGTTGACGCATTTCATCGGTTGGGTGCTGATCTTCGGCGCATCGTGCCCTGTCAGACCCGATCTCGTGAGGTTCGAGCCGTGAACTTCGAAACACCTGAATCCCCGCTGCAGCCTAGCCTCGGCGAACGCGCGATCGACACCGCAACCGACGTATCGCGCACGATCACGGAGGTTTCCGATGGGCTTCGGGGTGCAATCGACCGGCTCAGCGACGCGATCAAGACGTCGCGTCAACCCGGCGGCACGCTGTCCACGATCAGCGCAATCACCCGCGAAGCGCCGCTAACGAGCCTGTTCGTCGCATTCCTGTTCGGCGTCGCGGTAGCGCGGCGGCGTTGAGCGCGGCGGCCAGGCACGGCTGTCGACACCTCCCTCGATAAACATTTTCTGGCGGCATCGAACCTGCCCGGATTCCAATGGTGGCGAGAGTGTGGCACAGTGATTCGGTGGGTTGTTCGTCCACAAGTCAGTGGCGTTGCGTCTCTTGGGGGAGAGGGGATCCAATGCTGCGCACATTCCGGCCGACGCCGACCTGCACGCGATTCAAGACCGGCATCGAAATGCCATGCATGAAGTGCGGCGCACAGATGCGCCTCGCCTCGATCGAGCCGCGAGATCAGGTTTACGACGTGCTGACCTATCGCTGCACGCCGTGCGACTCCGGGGAGAGCTTCCTGCAGGCCCGCTAAAGCTTGCATCAGCCGCTCAGCACCGCCATGCCGGCCTGAGTCAAAACGGGACTCTCGTCCTGCAGCTCGACCAGACCGAGCTCGCTCAGGACGCGGAGGTCCTCGTCGCTGACAGGGGATATCTTCAGGCGGCGAGCCTGGATGTCCCGCAACGCCCAGCGGAGCGCAATGGCTCGTTCGAGAGAAAAATCTGCGAACGGGTTATCCGCCATTCGCGTCGACCATTCCGGCATTCTCGTTTCCCGCTTCTCGGATGCGGCGGCGATGGTTGCGATAACGCGACAGGCACCTTCGCGTTCCCTCGCCCGCTTCCGGAAGTAGGAAATCGCTGCCGCTGGAGCGTTTTCGAGCGAAGTGGACACCGGTTCGCGCGAAGAAAACGCGTCAAAACAAGAATCTAGAGCTTCGGTTCTGATTCCATCAGAACCGAAAATGCTCTAATAGCGATACGGCTCGATGTCCAACAGCGGAAACGCGCTGAACACGCCCGGCGGGTTGGTCGCCGTCGCCGGATGCAGGTAGGACTTGTCGAGTTCGGCGAAGCTGGTCACGCCGAGCAGACCGAGGCAGCGGATCACCTCGTCTTCCAGCAATTCCAGCATGCGGGCGACGCCCCTCTCGCCCTCGGCGGCCAGCGCCCAGCATTGCAGGCGACCGATGCCGACGAGATCGGCGCCCGAGGCGATCGCCTTCACGATGTCGGTGCCGCGGCAGAACGAGCCGTCCACCATGATCTTGGCGCGGCCCCTCACCGCCTCGACGATTTCCGGCAGGACGTGCATCGCACCGCGGCCGTGATCGAGCTGACGGCCTCCATGGTTGGACACGTAGATCCAGTCGACGCCGTGATCGAGCGCGATGATTGCGTCCTCGGCAGTCGCGATGCCCTTGATGACCAGCGGTATCCTGAACTTATCCTTGATCAACTTCACCGTCCGCCATTCCAGCCCCTTCTGGAAGTCGCCGCCGGTGGCGCGAATACGGCTTTCCCGCACGTACCGCTTGGCAATGTCGCGCTCGCGACGGCTGTAATGGGCGGTGTCGACGGTCAGGCAGAATGCGGAATAGCCGTTGGCGACACTGCGGCTGACGACGTCCTCGACAAAGGCATCATCCCCGCGGACATAGAGCTGGAAAATGCGCAGCGCATCGGGTGCGGCCTTCGCGGTATTCTCAAGCCCTGGCTCGGACACCGAGCTCAGCATGTGCGCCGCGCCGAATGCGCCCGCGCCGCGGGCGACCGCCGCTCCCGCCGCAGGATCGAAGATCTCAAGCGCGCCGACCGGTGCAAGCATGACCGGCAGTCGCAATTTGCGTCCGAACACCTCCGTCGAAGCATCGACGTGAACGACGTTGCGCAGCACACGCGGCCGGAACGCGATCTCATCCAGCGCCACCCGGTTGCGCCGCAGCGTGGTCTCGGTCTCGGAAGCGCCGACGATGTAATCCCAGGCGTTCTGGTTCAGCCTGGCGCGAGCCTTACGGACAAATTCGTGCAGGTTCTGGTATTCTTCGCCGCTGGCCCCGAGTTCGACATTGCGTGTCGGCCGGATGGAGGTCCCGTCATTCATGGTAGTTTCTCTCCCGTTTTGACCGGCACATTAGCCGCAGATAAGCGGCAAAAGCTACCGCCTTGAAGGGCTAAATCCCGGATGCAAATGAAGGGCAGCTATTCGCTTGCGATCACCCGTCTGCCGACAGCGGAGAACTCCAGCGCTCAACCGCCCGAAAAGCGGCTTCTGTATTCGGTCGGCGATACGCCGAGATGCCTGAGGAAGGCGCGCCGCATCCGCTCGTCGTCACCAAAGCCGGCACGTTTTGCGACCTCGACGACGCCGCGTATTTGCCGGCTCTCCAGCAGCAGCCGAGCGGTTTCGACGCGGAGGGCCTCGACGCCGTTTGCCGGCGTCATGCCGGTGCGGCTGGCATAGGTGCGGGCGAAGGTGCGCGGCGTCATGCCGGCTTTCGCGGCCAATGTTTCTACCCGCAGGTCGCTGGCGATGTTTTCGATGATCCAGGCATGGAGCGCGCTGAAGCGACCTTCGACATCGGAAGCCTGTGCTGCGAGAACGGTCGAGAACTGGCTCTGACCGCCCGGCCGTTTCAGGAACACCACCAGCCGCCGGGCAACATCGAGCGCAATCGTATGGCCGAAATCCTCTTCGATCATGGCGAGCGCCAGGTCGATGCCGGCGCTGACGCCGGCCGACGACCAGACATGCCCATCCTTGACGAAGATCGCATTGGGCTCGACGCGGACATTTGGAAAGCTGTCCTGCAGCCGCGGGCAATAGCGCCAGTGCGTCGCAGCGCGCTTGCCGTCCAGCACACCGGTCCACGCGAGCGCGAAAGCCCCGAGACAGACCGAGGCGATCCGGCGTACTTGCGGCAGCGCCTGCGAAATCCATTTCATCAAGCGCGCGTCATTGCGGATCTCCCAGATGCCGGGGCCACCCGGGATCACCAACGTGTCGATCTGGTGCGGTCGCACGCTGCTGATCGGAGCCGTGCCGATCATCATCCCCACATCCGTCGAAACCAGTCCGCCCGAGGTGGACAGATAGGAAAGCGAATATCCGGGGCCCGGCAATTCGATTGCCTCCAATTCGGCGAACACCTGCGCCGGCCCGGAGATGTCGAGCAGTGTCACGCCGGGGAAAGCGACAATCGCAATCCGCCGCATCGCGGCCTGCGGGCGCGGAGGGAGCCGTCGGGATTTGGCAGATTTCGAGGGCATATTGTCCTTTAAGCCATTCGAGCCTCGCCTGTATAGCTCTCTATGGACAGTGGAGTTCTGCCATGGTGCGAAAGCTCGGTAGCCAATACCAGGCCATCAACTCGCCCTGGACCGGTTATGCAGTCTACAGTTTTCCGGATGCATCCTGCATCGGAGCTTCCGACCGCCAGCCGCTGATGGACGCCATGAATGGCATCATCGCCGTAAACTGGAAGGCGACGGAGCCGCACTGGACCGCAAGCTCTCCCCCATTCGACCGCAAGTATAGCCTCATCCTTGTGTTTGACAGCTTGGGATTGGCGGCCTTTTCCGTCTATCGCGTGCTGCAGATGTCATGCGGACCTGCGGTCTATCGCAGCGGCACCGAGGTGCTTCCGGCTCACCAGGGACACGGTCTGTACGGCTTCTTCACTCAGGAAGTGCTGAAGCGTGCAAGCTCCGCAGCAAAGGGAATTGGCGGCCTGTTCTACGGATGGCGGACACGCAATCCAATCGTCTGGGCGGCCAATGCCAAGATCTGCGAGAAAGTGACACCTTCGCTGCTCGACGACATCAGGGATTCCGCCCTGCAGGCAGCCTGCGTCGAGATGTGCGCAACCCTCTATCCCGGCAAACCGCTCGAGGTGCCGGAAATGATCATGCGCGGCGCGTACGGCCACATTAAGCACCACCGGCAGGCTTACCGCGGCACCGCATCACTGGTCGATGCGGCGATGTCCCGCATGATTCCGGATTCGGCGGATGCACTATTCTCGGTTGGATTTGCGAGGGTGTGATGTCGATGCTGGGTCAGCAAACCGCATACGCCTCGACGGCCTCGCGGCTCGGGGACCGGGCCTATTGGGCCTGGGCGACGGTCGCTGTCGCCTACGCCATCGCCTTCCTGCAGCGCGTCTCGCCGCAATCGGTCAATCTGAGCCTGATGCACGACTTCGGCACCGACGCCGCGGGCGTCGCGATGCTCGCCTCCGGCTACTTCTGGGGCTACACGCTGATGCAGATTCCGGCCGGCCTTCTGGTCGACCGTTACGGCGTCAAGCGCGTGGTGCTGGCCAGCATGGCCGCTTCGTCGCTGGGCAGCGCAGCCTTTGCGCTGGCGCCGAACCTGCTTGATGTCTTCGCAGCGCGCCTGATCGTCGCGTGCGGCGACGCGCTGGTGTTCACCGCGCTCTTGAAACTGGTCGCGCAGAACTTCTCCGATGAGCGGTTCGGCATCATGTCGGGCATCTCACAGGTGTCGGGATATGTCGGAGGCGTGATCGCGACGACGCCGCTTGCGGCCGCCGTAACGGGCTTCGGGTGGCGCGCCTGCTTTCTGTTCATAGCCGCTGTCGGTCTCGCCAATCTCGTCGCCGCCAAGTTCGCATTAAAACCAAATCCGGTGGCATCCGGCAACAAGACGCTGAAGAGCGTCATCGGCGCCGCACGGCAATCGTTGTCGCATGTCGCCAATTGGGGATGCGCCATGACCTTTGCGTCCCACTTCGCAGTGGTGACGACGCTGTCGGGAGTATGGGGCATTCCGATGGTGGCGCACTTTTTCAACATCTCGCCGATCGCCGCCGGAACGCCGCTGCTTGCCTTCATGATCGGCAACGCCATCGGCTCCATCTTCCTTGGTCACGCAGCCGACCGCGTGGCGGCACTCGACGCAGCACTGATCCGCATTTGCGTGCTGCGCATGATCCTCGTCGCGATGCTGCTGCCGCCGATCGCCAAGGCATTCGGCCTTGTTTATGTCACCGTGGTGTTCACCACGCTCGGCCTGGTCGCCGGCGGAACGGTCCCCCTTGTGCTCAAATGCACCAAGCGGCTCTACACGGCCGACCTCATCGGCGTCGGCGCATCCGTGAACACGACGGCGGCCGGGATCTTTGCCGGCATCGCGCAACCGATCATCGGGTTCGCCATGCTTGTCGCGAGCCAGTTCGCCGTAGCCGATACCGCACATGGCGCAGGTGCGATCGGAGATGCCGGCTACGGCACCTTGATCGCAATTCTGCTGCTCATGTCGCTGCCCGGGATTGCCGGACCGCTTTTGATGAAAGGCAAACTGATAGTTCAGTAGTGGCGTTAACCTTGTAGGGGGCGTTATGGAGCGTTTGTTCTTGAGAAGAGAAGAAGTCGCGTCGAAATTTGCGGTGAGCAGTTGGCAAAGCGTGATGTTCGCCGAGTTCGAAGCGCAGATGAGCAGCGAAGCGAGACCGTTCCCCTGCGTGTTCGGCGTAGCCGGTTATCGCCAGGACCAGCTCCGCTACCTGTTCCTCGATCCGTATGACGTCGAAGTACTCGGAGAACAGCTCGCGCATTATGTCTCGCAAGCCCGCTCGTTCGGCCCCAATACTTCACTGATCATGTTTACGCGGCCGCGCCCGGTACAAACGCTTGACGCCTATTATCGCAAAATGTGGTCGACGCTCGACCAGCTTGCGCGGTTGGACAAGTCTGCTTGGCCAAGCGACATTCCTGAACAGTTGGACGATCCCATGTGGGAATTCTCCTTCGCCGGCGAACCGATCTTCGTGGTGTGCACGACGCCCGCGCATGTGATGCGCCAGAGCCGTCGCTCCAGCGCGTTCATGCTGACCTTCCAGCCGCGGTGGGTGTTCGAAAAGATCCTCGGAACGGAAAAGGCGGCCGATGCGGCATTCGCGGAAGTGCGCAAACGGCTCATTCCCTACGACAGCACCAGTCCCTCGCCGCTGCTCGGACGCTACGGCGCGACCAACGGACGCGAGTACCAGCAATATTTCCTGCAGGACGACAACCATTCCGTAGGGGGCTGCCCCTTCGCCAAGCTCGCGCAGAACAAGTCGGCTCACACCAGCAACACGGAGCAAGCGGCATGACCAGGATTGTGACAGCTCAGAAGACCGAATTCGCGATCGATCCGGCGATCCTCAACCTGCTTCCGGAACAAGGCTCGATCGAACTGCAGCATGACGTTGCGGGCAAGGTCCATAGCTTCCACACCCATCCGGTCGACGAGATCCTGATGATCATCAGCGGCAGGCTGAATTTCACCTGGGATGGCGGTCAGCGCATCGTCAGCGCCGGCGATACCATCTTCCTCCCGGCCGGCACGGTCCACCAATCGGAAGCGCTGGAAGGCGGTGCGGTCTATGCAATCGCGACCCAGCCACCCGCCAATATGGCGCGCAACTGATCGTTTCGCTCGATGGAGCTCCGAGCTATCTACTGCAGCTCCACAACACACAACTTGGATTGTTAATCCACTTATTAGGAGAGGAAGAACTTATGGCATATCCAGGCAAACGCGACGGCTTGGCCAAGAAGGTTGAAACCGCAGCCCAAGAGGCCGAACGCCTCGGTCTGACCACGGCCACCTTGATACTGCGGATGGCGCGTCTCGAGATCGATCGGGCCGAGCACAAGGAAGCGGACGAGAGGCCAAACAACAAACTCCGCAGCAAGCCGAACTGAAGCTGTGGCTTGGCTGGTTTGGAGCCGAGACCCGTCGAAGAAGCGCGATCGCCGGCGGAGCGTGCCCAAGCCGATCCGCCAGACGATGGTCCGCTTAGTCCGTCTTCCCGAACGCTCCAGCTTTCTTCAGCGCCGCGATACGGCCGTCGTCATAGCCGAGCGTGGCGCGCAGCACGTCCCTGGTGTGCTGGCCAAGCAGCGGCGCGGCAACCGGATCGACGGTCGGCGTAACGCTCATCCCGATCGGCGTCTCGATATTGGGAACGAAGCCCGCGGTCGGGTGCGGAATCCTGCTGAGGCGATCACGGTCGCGCACTTCCGGCGCATTGAACCCCTGCTCGACTGTGCGCAGATAGCCGACCGGAATATTGGCCTTCTTCATCTTCGCCATCCAGTTTTCGAGCCTGTCGGTGGCAAAGATGCCGGCAATGATCGCGCGCAGCTTCTCTTTGTTTGCGGTCCGGTTCTTGCGGTGTGCGAAATCGGGATGGGTGATGAGATCCGGCCGGTCGAACACTTCGGTGACGAGGCGGCGGTACAGCCGGTCGTTGGCGCAGGCCATGTAGAGCGGACCGTCGGCGGCCTGGTAGAGACCGACCGTTGGCGAACCGTTTGGCGAATTGCCGAAGCGACCAGGATTCTGGCCGCTGATCAGATAGGCCATGCCGTAAAATCCGGTCATCGCTACCGCCATATCGATCAGCGCGACCTCGACATGCTGGCCGCGTCCAAGCCGGTCGCGTGCCAGCAATGCAAGCAGGATCGCATTGCAGGCCGACATACCGGTTGCCATGTCGACGATGGGCGGCCCGGTCCTAACCGGCTCGCCATCGGGAAAACCGTTCAGCGACATGAAGCCGCTTTCGGCCTGCGTGATCGGATCGAACCCCGGTCGCAGGGCAAACTCGCCCTTGCGGCCATAAGCCGAGATCGAGCAATAGATCAGTCGCGGATTGCTCGGCGCCACCGAAGCATAGTCGAGGCCGAACTTCTTCATCACGCCGCCGGAGAAATTCTCCACCACGACATCAGCCTTGGCGATGAGTTCGCGCACCACCTCGAGCGCTGCGGGATTGGTGAAGTCGAGCGCAATACCCCGCTTGTTGCGGTTGAGGCTGAGATAGGCCGCGCTCTCGCCGCCGATTTCCGCATGCTCATAGGCGCGCGTGTCGTCGCCACCATCTGGATTTTCGATCTTGATGACCTCCGCGCCGAAGTCGGCAAGTGTCTGCGTACAGGCGGGACCGGCAACCACGCGGGTGAAATCGATAACCAGCAGACCATCGAGGGCGGTCGGTTCGCCCTTTGCGCGCGGCGCGCGCTCGGGCAATTGTGGTCCAGCGGTCATGGTTGGGTGTTTCCTCTTATTGTCAGTTCACGGGCAAACACCCGTGGTCGCCAAGAGCGACGCCACGACTTTCTAGCGGAAGCACCAAGGTGAGGCCAAACCCGGATTTTGCAGGGCGGGATATCAGTCTGACATGGCTACCCGCTCAGACCGCGGATATTCCGCGGCGAGAAAGGGCACCACGCCCGATCGAGCCTCATTGCTGCTTTTCCCAGAACTGCAACAGTCCCTGCGAGGCCGAGCCACCGATCACGCAGGGGATGCCGATCGCGACCTGCCCGAGCGCCGCAGCCGAGACGCACCCGAGCGAGAGCGCGCCGACGCCAACCTGGCCCCAGAAGTCCAGATTGCGCCGGCTATCGGAGCCCTTGGCCTTGAGTTCGTCGACGGCAGCAAGGGCATCCCTGCGCAGCGCCGCGATCTCCACCGTATCGGCCGCATCGACGACCTCCGCGAGCGGCGCCTTGATCGGCGGTTTCTGCCGCGCCAGTTCGTTGCGCAGGAATTCACGCAGGCTGGCGTCGCGGATCGCATAGCTTGCCAGCGTATAGCGCGCCATGCTGCCGACCGTGAGCTTGTCAACGGTATCACGGCTCCTGCTCCACGGCAGCATTTCGATGATGCGCTGGATCGGAACATGGGAGCCGGTCGCAAAATAATACCCCCATAGCGTGTCCAGGAGATCCTGGTTGGTGGCAAAGGTCAGCGTTGTGTTCAGCTTCCTCTCCTCCTTGGAGAACGGATTGCGCGTAAACGCGACGCGCAGCTTGTCCATCATCCCGGGAGTCGCCTCCTCGAGTGGAATATCGTTGAGTGTCGGCAGCCTGCCCGAAAGGTAGCTGTCAATCATCACGCGGCGTCCCGGCATTCGCTCCGCAACCCTGCGCAGGATATTCCGCCAGTCAACCAGCCCGGAATAGGCGATTGCGCGCACGATCACCCATTCATCTTCCGGCGCGACGGGGAAGAAACTCGCAACCAGTTGCTCGGCCTTTTCCGGATTGGAGCCGATCGCACCGGCGATAAAGCCGAGATAGATGCCGGCATTTTCCGGCTCCTTGAAGCTTTGCGAATGGAAGAGAATGCGCACCGCGGCCGGCACATGGGCGTAATCCGGCTTGGCGCGATAATTATAGATCCACTGCTGGACCACGGCGAGCGAGGCGCGCGGGTCGATGTCCGGCGTCTTCTCCGCATGCGCCGATTGCATCAGCAGCAGGGAGCTTACGACGAGAGCTGCGTAACGCATCCGGCACTCCTGGCGAGCGTTGATGTATCACCGCCCCAACATCTCGGACTTTGTGCTGCAAAGCATGATGCGGCCATTGCGACAATTCTGCGAACCGCCAGGTTAAATATGCGCGCTCAAATTATGGCGGGCGGCCAATTCCAGCCTGCAACTCACCCCAGATGCGACATCGTTTTGCCCGGCACCGGCAATTCGATATCGCCGGTCAATGGGAGACCGCAAGGGACGTGAAGCTCGAGCGCATCACGCTGTATCGGCAACCATCGAGGCTGCGCCTGATCGGCTCGGTGCTTGTCGCCGCCGCGGCCCTGTTGAACGCGGCCGCACCGCTTGCCGCCGAGGGCGTGCCGGCGCCAACAGCGACAATTATCGTCGAAGGCAATCGCCGGGTCGAGGCCGATACCGTACGCTCCTACTTTCATCCAGGGCCGGACGGCCGGCTCGATGAAGCCGCGCGCGATGAAGCCCTGAAGGCGCTGGTCGAAACGGGCCTGTTCGAGAAGGTCTCGATCGAGCGTACCGGCGATGGTCTGACGGTGCGTGTAGCGGAAGCGCCAATCCTCGACCGTGTCGCCTTCGAGGGAAACAGGAGAATAAAGGATGCCGATCTGGCCGCCGCGATCGAGTCCAAGCCGCACGGCAGCCTGCAGCGTGCAACGGTGCAGTCGGACGTCGGCCGTATCATCGAAGCTTACCGCCATGCCGGACGCGACGACGTCCGCGTCGCGCCCGAGATCATCGACCGCGGCAACAGCCGCGTCGATCTCGTTTATGTGATCACGGAGGGTGCGAAAACGCCTGTACGCCAGATCAAGTTTGTCGGCAATCGGACATTCGGCGCACGCCAGCTCAACGCCGTGATCAAGACGTCGGCCACCAACATGCTCAGTTTTCTGACCGGCGGCGACGTCTACGATCCGGACCGCGTCGCGCAGGATCAGGAGCAGTTGCGTCTCTATTATCGCAGCAAGGGCTATGCGGATGCTGCCGTTCGCTCGGCAACGGCCGAATACGACCCAGCGGCCAAGGGATTTGCAGTCACTTTTGTGATCGATGAAGGCCCACTCTATCACTTCGGCGATGTCAGCATCGCCTGCAACATTCCCGGGCTCGATCCGCAAAAATTGCGCGGGGTCGCGCTCGCTCGCGCCGGCGCGGTGTTTGACGGCAACGCGCTGGACAAGAGCACCGGGCTCCTTGCCGTCGAGATGGCCAAGCTCGGTTATCCCTTTGCGCAGGCGGTGACGCGCATCGCACGCGATGCCGCCGCACAGCGGATCGATGTCACGTTCGTGATCGACCAGGGGCCGCGCACCTATGTCGAGCGCATCGAGATCCACGGCAACACCCACACGCGCGACTATGTGATCCGACGCGAGTTCGACATCGCCGAGGGCGATCCCGATAACAAGACGCTGATCGATCGCGCGGAGCGGCGATTGAAGAACTTGAACTACTTCAAGACCGTCAAGATCTCCAATCGGCCCGGCTCAACGCCTGATCGCGTCGTGCTCGATGTCGAGACCGTGGAGCAGGCAACCGGCGAGTTCAACATCTCCGGCGGCTACTCGAGCACTGACGGCGCGCTGGTCGAGGTCAAGGCGGGCGACCGCAATTTCTATGGGACCGGAAAGAACGTTCAGGCCTCTGTGAGCTATGGCCAATACGCCCGCGGCATCGACCTCGCGGCGTCAGAACCCTATTTCCTCGGCACCAAGGTGTCAGCGGGAATCGAACTGTTCGGCCGGCAGAGCGAGGTGAGCAGCTATCAGTCCTATAACAGCACGACCTATGGCTCGACCCTGCAATTGGGCACGCCGATCACCGAGCAGCTCGGCGTGCAATGGCGTTACTCGATCTACAACCAGGACATCTCGCTCGGCCCGACCAGCTCCGGCTTGCCCCCTTCCCTCGCAGTCCAGCAGGCCGCCGCTAATGGGCCAGCCTGGGTCTCCGCCGTTGGTTCGGCCTCGACCTACAGCACGCTCGACAACAACAAGAGCCCTACGAGCGGATTGAGGTCGCAACTGAGCCAGGATCTGGCCGGCCTCGGCGGTGACGTGAAGTTCCTGCGGACCAGCGAAGACGCGCGCTACTATCAATCACTCGCGGGCGACCTCGTGGGCATGGTCCGCGCTCAGGGCGGCTACGTCACCGGCTGGGGCGGTCAGCAGGTGCAGCTGATGAACAGCTTTTTCGGCGGCCCGACCATGGTCCGGGGCTTTGCCAGCAACGGCTTCGGCCCACGTGATCTGACGCCCGGCACCACCATGGATAACGTCGGCGGCAGTGCCTATTGGGCGACGACGGCGGAACTACAGAGCGGAATTCCCGGCGTGCCGGACGAATACGGCCTCAAGGCATCGGCTTTCGTCGATGCCGGAAGTGTATTCCGTTATACCGGTCCGACGAGCGTGGGCGGCACCTCGCTGCAAGTTGCCAATAAAAACGTCGTGCGCTCTTCGGTCGGCATGGGCCTCACTTGGGCCTCCCCGTTCGGCGCCCTCACCGTCGACTACGCGGTGCCGTTGACCAAAGCCGCCTATGACGTGGTGCAGCCGCTCCGCTTCAGCGCTGGAGGCTTTTGACGGGAACGGGATGCGGCGTCGCAAAGCCGTAGATCAGCGCCAGCCGGTCGAGACATTCCTTGAGGCGCCGCGCAAAGTAATCGTTCCAGCGCTGGGTTCGCAGTCCCCGCCGCTCGCCGACCTGCTCCATGGTCATGCCGAGGATCAGGACTTCATGCACCAGTGCCGAACCGTCGGCGCCGAGTTCGCGCTCGACCCGGTTGAGCCGCGATACCGCCCTGCGCTGGGCCTCGGTGATCGGCTCGCGCTGCGTGCCACCATCGACATATTCCCTGGTCGTGTCGACCGCGCGCGGCCCACGCTCGGCCTTCTCCCAATCACTCTGAAACGCGCGGCCACCTCGAAACTGGGTATCATCGATCTGACGGTGCGAATGCAGGCGTCCGAGCGGATCGTTGCGGACCGAGCGCAGCGCAACGACTTTGTCTCCAGGCTCGAGCGCAAGTGGATCGTCGACCTCAACGGCAGCGACTTCGGCGTTGTACGGCAAATCCTGTGCGCGGCGGTCATGTGCTCTTGCGGGATGATATGGTTTCTTGCGTTTGGCGCGCGGCATGGCTTGGCTCCTTCAGGGCAAAATTCAACCGGGACCATCTCGCCGGCGGCAAGACGGGTCGCTAGCAAGATGGATGAGGTGGGAGGCGCGTACGCCGCTATGCCGGCTCGCTTAGGTGCAGCGGTACGGTGCTCGGTGACGGCTCCGTCTCGAGCTCCGGATTGCGGCTCAAGTGGAAATGGGGCGTGCAGTAGCTTGAGCCTGGCCGCCTCCGATGACCACAAAACGTGATGGGTTCGCCATCGCTGTCACCGCCATAGGGGTATCGGCAATCTCCGTATTCGAGCTCCACCAGCGAAAGGTGGCGCGGCGCGATCTCGACACAACGGAGCTCGACCTGCGGCGCCTTCTCGAACATAGGCATCGGCCAAGGGAATTCGATCGATCTTGGCTGGCGTTCCCGCGGCTCGCTCGACCTGTTCAATTGCGGCACTGGCGTCGGCCGCGGCGTCACCGGTGGCGAACCGTCCGGCGTCGACAGGCCGAGCCGCCTGGCACGGCCGATCGCGGCGCTTCTCGTATAGTCGGTGTTGAATCTGGCGTTGATCGTCTTGGCGATCTTCGCAAAGCTCATGCCTTGGGCGAGATATTCCCGCAACGCGTCCGAATGTTCGGGCGCCCAGCCTGTCACTTCCATTGTTGATTCTTGTCCTTCGCTCGGCGCCCGACGCCTCACCGCCAATTTCTGATATTCCGAAATGAAAGTCAAGCTTGATTTCTGATTATCAGAATTGCTACGCTTTCTGGGGATTCGAAAGAAGGATACGCCATGCTGGACGCCAGATTGATCGAGCGGGGCCTGCGGAAGCCAGGCAAGACCAAGGGTGGGCTCGCGCAGGCGATGGGTGTTCGCCCCGGCGCTGTTTCCGAAATCCTCTCCGGGATACGCCTGATCAAGGCGTCCGAGATTGCACCGATCATGGAATATCTCGAGCTCAACTCGGTGCCGGTCATGGGGCGTGTCGGTGCCGGCGCGTCGATCGAGCCGGAATATGAGCAGGTGCCGCCCGAGGGGCTCGGTGAAGTCGAGTTACCCTTCCCGATCGCAGAAGAAATCATCGCATTCGAAGTATCGGGCGATTCCATGCTGCCGAAATACGAGAATGGCGACATCATTGTCGTCTATCGCGAGCAGCGACATCCGCTCTCGAGCTTCTATGGCGAAGAGGCTGCCGTTCGCCTGAAGACCGGCGAGCGCTATCTGAAGACGATCGAGCGCGGAAAGTCGCCGACGGTGGTCAACCTCACGAGCTTCAACGCCAAGCCGATCAACGGGGTGAAGCTCGAATGGATCGGCGAAATCTGCGTGACCCTGCCGCGAGGCCAGATCGAGCGACTGCGCAGCAAGGCGGCCGCACGGTCCCGCAAAGCCGCCAAGGGGCCTCGGACGCCGGAGAAATAAACGGCCCAATTTCTGATTTTCAGAAATTACACTTGAAAAATTTCCGATTTTCGGAAATTATGTCGCCATCGACTCCTGTCGAGAGAGGTGGCCGATTTGGCCGACATGCAGTATTTCGTCGTGATGATCGATTACGGCCGGCGCGGCCGCGAGGCCGTCGTTGATCCCGAAATCACAAGGCGCGAGGTCATCGCGCGGGTTGTATCGGGCGAATACAGGAATATCAGCTTCATCCACGAAATCTCCGATTCGGTTGTCGAGGACGTGACGGCCGATATCCTCGCCGAGGCCGCCCTCCCCGACATCAGCGCGGCCGAAGCCGACCTGCAGGCGAGCACCTTCGACCATCGCCGCGATCTGCGCAAGCACGAGCAAGCATGATTGGCCCTTCACATGAATCGCGATGAATCACATTCCAATTTCGAAAACGTGATCGTCCGCGGCTTTAATTCGTCAGCTGCAGATCAAATATCTTCGGCCAAACGGCTATTCGGAGTAGCGGCGGGGTGCGATGGATTCGCGATTCGCTGCTCCGAATTTGTGAAGTCTTGCTCTCAATGAATCCATATGTGAAGGCTGAGATCGCGGCGCGCGACGGCGATCTACGCATATTCCTTCTGCTCGGCATCGCGACCTGGTCCCTGTTCCTGGATCATATTCCGCACAACGCCGTCAGCGCGTTGACCTTGCGGAACTTTGGATTCAGCGGGGCGACCGAGCTGTTTGTATTTGTGATCGGCTATGCCGCTGCGATCATGTACGGGAAGATCGTTGTGGAACGTGGCTTCGTCGTGGGAGCGACCCGTGTGCTCAAGCGGGTATGGCAGCTCTACGCAGCCTATGTGGTGCTGTTCGTCGTCTACGTCGACCTGATCGGATATGTCGCGGCCCAATCCGCCGCGCCCGATCTCTTCGCCGAATTCAACATCACCGACTTCATCGAGCACCCGATTCGCGTAATCGTCCGCGGCTTGCTGCTGCAGGCCAAGCCGCTCAACCTGGACGTATTGCAGCTCTTCATCGTCCTCATGGCGTTCCTTCCCGCCGTACTGTTTGGCATGATGCGCTGGCCGCGCCTGACGATGCTTGGATCCTTTGCACTCTATCTGTCGGCGCGGCACTTCGACTGGAATCTGACCGCCTTTCCGGAGGGGGGCTGGTATCTCAATCCGTTCTGCTGGCAATTGCTGTTCGTGCTGGGCGCTTGGTTCGCGGTCGGTGGCGCAGGAGATGCACACCTGGTTCGCGCGATGCAGAAGCTTCCGGCCTTGCGCGTCACCGCGTTGATCTACCTGCTCGTCGCCCTGACGATCATGTCGGCCGGGAAATCACCTGCGCTGGCGGAAATGATACCCAGTTCGGTGCTCGATGCCTTTCCGTCCAACGACAAGGCGAACCTCGCCCCCTATCGGGTGCTGCACCTGCTCGCAATGGCGTTCTTTTTCACCATGCTGATACCTCGCGACTGGTACGGACTTCAATTGCAAGCCATGCAGCCCCTCATCAAATGCGGCGAGGAATGGCTGGCGGTGTTCTGCTCCGGCATCTTCCTTTCATTTGCCGGGCACCTGGTTCTGATCACAGGCCCCAAGTCGCTGGCGATGCAGGTGCTGGTCAGCGCCGCCGGCATTCTCGGCATGACCTGCGTCGCCTATTACGCGTCCTGGTCCAAGCGGCAGGACCACAAATCCGCGGTCGGCGTACGATCCTGATGCAGCTTCATGGAGGCGTGCGGCGCTAGCGCTGCATCTGCATGATCTGGTCCATCGGCATCATGTTCTGATTGAGGTTCGCCATGATCCATAGCGAGCCGCCGATCACCAGAAAAACGATGAGTACGCCGAAGGCAAGCGCCATCACGTTGTTGGTGTTGTCGGGCCCGGTCGTGAGGTGGAGAAAGAAGACGAGATGCACGCCCATCTGGGCGATCGCCAGCACGATGATGGCAACGGGAATGCTCGGCTGCCAGACGAGGTCAGTGCCGGCAATAAAGAACGAGGTCGCCGTCAGCAGGAGCGCAAGGCCGAGGCCGGTGACATAGCCGAGTACGCGCAGGCCAACGCCGCCTTCGCGTTCGTCGCCCGGCGCCAGATCGATGCGGTGCTGTTCCGAGGCTTGATCGCTCATGGCTTGCTCCCGAGCAGATAGACCACCGAAAATACCGCGACCCAGATGATATCGAGGGCGTGCCAGAACAGCGCAAAGCACATGATGCGTCGCCCAATGTCGGCCCGAAAGCCCTTGGCGACCACTTGCGCCATCATCGTCAGCAGCCAGAGGATGCCGGCAGAGACATGCAGGCCATGGCAACCGACCAGGCTGAAGAAGGCGGTCAGAAACGCGCTGCGCGTCGGCCCCGCCCCGCGCGCGACCAGGTCCGCAAACTCCCGTCCCTCAAGATAGAGAAAGGCGAGCCCGAGGACGCAGGTTGCCGCCATGCCCACCTGGAACCAGAGCTTGTTTCGGACGTCAGCCGCGATGTTCGCGAGCCCGCAGGTGAAACTCGACAGCAACAGCAAGACGGTCTCGATCGCGACTCTCCTGAGATCGAACAGTTCGGCTCCCTTCGGCCCCCCTGCGGTCTGGTCAACCAGGACCGCATAGGTCGCGAAGAAGCACGAGAACATGACGATGTCGCTGAGCAGGAATATCCAGAAGCCGAACCCCGTGACGATCCGCTTCGGCACCGGTCCCGTGTGCGCGACCGCGGCATGCGCGATCCCGCGCAGACGGTGCGGATCGGCTTGAGCATATGCCAGCGTCGTGTCGGCCATGGCTCAGGCTCCCGCCAGGCTGGTCAGGGCGCGCCGCTCTTCGATATTGGCGCGGTCGATGCGCGCCACCTCCTTCGCGGGGATGACGTATTCGTCATGGTCCCGCCATGCGAATGCGACGAAGGTGGCGAAGGCACCGATCGCGCCGGCCGCGACCATCCACCAGATGTGCCAGATCAACGCAAAGCCCATGATGGTCGCGAAGAAGGCGCACACGAAGCCGGTCGGGGAATTGCGCGGCATCTCGATGTCTTTGTAGTCGAGCTCGCGCTTCTCGAGGCCCTGCTGCTTGGCATGCGCCTTCAATGACCAGTAGGCATCTTCGCCGGTCACATCAGGTGAAATCGCGAAATTGAACACCGGTGGTGGCGAAGCCGTTGCCCATTCCAGCGATCGTCCATCCCAGGGATCGCCGGTGCGGTCGCGCAGCTCTTCGCGATGCCGAATGCTGACGGTGAGCTGCATGATCTGGAAGATGATCCCGATCAGGATAATCACGGCACCAGCCGCCGCGATCAGAAGCCACGGCCGCCATTCCGCGACGTCGTAGTGCTGCATTCGCCGCGTCATGCCGAGAAAACCGAGCGCATAGAGCGGCATGAACGCGACGTAAAACCCGATCAGCCAGCACCAGAACGCCGCCTTGCCGAGCCCCTCATGCAGGCGGAAGCCGAACGCCTTTGGAAACCAGTAGGCATAGCCCGCGAAGGCGCCGAACAGCACGCCGCCGATGATCACGTTGTGAAAGTGAGCGACCAGGAACAGGCTGTTGTGAAGCAGGAAATCGGCTGGCGGCACGGCGACCAGCACGCCGGTGAGGCCACCGAGGATGAACGTCACCATGAAGCCGATCGCCCACAGCATCGGCGTGTCGAACCGCACCCGTCCACCATACATCGTGAACAGCCAGTTGTAGATCTTCACGCCGGTCGGCACCGCGATGATCATACTGGCGATCCCGAAGATCGCATTGACATAGGGACCGGCACCCATGGTGAAGAAATGGTGCAGCCACACCATGAAGGAGATGACGCAGATCGCCATGGTTGCGAGCACCATGGACCGATAGCCGAACAGCGGCTTGCCCGAAAACGTCGAGACCACCTCGGAGAAGATTCCGAACGCGGGCAGTACAAGGATGTAGACCTCGGGGTGACCCCACGCCCAGATCAGGTTCATGAACATCATCACGTTGCCGCCGGCCTCATTGGTGAAGAAATGGAAGCCGAAATAACGGTCGAGAATCAGCATCGCCAGCGTTGCTGTCAGGATCGGAAACGCCGCCACGATCAACAAACTCGAGGCGAGCGTGGTCCAGCAGAACATTGGCATCCGCAAATAGGTCATGCCCCTGGTGCGCAGCTTCAGCACCGTGGTAACGAGATTGATGCCGGCAACCAGCGTGCCGACGCCGGAGATCTGAAGCGCCCAGAGATAATAGTCGACGCCGACACCCGGCGAATAAGTGAGTCCGGACAGCGGCGGATAAGGCAGCCATCCGGTGCGCGCGAACTCGCCCACCACGAGCGAGATGTTGACCAGCAGCGCGCCTGTTGCGGTGAGCCAGAAGCCGACGGAATTCAAGGTCGGAAACGCCACGTCCCGCACGCCGAGCTGCAGCGGCACCACCAAATTCATCAGCCCGATCACGAACGGCATCGCCACGAAGAAGATCATGATGGTGCCGTGCGCGGAGAATATCTGGTTGTAGTGCTCTGGCGGCAGATAGCCTTGCGACTGGAAGGCAACTGCCTGCTGCGATCGCATCATGATAGCGTCGGAGAAGCCGCGCAGCAGCATGACCATGGCGAGCAAGGTATACATCACACCGATCCGCTTGTGATCGACGCTGGTGATCCATTCACGCCAGAGAGATGGCAGGTGGCCGGCAAGGACGACCCAGACCAGGACCCCGAGGATGACGAGCGCGACCACGCCCGAGGCGATCATCGGAATCGGCTGATCGATCGGAATCGCGGACCAGTTCAGCTTACCGAACATCTCGGCCTCCGATATGCGACTGCGCGCTTTCTGACGTCAGCTTCGGTCCCGGCCCCGGGGGTATCTCCTGGGTCACGATGGCGTTGAACAGCCGCGGATCCTCGAGCCGATAGGTCGATGTCACGGTCTCGACTGACTGCTGGGCGAGCTTTCCATAGCTCTCCGCATTCAAGACACGATTGGTCTGGGCGGTGCGTGCCACCCAATCAGGAAACTCGAGTTGCGGTACGACCTGAACGTCGAACATCATATTGGGAAAGCCATCCCCGCTGAAATGAGACGACAGGCCCTGAAGGGTACCCTGATTGTCGGCGCGCAGCTTCAACCGCGTCACCATCCCGTTCATCGTATAGATCATGCTGCCAAGCTGCGGGATGAAGAACGCGTTCATCACGCTGCCGGAGGTCAGTTCAAGATCAAGGGGAGAGCCAACCGGTACCGTCAGCGTGTTGACCGTTGCGATCCCCTGGTCCGGATAGATGAAGAGCCACTTCCAATCGAGCGACACGACCTGGATGCGGACCGGCGCGCCGGTCCCATCAATGGGCCGGGCGGGATCGAGCTGATGCGATCCAATCCACGCCACCCCGCCAAGCAGGATGATCGTCAGCGTCGGGATCGACCACACCACGAGCTCGAGGCGGCCGGAATAAGCCCAATGGGGCTGATAGGTCGCCCGTGGATTGGACTCGCGAAACCAGAATGCAAAGGCAAAGATTGCCGCGATCGTCGGCAGGACGATCGCCAGCATGATCCCGACCGAGTCGATCAGAATTGTCTTCTGGGCAGCGGCGATCGGACCTTGCGGATCGAAGATGTTCATCGCGAAGCCGTGACCGTGTTGTTGCTACAGCGGGGTCTTGGAACGACACTTCGGCGGACGAGATCGGCTTGGTCGGAAACAAGGCAACGGCGCCGGGGTCCCGACAGGAAGACTGATACACTGACTTTAGAGGTTCATCCCGGGATTGTCCGATCAAATTTCAACCGCCCCGCGGCGATCAGCGGGCTCGATCGTTCATTTTTGAAAAAAGGCGGCGCAGTTTGCTCTCGCAGCATCTGGGCTTGTTCCGACGATCCGCGTCGCCTACGCCCCACGAACGTCCTCAATCTCCTGGAAATGCGCGTCTCAAGCGCCTCGCTTTGGCGCAGCATGGCCGGGTCCAGCTTTCCCTGTCGGGACGCGTCCAGCGCGCAGGCAAAGATGCGATAGAACTGCGCGCCGTCGAATGCGACCAGGAGCATGTCGACGCCAGCATTCGACGACGGCATCGCAGACACTGTACTGGTAGATCGCTCCCATCACCAGGTCATCCGTCATCACGATGCCCCGATAATTCCAATTGTTTCGAATGATCCCGTCGACGACCAGCTTTGAGTGCGAGGCCGCATGATCCGGGTCGATCGCGGTGAGAGTCACATGGCCGACCATGAGCTGCGCTTTTGAATTCGCCAGCACCTCCCGGAACGGACGCCAGTCGGACGCTTCCAATTCGTCCGCTGATGTTCCGAGTTCCGCGCTGAAGTGATGGGTATCGGCGCGGACGCGGCCCAGCCCGGAAAAATGCTTGACGGTTGCCCCGACGCCGAACGCCTCGAGGCCGTGAACATACGCCTGCGCGATCTCGCCGACGATGGCGGGATCGGCTGAGATCGCGCGACGGCCGATCAGCGTATTGAAATCAAATCGATTACGCCCAGCCTCGGGCCGCAGGTCGAGCACCGGGGCAAAATTGAGATTGACCCCGAGCGCCGCCAATTCCTGTCCGTGAATGCGGCCGAATTCTTCGGCCTTCGCCTTCCGTAGGTCCGGCGTCATTTCCACCAACGTAGCCAGCGCCGGCAGCTTGGTCAGTGGCGGCGACAGATGAGAAACGATGCCACCTTCCTGGTCGGCTGCGACGATCAAGGGCGGCAGCCCAGCGGCGCGCCGCTTGTCCTGAAGGGCTGCGATCTCGGCTTTCAACGCCTCCGCCGACTTTCGCCGCAGATTGTGCTTGCTGACATAGATGCCGCCGATCAAGCCCTTCTCCGCCAGCACTGTCACCGCTGAGACCGACGAATAGCCGACCATGAAGTGCGGCCCAAGGCTGCGCACCTGCGCAGCATCGACCTGCAACACCTCGCGCTTGCGCAGCTCGAACGTAAGATGCGCGCCCAGCATCAGAAGCGGCGGCAGGCACCACAACAGGACCAGCAATCTTCGCGAAAACCCTCGCCGCCAGGAGCCGCGAAGCAGCAGGACAAGGACCACCACGCTGCTCGTGACCACGAGCACGATGTTTCCCGTTCCGCGCAGCACGGCGAGATAGGGCTCGTTCTTGTTGGCGGCGACAAGGGCGAGCACCAACCCGGCGAACCAGAGCCCGATGATAACGACACGATTTCGAAATTTCATGGTTGGCGACGCCGCGTGTGAAACAACAGACCCCGCCCCTATCAAATGCACACATGCCGCGCGAGCACTTAACCACGTCTGCACGGAAACTGCACAAAACTCCTGAAGTCGTGCAGACGACCATTTCGAGATTTGCACAACGTCAGTTCAAGGTCCGCCGCGTTCGACATCCGCAAAGGAATTGACATGACAAGTCTCCCTTCGCCCGCCGCCGATATCCGACCCGTCCAAAGCTTATCGCTGCCAGCCAAGCTCGCGATCGCGGTCGCGCTGGCTGCGCTTGCCGACTTGCTGTTCTACGGCGAGCGAATCGGAATATCGGTTGCTGTCTTCGCTGTTGCGCTGGCCTGCGGTTCGCTGCTTGCCAACATCGCCAAACTGGAGGGGCGTCGAGCGATGCTCGGCGGCCTCCTCATGATCGCCGGCCTCGTCCCGACCGTGGAGGAAGTCAATGCGGCATCACTTGCGATCATCTTGCTCGCGCTCGGAGCGGCCCTCTTGCTCACGACCAACCCTGGTCTCACCGGCCTTGGCGAACGAGCGGCGGCGCTTTGCGACCTCTTCCTGGTCAGTCCTTTTAGGTTCTTTGTGGACGCGCTCGGGATGTTCAATCTGCCGGCGCTGACCAGCGGCCTCATCCTGTGGTTCGTGCCCGCATTGCTTGGAACAGTTTTCGTCGCCTTGTTTGTCGCCGCCAACCCTGTGCTCGAAATATCGATCGGCCTGATCAACCCCAGCAACGCTGCTTCGCATCTAAACGTCGGACGGGCGCTGTTCTGGATCGTGGCGATATCCCTCGTCTGGCCGTTCATCCATGTCAGGTGGCGCCGCAAATCTGGCTCGGTCGCTGCCGCGGCCGAATCCCCCACGCCGGCCGCGGATACATCTTCCGATGTCGTCGATTTCCTCGGCGCACCGACCATCCTGCGCTCGCTCATCCTGTTCAATCTGCTGTTCGCGGTTCAGACGATCCTGGACGCGGTCTATCTCTGGGGCAATGCGGCGCTCCCGGCCGGCGTCACCTATGCCTCATATGCCCATCGCGGCGCCTATCCCCTGATCGTCACGGCCCTGCTGGCAGCGGGCTTCGTTCTCGTCGCAATTCGGCCTGGTGGTCCCGCCGAAGGGTCCAAGGTCATACGAGCCCTGGTCTATTTATGGGTGGCGCAGAACGTCCTGCTGGTCGCTTCCGCCATCTACCGGCTCGACCTCTATGTGCAGATCTATCTTCTGACCTATTGGCGCGTGGCTGCTTTCATCTGGATGTTGCTGGTCGCCGCCGGGCTTCTATTGATCGTCGCCCGCATCATGCTGGACCGTTCCAACGCCTGGCTGATAGCGGCAAACCTGGTCACGTTGACGGCCGTGCTCTATGTCTGCTCGCTCGTCGACCTCGCCGCGATCATCGCCGACTACAATGTCACCCACAGCCGCGACGTGTCCGGCAAGGGCCTGCAGGTCGACACAAACTACCTGGCTCAGCTCGGGCCGCAGGCGCTGCCCGCGATCGAGAAGGTCCTGCAGCTTCGCACCAGCGATCCGTGCCTTGTTTCCCGCCGAGATTCGCTTGTAGAACAGCAGCGGCGGGACATGGCGTCCTGGCGTTCCTGGGGTTTTCGAAGCTGGCGCCTGCAACGCTATCTCGACGGCGAACAGAAGAACAAGGTCACGGGTGACGAGCGGGCTGGAGGGACGTTTGACGCACCGTATTCTTATCGTCGACGACGACCTGCACATCCGCGAAGTCATCCGCGTCGCCCTCAAGAAAGCCGGCATGAACGTGGTCGAGGCGCGCGACGGCAAGGAGGCGCTCGCCCGATTTGCAAGCGACCGGCCTGACCTCATCGTGCTCGACATCGGGATGCCAGAGCTGGACGGGCTCGACGTCTGCCGGGAGGTGCGAAAGAATTCCGATGTACCGATCCTGTTCCTGTCGGCGCGCGACGATGAGATCGACCGCGTGCTGGGCCTCGAGATTGGCGGCGACGACTACGTGACAAAACCGTTCAGCCCGCGCGAGCTCGTCGCCCGCGTCAACGTCATCCTGCGGCGCATGAACCCTCGCGGCGGCGACGCCAAAGCCGGCAACACGGTTCTCACGCAAGGCAGACTGTCCGTCGATCCCGAGCAGCACGTCGCGTTGTTTGCCGGGATACCGCTCCGGCTGACGGCAATCGAGTTCGGAATCCTGCGTGCCTTCCTGACGCGGCCGACGGCTGTCTTCAACCGCGAGCAGCTCATGCGCGCATCCTACCAGCTCAACATCCAGGTGTCCGACCGCACCATCGACAGCCACATCCGCAACATCCGCGCCAAGCTCGCCGCGCTGAACTGCGACAACGTCATCGAGACCATTCACGGCGTCGGCTTCAAGCTCGGGCGATGCGAGCCGCAGGCATGAGCGGTCCGAATGCGCCCGCCAAATGGCGGCCATCGCTCAGCCTGGTCATCTTCACCGTGCTGGCGACCGTCGCCATACTGCCTCTGGTCGGCTTGTTCTTCTTCCGCCTCTATGACAACCAGCTGATTCGCCAGACCCAGGCCGAGCTGATCGCCCAGAGCCGCGTGCTGGCGGCGATCTTCGCGCAGGAGGTACAGGCGCAGCTCACCAACGGGATTCCGCTCGGCGCCGAGATCCCGCCCGGCGTCTTGCCCGATCCTGGCGATCAGGTTACGCCGATCCGGCCCGCGCTCGATCTCACCGGCAATGATCTGTTGCGGCGGCGGCCCGCCGCCCTGCCCGCGGGCGCACCGGCCGACCAGGCCTATGTCGAGATCGGCGCGCGACTGCTGCCGATCGTCCGCGAGACGCAGAAGGTAACGCTAGCCGGATTCAGGATCCTCGATCCGCACGGCGTCGTGATCGCGGGACGTCAGGAAGTCGGACAATCGCTCGCCCATATCGAGGAAATCGCCGCGGCGCTCCATGGCGAATATCGCGCTGCGCTGCGAATCCGCGTGCCGGACAAGCCCCCGCCGCCGATCTATTCCATCAGCCGCGGCGTCGGCGTGCACGTGTTTTCCGCGATGCCGGTGATCGTCAACAACCGCGTGGCCGGCGTGATCTATACGACCCGGACCCCGAGCAACATTTTCGACCATCTCTATCAGGAACGCGTCAAGTTCCTGCTCGCCGCGCTCGCCGTGATCCTTGCGACGATGGCGATCGGGCTGTTTTTCTCCCGCACCATTACCCAGCCCATGCACGAACTGATCGGCCGCGCCGCGCGCATCGGCAAAGGCGATCGCACCGCATTCCGCCCGTTGCGGCACTACGGAACGCGCGAATTCGCACAGCTCTCGCATAGCTTCTTCGGCATGGCCGAAGAGTTGGCGCGCCGTTCGGACTACATCGCAACGTTCTCGGCGCATCTCACGCATGAGTTGAAGTCGCCGCTCACCTCGATCAAGGGCGCGGCGGAGCTGCTTCTGGATTCCCTGGACGACAAATCGGACGTCCTGACCCGTTCCGAGCAGAAGACTTTCGTGTCGAACATTCTCGGCGATACCGAGCGCCTCGAAGCGATGGCCCAGCGCTTGCGCGAACTGGCGCGCGCCGAAACCGTGCCGCAGAACGAGCGCACCGAACTGGCGTCCGTGATCGGCGATCTCAAAAGCCGGTTCCCAGCTTGCGTTATCACGGCGGCCGGCAGTCTCGACCGGCCGATCGTGATGTCCGCCGAAAAGGCGCTGATCGTCCTCTCACACCTTGCCGACAACGCCGTGCGGCACAACGCCAGGAATATACGGCTCGACGCCGTGGACGAGCATACTGTCGTCAAGCTGGTCGTGGACAATGATGGCGATCCGATCTCGGAAGCCAACCGCGAACGGATCTTCGACGCCTTCTTCACCACCCGCCGCGATGCCGGCGGCACGGGGATGGGGCTTGCGATCGTGCGCGCGGTGATGACAAGTCACGGCGGCTCGATCCGACTGCTGGCGACCAGTGAAGGCGTGACCTTCGAGCTTAGGTTTCCCGCCGCTTGAACCTCACACCCGCTCGATGATGATCGCAGGCGCCATGCCGCCGGCGGCACACATCGTCACCAGACCACGCTTGAGGTCACGCCGCTCCAATTCATCCAGCACCGTGCCGATCAGGATCGAGCCGGTGGCGCCGATGGGATGACCGAGCGCGATGGCGCCGCCATTGACGTTGACCTTCTCGCGATCCAGCTTGAGATCGCGGATGAACTTCTCCGCGACCACGGCAAATGCTTCGTTGATCTCGAACAGGTCGATATCGTCAAGCGTCAGCCCGGCCTTGGCCAGCACCTTGCGCGCCGCCGGCACTGGCGCGTTCAGCATCAGGGTCGGCGAATCCCCCATATTGGCCATCGCGACCACGCGCGCCCGCGGCTTCAAGCCGTGCTTCCTGGCGTAGTCAGGCGAAGCCAGCAGGATCGCGGCAGAGCCATCGACCACGCCGGACGAATTTCCCGCGTGATGGACAAAGTCGATATCGAGATCGGGATATTTTTCCAGGATCAGCTTGCGATAGGTCGTCCCCTTGTCGTCGAGCGCGTAGTCGGCGACCGCCGGGAAGGCAGGTTTCAGCGCCGCGAGCCCTTCGAGCGTGGTCTGCGGCCGCGGATATTCCTCCTTGTCGAGCGCGAGCGTGCCATCCTCGCGATAGACAGGAACCAGGCTCTTGTCGAAATGGCCGCCCTTGATCGCGGCCGCTGCCCGCTTCTGGCTTTCCAGTCCGAGCGCATCGACGTCCTGCCGCCTGATGCCCTCGAGCGTCGCCACGGCGTCGGCGCAGACGCCCTGATGCGATTGCGGATGCCTTGCGCGCAGGCGGAGATTGCCGGCGTCCATCATGAACGGCCCCTCGCCGCGCCGTCCCTCCATCGACATCACCTCGGTGCCGCCGGCGATCACGAGATCTTCGGAGCCGGACATGATCGAAGCAGCTGCCATGTTGACGCTGGTGATGCCGGAACCGCAGAAGCGATCGAGCGTGACGCCGCTCGCCTTCACGTCATAACCGGCATCGAGCGCCGACATGCGGCCGAGATCGCCGCTCTGCGCGCCGCGCTGGGAACTCGTGCCCCAGATGATGTCGTCGACATCAGCGGTATCGATGCCGGTGCGATCGGCCAGCGCGCGCAGCACGGCGGCGCCGAGCTGCTGCGGATGGATGCCTGACAGCGCGCCCTTGCCCGCCTTGCCAATGCCTCGCGGCGTCCTGCATGCATCGATGATCAGCGCGTCAACCATGGTGTGTTCCTCAGACAGTCTTACATCGGCGCATTTGCAGCCGATCACCCGGCAAAGTCAATTCGCTGTCGCAGGGTGGGTAAAGCGAAGCGTGCCCACCACTTACGGTCGATGCCAGAAAGGTGGGCACGCTTCGCTTTGCCCACCCTACGCTACCCCCGCCGCAGCGCTAGTATCTTCTCCGCGGCGCGCAGATGCGGCTTGTCGACCATCTTGCCATCCATCTTCACCACACCGGACGGATTTTCCGCGAACGCAGCGACGACGCGCTCCGACCACGCGATCTCCTCGTCCGTCGGCATGAAGGCAGCATTGACGACGTCGACATGCTTTGGATGGATCACCGCCTTTGCCAGGAAACCATCCTGCCGCGCCGTGATGCATTCCTCCCGGAGCGCATCCAGATTGTTGATGTCGGTCGCGATCGTATCGATGGCGACGACGCCGGCGGCAGCCGCGCTGATCAGGCAGAGATCGCGCGCCAGCCAGAACGGGCTGTGAAAACGACTACCGGTGCGGTTGCGCGAGGCCCCGAGCGAGGCGGCGAGATCTTCGGCGCCCCACATCATGCCCCATAGCCGTGGGCTCATATTCTCGAAGTCGAGCAGTTTGAGCACCGCCCGCGCCGTCTCGGTCGCAACCGGCACGATGCGTGTCGTGCCCTGGGCAATGCCGGATGCCGCCTCGAACGCGTCGAGGTAAAGCGCGAGCTTGTTGACGTCGGCGGCCCCTGCACATTTCGGCAGGACGATGCCGTCTGGCTTCCCCGGCATGACGGCTGCGAGATCGCCCAGCGTCATGTCGGTGTCGAGCGCGTTGACGCGGACACATCTTCTGATCCGGATTGCGCGAATTCAACATCTCGCGCGTGATGCCGCGCGCCGCCACCTTCTGCTCCGGCGCAATGGAATCCTCGAGATCGAGGATCAGGGCATCTGCGGCCGTCTTCTTCGCGCTTTCGAATTTCCGGACGCTGTCGCCGGGAACAAACAGGAACGAACGCATCGCCTCACGCCTTCGGTTTGCAGAGCATCAGCCCAGTACGGCGGCAGCTCGCCACCACCTCGCCGCGCTGGTTGGTCATTGTGTGCTCGAATTCCACGAGCCCCTGGGTCGGCCGCGACTTGCTCGGGCGCTTCGAGACGATCTTGGTGTGCGCCCGCAGCGTATCGCCATGAAACACCGGCTTCGGAAACTTCACGTCCGTCATGCCCAGATTGCCGACGGTGGTGCCGAGCGTCGTATCATAGACGCTCATGCCGATCATGATGCCGAGCGTATAAAGGCTGTTGAACAGCCGCTGGCCATATTCGGTCTTCTCGGCGAAATGGGCATCGAGGTGCAACGGCTGCGGGTTCATGGTCAACAGACTGAACATCGTATTGTCCATCTCGGTCACGGTGCGGCTGAATTCATGATGGAATTCCCGCCCGACCTCGAACTCCTCGAAATATAGTCCTGCCATCAGCGTCCCCGATAGTTTGGCGTCCGCTTCTCGACGAACGCGTTCAACCCTTCCTGACAATCTTCCGTCGTCGCGACAAGCGCAAAACTCTCGGCCGCGTTCTCGATCGCGCGTCGGTAGTCCGCATCCACCGCGCGCATGAAGGCATCGCGCCCGATCTTCATCACGATCGGCGACTTGGCGGCGAGCTTTCGGGCGACCTCGCGGGCGCGATCGAGCGCGGTCCCCTTCTTCACAACTTCGCTCAAAAGGCCCATGCGAAACGCGGTTGCCGCATCGAAGGGCTCGCCGAGAAACAACGGCCCGAAGGCCTGGTGCTTTCCCACCAGCCGCGGCAAATGCACGAAGTGAAGCGCCGGTATCAGCCCGACATCGATCTCCGGATAGCCGAAGGTCGAGGCGTCGCCCGCAATGATCATGTCGCAGGATATGGCAATGGTCATGCCGCCAGCCCGCGCGGCACCATCGATCGCTGCAATCGTCGGCTTGCCCATTCGGTACTGGACATCGTTGAGGGCGAAGTAGAGCCGTTCGAGAAAGCCCTTGATCTCGATCGCCGGCTTGCCGCGCGCGATGTCGAGATCGAGCCCGGCACAAAACACCTTGTGGGCACTGCCGATGATCACGGCGCGCACGGCCTCATCGTCCTTGGCCGTCTGCAATGCAGCCAGCAGCGCATCGATCAAGGACAGGCTCAGCGCGTTGACCGGCGGGCGATCCAGCATGATCTCGGCGATACCGTCGGCAACCGAGTAGCGGACGAGTTTGTGGCTCATGATGCACCGCCTCCATTTGGCCGCGACTGACGCACGGCACCGGCCGCGATCAACGCATCGATGACGGCACCGTCGAAGCCAGCCTCTGTCAGAACCTCGACGCTGTCCTGTCCGATATCCGGCGCGGGACGCAGATCGTCCTCTGAACGACTTGCGATCCCCGGCGTCCGCGGTGTGTAGACCGGGCCGACGGCGGGCGTATCCTGGCAGACCGCCGCCCTGGTTGCCTCGACGTGAGCATTCCTCAGCCATTCGCCGGGATTGTGGATGCGCTCCGCGATGATATCGGCCGCATGCAGCCGCGTCAGCCACGCCTCGGCCGTTTGGGTCAGGAAGACTTCCCGTAGCTGCGGGATCAGCCTATCAGCCGAATCCGCACGCCGAGCGAAATCGGCAAAACGCGGATCAGTGGCGAGATCTTCGCGCCCGATCGCCGCGCAGAGCCGCCTGTACTGCGCTTCGTTCACCAGCGTCACCATCATCCAGCCGTCCTTGGCCTGGTAGGTGCCAGCCGGCACGTTGAGCGCGCGCGGTGCACCGCCTTCCAGAATGAACTCAGCAACCTTGTGCCCCAGCAGCGCCGCCGTCGACTGGCAGAGATTGACGTCGATCCAGCGTCCAGTGCCCACGGTCGCGCGCGCGAACAGCGTGGTGGCGATGGCCTGGAAGGCATAGACGCCCGTGACGACGTCGGAGATCGTCGTGCCGACCCGGTGCGGTGTACCGTCGGCGCCGACATTGACCGAGACCAGACCCGAAAACGCCTGCGCCACGGAATCCGATCCGGGACGCTTCGCGTAAGGCCCACTTTGCCCGAAGCCGCTGACCGAGAGATAGACCAGGCCGGGATTGTCGCGTGACAGCGATTCATACCCAAGCCCGAGCCGCGCGGCCACGCCGGGCCTGAAGCCTTCGATCAGGACGTCGATGTCCCTTGCCAGCTTCTGAGCAATCGCGATCCCATCCTTGTGCTTCAGGTCGAGGCACAGGCTGCGCTTGCCGCGGTTATAGACCGCCGACAGCGTGGTGTGGTTGCCATAGCTGGTCCCGAGATAGCGCGACCAGTCACCCTCCGGCGGCTCGACCTTGATGACGTCGGCGCCATAGACCCCAAGCAGCATCGCGCAATAGGGCGACGCAATGCCCTGTCCGAAATCGAGCACGCGAAGGCCGCGATAGGGCGCCTCGTGCGTCGGCGCCAGCCTGCTTTCAACCGCCATTCATCCTCCCCGTGGGGCCGAGGGCTACAGCGCCAGATAGCGCTGCCGAATGTTGTCGTTGGCCTTCAGCTCTTCGATGGGAGATGTGTAGACGATTTGGCCCTTGTCGATAACCGTCGCGTGGCTTGCAAGGCCAAGGCAAAAATGCATGTTTTGCTCGGCGATCAACACCGTGGCGCCGGTTGCGCGAAGCTGCCGCAACAGTTCGCCGATTCGTTGCACGATGATCGGTGCCAGCCCCTCGCTCGGCTCGTCCAAGAGCAGCAGCGCTGGGTTACCCATCAGCGTCCGCGCGATGGCCAGCATCTGCTGTTCGCCGCCCGACAGCCGTCCCGCGATCCGATAGCGGAGCGGCTCGAGCAGCGGGAACACGTCATAGATCCGCCGGATCGACCATTCGTCCTCACCGTTCGGCCCCTTCTTCTGGCCGATGACGAGGTTGTCTTCCACCGTGTGCTCCGGGAAGATTTGGCGGTCCTCGGGGACAAAGCCGAGTCCGGCGCGGGCGATGCGATGCGGCCGCATCCCGGAGACGGTCTTGCCGTTCAGCGTCACCCTGCCGCGACGCGCCGGCGCGAGCCCCATGATCGCCTTCATTGTGGTGGACTTGCCGGCGCCATTGCGGCCAAGCAGCGCCATGGTCTCGCCCTGCCGCACCGACAGGCCGACGCCGAACAGGATCTGGCTGGTGCCGTAGTAGACGTCGAGGTCCTCGACCTGCACGACTGGCAAAGCGCTCATGTCACGGCCTCGGCATGGTCCTCGGTGCCGAGATAAGCCTCGATCACCGCTTCGTTGCGCCTGATGGCATCAGGTGTGCCAGTCGCAAGGATGCGGCCGTAGCAGAGCACGACGATCCTCGGCGCGATCTTGAACACGATGTCCATGTCGTGCTCGATGAAGACGACCGTGATCTTCTGCGCCTCCCAGAGCTCCCGGACCTTGTCGATCATCCGCCAGCGCTCTTCGGTGCCCATGCCGGCGGTCGGCTCGTCCAGCAGCAGTACCTTTGGCTCGAGCACCAGCGCCAGCGCGATATCGAGCAGCTTCTGATCGCCATGCGACAGTGTCGCGGCGGTGCGGTGGCGCTTGTTGGAAAGGCCGAGCAATTCCATCGCGTGCTCGGCGCGATCCCGCGTCTCGACGAGCGGGAAACGCCGGTGCAGCACGGTCGAGCGGCGCTGATCCGCGCAGACCGCTGCGAGCATGGTCTCCTGCACGGTGAGCGAAGGAAAGATGCTGGCGACCTGGAACGCCCGTCCGATGCCGTGCCGCACGATCTCGGGCGGCGACTTGCCGGCGAGATCGACGCTATCGAGCAGGACCTCGCCGGCATCCGGCCTGAGCGCGCCCGTGATCAGGTTGAAGAATGTGCTCTTGCCGGCACCATTCGGACCAATCACGGCTGTGAGCGAGCCATCGGAAAAATCCAGCGAAACATTGTCCGTCGCTTTCACCCCGCCGAACGACTTTGAGAGCCCGCGAATATCAAGCATGGCTAGCCGCGCTCCCCTGGCCCGTCGCGCCGCTGCGCATACCACTCGAGCACATAATCCATCAGGCCCTTGCGCAGGCCAATGGCGAAGAACAGGATCACGACGCCGAGCACGATGCCATGATATTCCGTGTAGCGGGTGACGGTATCGTTGAGGATCAGCAGCAGCACCGTGCCGACCATCGGCCCCAGGAACGTGGTGACGCCGCCGAGCATGTTGATGAAGATGCCCTCGCCCGAAATCGTCCAGTAGGCGAATTCGGGATAGGCGCCGGAGACGAACAGCGCCATCACCATGCCGCCGGTGGACGCAAACAGCGCCGCCAGCACGAAGATGGTCAGCTTGGCGCGCCAGACATCGATGCCGATGAAGCTGGCGCGCCGCGCATTGTCGCGGATCATGCGCAGCGTATAGCCGAACGGCGATTGCGCGATCTGGCGCATCAGAAGCAGGCCGAGCACCAGCAGCGCGCAGCTTGTGATGTAGAGATGCACATGATTGGCAAGATCGATGCCGAAAAAAACCGGCCGTGGGATGCCGCCGCGCAAGCCCTGGTCGCCGCCGGTCAGCGACGCCCAGGTCAGGATCGTCGAGTGGATCAGCATCTGGAATGCCAGCGTGACGAACGCGAAGTAGATCTCCTTCAGCCGCACGCAGATCGCACCGATAATCGCAGCGAAAACGGCGGTGATCGCGAGCGTCGCCACAAAAGCGACCGGTATCGGCACGCCGGTGCGCTGCATCAGCAGGCCGAAGCCATAGGCGCCGAGACCGAAGAACATGCCGTGCCCGAACGAGATCATGCCGGTATAGCCGACGAGCAGATTGAGCGACGTCGCGAACAGGCCGAAGGCTGAACAGCGGATCACGAAATCGAGCAGCGCCTTGCTGCCGAAGAAGAAAGGCAGCGACGCCAGCACCGCAAAGGCGACCAGCGCAATCAGAATGTCGCGATAACGCGAGCGGAACGAGCGCGTTTCGATGCGCGGCGTAGTCAAGGTCTCCGACGCGCGATCAGCCTGCAGCTCGGTCATGCGACCTCCTTGCCGAACAGGCCGGTCGGCCGTGACACCAGGACGATCACCATGAACAGGTACATCAGGCCTTCGGTGAACAGGGGAAAGCCGAGCGAGCCGAACGAGCGGATCAGGCCGATGAGCAGAGCTCCGATCAGCGCGCCCAGGATCGAACCCATGCCGCCGATCACGGTGACGATGAAGGATTCGATCAGCACTGAAAATCCCATTCCCGGCGTCAGCGAGCGCACCGGCGCCGCCAGTGCGCCGGCGAGCCCAGCGAGCATGCCGCCGAGCGCGAACACGCCGCCATAGAGCAGCCCGGTATTGATGCCGAGCGCCGACACCATGCCCGGATTGTGGGCGGCCGCGCGGATCACCTTGCCGATCCGGGTGCGGGCAAGCCCAAGGCCAAGCACCAAGGCGGCGGCCAATGCGACCCCGATCAGCAGCAGGTAATAGGGCGGCACGACGCCGCCGGCGATGAACAGCGGTGGCACCTGGAACGCCGATGGCATGCCCATCGACTTGAATTCAGGCCCCCAGATCATGCGCACGACGTCGTCGAAGATCAGCACGAAGGCGTAGCAGACCAGCAATTGCATCAGCACGTCGGCGCCATAGACGCGGCTCATGAACACGCGCTCGAAGATCAGGCCCAGGAGCGCCGTGCCCGCCGCGCCGCAAAGCATCGCGAGCGCAAAGCTGTCCGTGAGCTGGTAGGCCGTCATCGCGAAATAGGCGCCGAACATATAGAAGGCGCCGTGGCTGAAATTGACCACCTTGAGCACGCCGAAGATCAGCGTCAGCCCGACGGCGACGAGAAACAGCAGCATACCGATAATGAGGCCGCTGGTGGTTTGCGTCACCAGGCAGGCCGGACTGGCGAGGCAGCCAGCGAGCGCGTCTATATCCAATGCAGTATTTCCATCTCAGCGCGCCGAAACCGTCGGCGCGCAACTCGCCAAACGTGACGTATGTGGAAGCGGCCCGCCCGCCTCCACTCACAGGCCGGTCAGGTGTAGCCCTTGCTCTTCTTCCACTCGGCTTCGAGCTCAAAGATGGTCTTCCAGTCGCCGGCCTTCACCTCCGGCACATAAGGTTCCTGCGGGATCGTGGTGCCCCAGCCGATGGCGTAGCCGACCAGGGTGTTGTCCTCCGCGCGCATCGTCACTGTGCCGTCGGCGCCGAACGGGCATTTGATCGTTAGCCCGCGCAATGCTTCCGCGACCTTCTTGCCGTCGGTGGAGTTGGCTTTTTTCACCGCCTCGGCGAGCAGCATCACCGCAGTCGCGTTCTGCCACGACCAGTTGGTCGGGTACTCGTTGTACTTCGCCCGGTAGGCATCGCCCCACGCGGCATTCTCCGGCGTCTTCGGGAATGTCTTGATGTAGCGGTTGCCGGAGTGAATGCCCTTCGGCAGGTTCTTCACCACCGTGAGCGCGGTGTAATCAGCCATGTTGACGGCGAAGACCTCCATCTGCGTGAACAGCGCGTAGATGTTGGCCTGGTCGATATAGGACGTCAGATCGCCGCCCCACAGGCACGTATACAGCGCCTGCGGCTTTGCCTGCAGGATCTTCGTCACCACTTCGGTGTAGTCAGGCTGGAACAGCTTTGGCCATGACTCGCTGATGATCTCGACATCGGGCGCAAAGCGCTTGAGATAGAGCGCGAATTCGCCGGTAGTATCGCGTCCATAGGCATAGTCCGGCGAGCAGGTCGCCCATTTCTTCAGGCCCTTGGCCTTCGCGATTGCGGCCGCATAGCTGCCGCCGATGATCGAATCATGAATGCCCTGCCGGACGCAGCGGAACGCGTTCGGAATGTGCTGCTTCGGATCCGCGGTCAGCGAGGAGGCTTCCGAGCAGGTGTGGATGCAGAGCACGCCGAGGTCGCGCGCCACTTCGTGCACCGCGAATGATCCGGACGAGGCCTCGCCGTCGAACAGCATCTCGCAGCCGTCGGTGTTGACGAGTTCGCGCGCGACGCGGGCTGCTTCCTGCGGCTGGCCCTTGGAGTCGCGGATCACCATCTCGATCTGCCGGCCAGCCAGGCCGCCCGCGGCGTTGACCTTCTCGACCTCCAGCAGCACGGCATTGCGCGAGGACGTGCCGAGTTGCGCGACGCGGCCCGACAAAATCGTCGGCATGCCGATCTTGATGGTCTTGGCCTGCGCTCGCGCCACCCATGGCGCAGCGATCGTCACCGCACCGGCGCCCATCAGCGCCAGAGTCGCACGGCGGCTGACGCCCGGTTGACGGGTTCTCTTCATTCTCCCCTCCCAGTCGGGTTGTCGTTCCCTATTCCCTTGCCGGAGATCATCTCGTCTCCGTGGACACAAGGATTTCAGAGCAAGGGGGGTGACGTCAAGCCAAAGATGAATTACGAGTCACAGTTCATCGGGGAAGGAAACGAGGCCGAAACGACCCTTTGAGCGGCAGATGATCAACCTTTCGAGCTTCATCGCCTTTCATGCCAAGCGGACACCTGATCGGTGTGCGCTGAAATATCGCGGCGTGGACATTTCCTACGGCAACTTCGACGAGCGCATCCGCCGGGTGGCCGGGTGGCTCGCCTCTCGCGGCATCGGTCCCGACGACGTCGTGGCGGTGCTGATGAAGAACAGCGCCGCCTATCTCGAACTGGTGTTTGCCACCAGCCATATCGGCGCGGTGCTCCTGCCGATCAACTATCGCCTCTCTGCCGATGAGGTCGGCTACATCGTCGGCAATGCCGGCGCGCGCATCCTGATCGCGGATCAAGAGCTTGCCGCAACCACGGCGGGTCATGCGCCAATCGTATTGCTGGATGAAGCCGCGCAATCGACTGCCACGCAGCTCGCGCCCGATATCGCACCCGCGCCGATGCATGTCCGCCGACCGCAGGACCTGATGCGGCTGATGTACACGTCAGGCACGACCGACCGCCCCAAGGGCGTGATGCTCAGTTACGAGAACATGTACTGGAAGTCGGCCGACCAGACGCTGGTGCTCGGCCTCAATGCGGATACGCGCCTGCTTGTCGTCGGCCCGCTCTATCACGTCGGCGCCCTCGATCTGCCTGGAATCGGTGTGCTGTGGCACGGCGGCATGCTCTCGGTCCATCGCGACTTCAAGCCCGAACAGGCGCTCGCTGCGATCGCAGCGGAGAAGCTGAACGCTGCGTGGCTCGCCCCTGTGATGACGACCGCGATCCTCACTTGCCCCACCCGTGACCGTTACGATGTCTCAAGTCTCGCATGGGCGATCGGCGGCGGCGAGAAAACGCCGGAGGTGCGCATCCGCGCCTTCTCCGACTGTTTCAAGAATGCCCGCTACATCGACGCCTATGGTCTGACGGAAACCGTCGGCGGTGACACCTTCATGGAGCCGGGCCGCGAGATCGAGAAGATCGGCTCGACCGGCCGCTCTATCGCCCATGTCGAGATCGAGATCCGAGACGATCAGGGCAATCGGCTCCCCGCCGGCGAGAACGGCGAGATCTGCCTGCGCGGACCGAAGGTCACGAAAGGATATTGGCGGGATCCGGAGAAGACCGCAGCCGCCTTCTTCGGCGACTGGTTCCGCACCGGCGATGTCGGCTATCTCGACGAGGAGGGCTTCCTCTATCTCACTGACCGCAAGAAGGACCTGATCATTTCCGGCGGCGAGAACATCGCCTCCTCCGAGGTCGAGCGCGTCATCTATGAAATGCCTGAGGTTCGCGAGGTCGCCGTCATCGGCGCGCGCGATGAGCGCTGGGGCGAGAAGCCGGTCGCGATCGTCGTGCTGGCGGAAGGCGCTGCGCTCGATCTGCCCGCCCTCACCGATTACTGCCGCACCCGGCTCGCCAGCTTCAAAGTGCCGAAACAACTGATCATCCGCGACAGCCTGCCGCGCAACCCTTCCGGCAAGGTGCTCAAGCGCGTGCTGCGCGCCGAACTGGAGACCGCTACATGACCCAAGCACCGCACGCTGCTCCCATCAAGATCCCTAAGCTGAACCGGGTCGAGCGCAACGCCTGGACCAAGCAAAAGATCTTCGACGCCGCGACCAAGGTGGTCGGCAAATATGGCTACGCCGAAGCCTCCGTTGCCCGCATCACCGAGGAAGCCGGCGTCGCGCAAGGCACCTTCTACAATCATTTCGAGAGCCGGCAGGAGCTGCTGGAGCAGCTCCTGCCGAAGATTGGACTGGACATGGTGCGCTTCATCCACGCACGCACCGGCACCGCCCACACCGCGCGGCAGGAGATCGAGCGCTTCACCGCCTTCTTCGATTTCATCCTGGAAGTGCCGGAGTTCCTGCGCATCCTCAACGAAGCCGAATTCTTTGCACCGATCGGCTACCAGAAGCATTTCGACAATATCTCGATCGCCTATGTGCGCATCCTCGGCCGCGCGCGGAAGGCCGGAGAGATCATTAATTTCAGCGACGAGGAGTTCGAGGCGATCGTGCAGATGCTGATGGGCGCGCGCGGCTATCTCAGCCGCCGCTATTCCTACACCGACGGCAAGGTCACCGCCCCGCCCGATCATGTGATCTCGGCCTATCGGAAGCTTGTGACCCGCGGCCTGTTCAACAAAGCAAGTCAGGAAAATGGTCATGAGCGCTGACGGCCTCGTTCTCGTCACCGGCGGCAGCCGCGGCATTGGCGCCGCCACCGCCACGCTGCTTGCCGACCAGGGCCAGCGCGTCGTCATCGTCGACATCGCGCCGGAACCGCTGGTCGGGACCGATGCGATCCTCTGGCCCGCCCCGTTCGATGTCGCGAGCGAAGCGACCGTCACCGCCGGCGTTGCCGACATCGAGGCCGCGCATGGGCCGATCACCGGCCTTGTCAATGCCGCCGGCGTGTTCGGCAAGATGCATCGGATCGAGCGGGTGCGGATGGAGCAATGGGACCGCGAGGTCAACATCGACCTGCGCGGCACGTTTCTGGTCGCCCGCAGCGTCGGCGTGCGGATGGCCGCGCGGCGAAACGGCGCCATTGTCAATGTCGCCTCAGTCGCCGGCATGACCTCGGGCCCGATTCACGCCTATACCGCGGCGAAGGCCGGCGTCATCCAGATCACGCAGACGCTTGCCGCCGAATGGGGCCGGGTCGGCGTGCGCGTCAACGCGGTATCGCCGGGTTTCACCCGCACGGCGATGCTGGAAGCCGGCATCGCCTCGGGCGCGCTCGACAAGGAACTGCTGTCGCGGCCATCTGCCATGAACCGGCTGGTCGAGCCGTTCGAGGTGGCGCAGGCGATTGCCTGGCTGCTTTCACCAAAGAGCAGCGGCGTCACTGGCATCAACCTGCCTGTCGATGCCGGCTTTATCGCGGGGTCAACATGGGCCGCCTATGGCGGATTGCCGGAAGCACCGGAAGCGTGAGGACAACAGCATGAACATCGAGATGCCGCGCAAGAAACTCGACCTGGCTTCCGCAATCGCTGAAGGCGACATCCGCGTGCTGTTGATGGTGCTCGTGCACATGACTGGCGATGAGCGCTGGCTGGAACCACCGTACAAGCCCAAGCGCGACGTGCGCCTGATCCCCGATCCGGACGCCGGCGTGCCGAAAGAAATTCAGGACGAAATCCGCGCCGCGGTCCTGAAGCTCTATGAGAACGGCGAGCCCAAGCCTGTTATCACAGATCCCGGCAACGAATTGATGCTGAAGATGATGAGCGCGACGCTCGGCGAGCCCGTTGCGCCGGAATATGCGCCGCTGATGCGCGAGGAAATGGGTTTCATCCCGCGCGATGCGCGCTGGGCCAAACGTCCATCGGACGAGAAGCTCGCCGAACAGCACGTGCTGATCGTCGGCGCCGGCGTCTGCGCGATTGCGCTCGGCGTCGCGCTGGACCGGCTCGGCATCCCCTACACCATCGTCGAGAAAGAGGACGAGATCGGCGGCACCTGGTACGTCAACCGCTATCCCGGTTGCGGCGTCGATACCCCGAACCACTCCTATTCCTTCTCGTTCGGCGAGCGGAACCAGTGGACGCGTTATTTCGCGCCGCGCCAGGAACTGCTCGACTATCTCTTGAAGGTGGTGCGCGAACACGGCATCCGACGCCATGTCCGTCTCAACACCGAGCTGATCGCCTCACGCTGGGACGACAACAAGCGGCGCTGGATCTCGACTCTCAAGACCGAGAAAGGAGAAGAAACTTTTGAATCGACCGCTCTCGTCAGCGCGATCGGCCAGCTCAACGACCCCGCCCCGGCCCATTTCAAGGGCGAGCAAGATTTCCAGGGCCTCGCCGTGCATTCGGCGCTGTGGTCCGACGATATCAATCTCGACGGCAAGCGCGTCGCCGTGATCGGCACCGGTGCCACCGCGATGCAGCTCGTGCCTGCCATCGCCGATCGCGTATCGTCGGTCACGGTCTATCAGCGCACGGCGCAATGGGCACGCCCGGTCAAGGGTTACTCCGACCCGATCACCGAAGGCGCGCGATGGCTGCTCGCGCATTTGCCCTTCTATGTGCAGTGGTACCGCTTCAACATGTTCTGGCGCTATGGCGACGGCCTGCTGCCATTCCTGCGCAAGGATCCGAACTGGCCGCATCCGGCGCGCGCCGTCAACAAGGGCAACGACCGGCACCGGCAGGAGCTGACGGATTTCATCCTGTCCGAGCTCAAGGATCGCCCCGACCTGATCGAAAAATGCGTGCCGACCTATCCGCCCTATGGCAAGCGCATCCTGCTCGACAACAACTGGTTCAAGACGCTGACCAAGCCGAATGTCGAGCTGGTCACCGATCCGATCGATCATTTTGCGCGCGACGGCATCGTCACGGCAGACGGCGAGCAGCGTGCGCACGACATCATCGTCATCTCAACCGGCTTCAGGGTTTCGGAGATGGCGGCGCGGCTCAACATCACCGGGCGCGGCGGCAACAATCTCAGGGATGTCTGGGCCAACGATAACCCGACGGCCTATCTCGGTTTGACCGTGCCAAACTTCCCAAACTTGTTCCTGATGCTGGGCCCGAACTCAGGACCTGCGCATGGCGGCAGCGTGATTTTCCAGTCGGAATGCCAGAGCCGCTACATCTCGGCTTGCCTGGTCGAGATGATCGAGAAAGGCATTGCCGCCATCGATGTCAGTCAGGAAGCCCATGATCAATACCTCCGCAAGGTCGATGCCGAACATGAGCAGTTGATCTGGACCCATCCGGGCATGACGACCTATTACCGCAACAGCCGCGGCCGCGTGTTCTCGGCCATGCCCTGGCGCTTCGTCGATTATTGGGCGATGACTCATGATCCCGATCTGAGTCAGTATCGACAAACCAAACGTGCAGACGCCTGAGAGCCACCACGATCAGGGAGGGCCAAGGATGGAAAGGCCGCGCGTACGCATCTACACTGACTACAAAAGCCCTTACGCCTTCGTCGCCAACAAGCGCCTGTTCGAGCTCGAAGAGCAGCATGGCGTCGAGTTGGAATGGCTGCCCTATACGCTGCGGATCCCGGAATTCATGGGGACGGTGGAAGAGCGCACCCCGCATTTCTGGCGCAAGGTGCGTTACGCCTACATGGACGCGCGGCGTTTCGCTAACGCGCAGGGCCTGACGATGAAAGGGCCGCGGCGGATTTACGACGCCTTCTATTCCAGCGCCGGCATGCTGTTCGCCCAACGCCAGGGCCTGTTCCGGCCGTACCACGACACGGTCTTTCGCCGCTTTTGGAACCATGATCTGGAGATCGACGAACTATCTGATATCGCTGGCGTGATCGCGACGATCGGCGGCTCGGCGAAAGAGTTCGAGGAATATGTTCATGGGCCCGCGCGAGCGGAACATGATCGGATCGTCGAGGAAGCGGAGGCGCTCGGCGTGTTCGGCGTCCCGACCATGGTGTTCAATGGCGAGCTGTTCTGGGGTGGCGATCGCATCGACTTGCTGATCGAGCGCATCAAGGATCCGACCTCCATCGCGATAGCGCTTGGCAGCCGACATAGGAAATGATCCTGCACTTCAAGGTTCCCTCACTCGGGGAACCGCGACTTCACTTGACAGCCTCCAATATCTGCCGCAGCATTTTGCTGATGCACCTGTCGGGGTGCTGGAGCTTGGCTCCCGGCCTTGCAGGGATTGCCGGTCGATTATGTCGTCGGGCGGCAAGCAGAGGATACGGACAGATGTCCGTCGGGCCACTCTTGGAGAGGAGCATGACGCCACCGGGACAGTCCTGTGACCTTGCTCAGCGGCAAGGTCTCGGCGCAGTTGAGGCGAACAGCAGCTGCTAGCCGCATTGCGCCGTCGACAATCTGAACATATCCACCGGATGGGAGCGCAAAGGCCACGCGCTTTACGATCCAGAGTTATCCTGGTGTCTACCAGAATCCTTCGCTAAAACGAAGATGCAGGGCCCCGCGATGCTCCAATGCACCGGGGCCCATTAATTTGCAGGGTTGAGGCGTCGAGGTCTGCCATCCAGATCCGGAACCGAACTCCTCTTCGCGCGCTAATTTCGCTCGAACCGAGGGAGGTCATGATGAAACGCTATCTGCTTTGTCTCGGTTTGGTTGCGTTGCTCGCGGCTGTCTGCCCTGCCCTCGCCCAAAGCACGAGAACCGGTCCGGCATTTTATGTTGTGCTCAACTCGCTGACCAAGAGTTGCTCGGTTGTCGACAAGACGCCCAAGACGGATACCCCGAACATCACGGTCGCAAGCGACACGGTTTACAAGAGCCGGGCCGAGGCGGAGGAAGCGATCAAGACCTTGCCGTCCTGCTCGCGATAGCTGGTTCGCTAGATGAAACCGAAGGCGATCAGTTCGCAGCCAGATGCGCCGAGCACTCCGCGCGCTCCAGCAGCGGTGGATCCGATCAGGCGATAGCGTCCTTCGCTCATGACTGACTCGCTTCCTCGCGCAACGGCCGGAAGAACTCGCGCACCTCGCGCACGAACAACTCGGGCTGCTCAAAGGCGGCGAAGTGCCCGCCCTTCGGCATCTCGCTCCAATGACAGATGTTGGTGTAGCTCGCCTCCATCCACTTTCGAACCGGCGTGACAATCTCCTTGGGAAAGACGGCGACGCCGGTCGGCACGGTGACCTTGTGCGCGGTTCGCCGTTTCGATCCGAAGCTTTCCCAATAGAGCCGCGCCGAGGAAGCCGCGGTGGCGGGCACCCAATACAGCATGACGTTGTCGAGCAGTTCGTCGCGGGACAGGATGTTCTCGGGATGCCCGTCGCAGTCGGTCCAGGCCCAGAATTTCTCGAGGATCCACGCGGCCTGACCGCTCGGTGAATCCGTCAGCCCATAGCCGAGCGTTTGCGGGCGGGTCGACTGCTGCTTCGAATAACCGGAATCCCAGTCGGCGTAGTATTTGATACCGTTCAGCGCCCGCACCTCTTCCGGCGTCGGCTGTCCCTCGACATTGGGCCGCGTCGCCATCGCCAGCGTGATGTGAATGCCGGCGCAATGCACAGCGTCTTGCGCGCCCAGCGCGGTCGTGACGGCCGAACCCCAGTCACCTCCTTGCGCGCCGTATCGTGCATAGCCAAGACGTTCCATCAGCACGGCCCAGGCCGCGGCGATGCGATCGACGCCCCAGCCGGTTGCACGCGGTTTGCCGGAGAAGCCGAAGCCCGGCAATGACGGACAGACCACATGAAACGCGTCGGCCGCACGGCCACCGTGCGCGGTCGGGTCGGTTAGCGGCTCGATCACCTTGTGGAATTCGACCACCGATCCCGGCCAGCCATGGGTGATGATCAGCGGCAACGCGTTCGCATGCGGCGAGCGAACATGCAGGAAATGGATGCCAAGTCCGTCGATCTCTGTCGTGAATTGCGCGAAGCGATTGAGGCGCGCTTCGCGGCTGCGCCAGTCATATTCGTCGGCCCAGTAGCGGCAGACCTCCTGGATCCACTTCAGCGGAGCGCCTTGGCTCCAGTCTTCGACCAGCTCGGCCTCGGGCCACCGCGTCCGGCCGAGCCTTGATTTGAGATCTTCGAGCACATCGTCACCGACCGCGATCCGATAGGGTTGTATCGCTGTGCTCATGGCCCGCTCCTCCAAACGACACGCTCAATATCGGAGAAAAAGCAGGCCATGCGCAAGCCGCATGGACAGGCCGCGGCCCTCCCCTCGGCGATTACGCTTCCGGATCCGGGCAGGCGATCTCGACGCGGCATCCCGCGCCCGGGTGGATCGTCAGCCGGAAGCCGTGCAGCTTGACGATCGCAGCCACCAGATTGAGGCCGAGGCCGACGCCGGGCGTGTTGCGCATCTTGTCGGACCGATAGAACCGCCGCAGCACAGCGTCGCGCTCCTCTGCCGTGATCCCGCTACCGGTATCGACAATGCGGATCACGGTTTCATTCCCGTTGCGCAGCAGTTCGATATCGACCTTGCCGCCTTCCGGCGTGAACTTGATGGCGTTGTCGACGAGATTGGTGACCGCCTCGATCAACAGGTCCCGGTCGCCGCGCACGTTGAGCTCGTGCTCCGCGTGGACCGTCAGCACGATATTCTTGTTCTCCGCGATCGGCTCGTAGATGTCGCAGACCTCCCGCAACATCTCATGCAGCCGCACGATGCCAAAGCCGGCCGACCGCCGGCTGTTCTCGATCTCGGCAAGCCGCAACAGTGCAGTGATGATCGTCAGCGACTGATCAATGCCTGCGATCGCCTTATCCGCGACCGTCTGAAGCTGCTCCAGCGACGTAGCATGGGTGCGGCCGCGCTCAAGCGCGAGTCTTGCGCGGGTCAGCGGCGTCCTGAGATCGTGGGCGATGTCGTTGCCGACGCCAGCCAGCGCGTTGATCATCGTTTCCATCTCGTCGAGCATGCCGTTGACGATGACTGCGAGCTTGGAGAAGGGCTCGCTGCCATCGCGATAGGGCAGCCGTTCACGCAGATCGCCCGCGATAATGCGCTGGACGCGCTGGTTGACCTCCTCGACCTGCCGTTGCGCCCGCACGCTCAGCCACGCGCCGGCCAGAAGACAGATGATGAATGCCGGCAACAATCCGAACGCGAGCGCTTCGCCGACGACGTGGGAGATTTCCTTGGTCTCATCGACATTGCGTGCAATCGCCAGAACGTTGCCGTTTGGCATGCGCTTTGCGATCGCGCGAACTGAATGATTGTGATCCGGCTGGTCTACCCTCGCCGCGGTGACGCTCTGCGCCGGGGCGTCGATCTTGAGACCGGCCGGAAGACGCTGCATGTTGCCGGCCAACCTCCGCCCGTCCGAGCCAAACACCCCTGCAAACTGAACGCCGCGCGAATCCTGCCGCAGATGATCTTCAATCGCGTTGAGCTGGCGCTCCATCGGCAATGTCGCCATGAAGGCGATCTGACGGCCGAGCATGCGGTCGGTCCGCTCGATCAGATAATTGTCGATCTTCACATAGATGAAACCGAACAGCGCGATCATGAAGACGGCAAGGACGCCGGCCACCGCAAGGGCCCAGCGAAAGCTGTTCGACCGAATGAATTGCCACTGGCCCATCGTGTTCGGATGTCTCTGCATGAGATCAACGGCCATCGATCGGAGCGCGCAATATCTCAGGAGGCCGCACGGAGAATGAAGCCGGCACCGCGGACATTCTGGATCATCGGAGTCTCGTCCGGCCCGTCCACCTTGTGGCGCAGGCGGCCCATATGCACATCGACCAGGTTTGTCGCCGGGACGAACTTGTAGTTCCAGACTTCTTCAAGCAGCATGGCGCGCGTCAGCAACTGGTCGCTGCGTCGCATCATGTATTCGAGCAGGCGAAATTCGCGCGGCAACAGATCGATCACCCGATCGCCGCGCCTGGCACTGCGCTCGATCAGGTCGAGTTCGAGCTGCCCCACTCGCAGCAATGTCTCGCGCGATTCCACCGGCCGGCGCAGCAGCGCCTCTATCCGCGCGATCAGTTCCACGACGGCAAAGGGCTTAGTGAGATAATCATCGCCGCCCATGCGCAGGCCCCGCACACGGTCGTCCACCGCGCCGAGTGCACTTAGCACCAGCACCGGCGTGCGAACCTGCTCTTTCCGCAAGGTCTCGATCACGCTGAGCCCATCCATTCCCGGCAACAAGCGGTCGACAATCATGGCGTCAGGCCGCAGATTGCGAGCCTTGTCGAGGCCTTCTCGACCATTGGCCGACCATTCGACCTCGAACCCGCGTTCAGCGAGTTCGGCCGTAATCTCCTCGGCGGTCTCGCCGTCATCCTCGATCAAGAGCACCTTTGTCATCAATCCGTTCTCGACAACACCCTGCCGGAGGCCGGCCCGCGCCGCTGGCAGCGTGCGTCCGCCCTCCGCTCAACCAACATAGGCTCGGCGGCGGAACCACGCCATTAAATTGCATTTTAGGGAGGGGTTTTGCTGCCGATCCGGGCGGACCGCGGAGAGAGATCAGGAAACGGCCTGGGTCCTGAGGGTCACACGGCTGCCGTCGGCCAAGTCGACCGACGGATTGAGGATCACCTTGTCGCCCGCTTTAACACCGCTGTTGATCTCCACTTGCTGACCGAGGTCACGCACGACGTTGACCTTGTGCAGATGCGCCACCCCGCTCTCGACCACGGCGACCTGCAGGCCGCCTTGATTGAAGATGATTGCATCCGCAGACACTTTGAAGCTCGGCGTCTTGCGCGGGATGCGCAGTTCGATCGTGCAGTAGATGCCGGGCGTGAGCGCGCCGTCCGGATTCGGGATATCGACCTCGGTCAACAGCGTTCGCGAACCCGGCTGCAGCGCATCGGCGATCCGCGTCACCTTGCCGGGGAAGGTGCGGTCGGGCAGTTCCGGAACGTGCACGATGGCATCGATCCCCGCACGTACTCCGAACGCCGCATCCTGTGGAACAAACACCTGGGTGCGGATGACATTGCTCTGCATGATCGTGAACATGAACGTGCCGCTGGTCGCATCCGCCTGCACCAGGCTGCCGACGTCGATATTGCGCTGGGTGATCACGCCGTCGAAGGGTGCAACGACGTGCTGGTAGATCTTCTGCTGATGCAACACCTGCACCTGCGCTTCCTCGGCGACCACATTGGCCTGCGCGACCGAGACCGCGGCCTCTTGCGCCTTCAGCGTCTGGGAGTCGATCGTTCCCTGCTGCGCGGTGAGCCAGCCCTTCTCCACCAGCGGCTTGTCGCGGTCCCAGGTCACCTTGGCCAGTTCCCTGTTGGCCTGCGCCTGCTGCAGCGCAGACCTGAGCTGCCCGAGCGTCGCCTCAGCCTGTGCGATTTGATGGTCGAGTTCCGGCGCAACGATCTCCGCCAGCAATTGCCCTTCCTTGACATGGTCACCGATATCAACCTCGCGCTTGGCGATATAGCCGCTGGCGCGCGCGAAGATGTTGGCGGAGGCAAAAGCCGAGGTGGTTGCAGGCAGGTTCACGACGTCGATCCCATCGCTAGGCTCGACGGTCGCCACACGAACGTCCGGGACGAGATCGTGGCGCTGTTCGGCCGTGGCCATGGTCTGGCGATATTGGGCGTAGTGATTCCATCCCCCGAACGCCAGTGCGGTCCCTCCGATCAGCCCCAGGGCCACGCCCACAGTCCGGCCAATCCACCGTCTCGAACGGCCATGCCGCACCGGCGCCGGATCGCTTTTGCGATCCCCGGGCGTCGGCTCGATTTTCAAAGGCCGATTGAAATTCATTCCAGCACCTCGTCGAATACCCCGTGATGTTTTTCGCCGTCATTGCCCTTGCGCAGCACGGCAAACAGATAGGGCACCACCAGCAACGTCGTCGGCGTCGCAAACAGCAAGCCGCCGATCACCGCGCGCGCAAGCGCGGCATTCTGCTCTTCGCCGGCCGCCCCGATCGCCATCGGGATCATGCCCACGATCATTGCGGCCGCGGTCATCAGCACCGGTCGGATCCTGGTATGCCCGGCCTCGATCGCAGCCTCGAAGGCAGTCTTGCCGGCAAGCTGCTGCTCGCGGGCAAAAGTCACCAGCAGGATCGAGTTGGCCGATGCCACACCCACCGCCATGATCGCTCCCATCAGCGACGGCACGTTCAGGGTCGTGCCGGTCACGAACAGCATGGTCAGGATGCCACAGAGCGTCGCGGGCAAGGCCAGGATAACGACGAAGGGGTCGCTGAAGTTCTGATAGTTCACCACCATCAGCATGTAGACAAACACCGCGGCAAACAGCAGGCCGATGCCGAGATTGACGAACGAGCTGTTCATGCTGTCGATCTGGCCGATCACCTGGATCGAATTGCCTGGCTTCAGCTGCTTCTGCAGATCCCCGACAATATGGCTGATCTGGCTGGCGACGCTGCCGAGATCACGGCCTTGTGTGCTGGCATAGGTCTCGTAGACCGGCTGAATATTGGCCTGGTTGGCATTGGTCGGAACGCTGCCGCGCCTGAACGTGGCGACGTTGCTGAGCAGGCCAGGCACGGGTGTATCGGTCAGCGACGCCAGCGTCGTGGAAACCGGCGTGTTGCCGAGATCGCTGACGGACGAAATCCTGCTCTCGGGCGTCTGCACCGCGAAGTAGTATGGAATGCCGGATTTGGGATCGGTCCAGAAATTCGGCTGCACCTGCTCGGACGAGCTCAGGCTGACATTGAGATTGGTGGCGATCGTGTTGGCGTTCAGGCCCAGCTGGGCCGCGCGGGTGCGATCGATGTCGGCATAGAACGCTGGCCCGTTGACTTCCTGCTGCAGATGCGCATCCACCACGCCAGGGATATCAGCGATGCGCTGCCGCAGTTCCTGTGCGACCCGCAGATTATTGTCCTTGTCGTAGCCGACCGTACGGACATCGATCTGCGCCGGCAGTCCGAAATTGAGGATCTGCGTCACGATATCCGCCGCCTGGAAGTAGAACGTGTCCTCCGGAAAGGCCTTGGGCAGCTCCTCGCGCAGCTTGCGCACATAGTTCGCCGTCGGCGCGTGGCCTTCCTTGAGCGCCACAAGGATCACGCCGTCATTGACGCCGATGGTCGAGCCGTCGCTGAAGGCGAGGTTATACGGCCGTGCCGGCAGCCCGATATTGTCGACGATCAATTCGCGCTGATCGGCCGGGATGATTTCGCGGATCTTGTTCTCGACCTGCTGAAAGACGCGCTCCGTCGCCTCGATCCTGGTCCCGGCCGGCGCGCGGACGTGAAGCTGAATCTGTCCGCCATCAATCGCCGGGAAGAAGTCTCGGCCGACCATCGGAAACATCACGCCGCCCAGCAGCAGCACGAATCCCATGCCGATGGGAATGATAAAGCGGTGGTTCAAGAGTTCGGTGAGCCAACGCGAATAGGCATGGCGTATGGTCTCAAAACCGCGCTCGAACGCCGCATGGAAGCGCGCGAACAAGCCGGTCGCCGCCGCTCCTGGTGCGCCGTGATGTTCGCCCTTGAGCAGAAGTCCGATCACGATCGGCGTCAGGGTTCGAGACAGACCGTAGGAAGCCAGCATCGCGAACACGACGGCGAGCCCGAGCGGCGTGAACAGGTACTTTGCCGGCCCATCCAGGAACACCACGGAGGTGAAGACGCAGCTGATCGCGAGCGTCGAGACCAGGGTCGGGACGGCAATGCCGGCGGCGCCGTGCAGCGTCGCCTGTGGCAGCGGCATCCCCTCCTCGGTCAGCAGCCGATGGGTGTTCTCGATCGTGACCGTCGAGTCGTCGACGAGAATGCCGACCGCGAGCGCCAGACCGCCGAGCGTCATCGTGTTCAAGGTTTCGCCGAGGAAATAAAGCACGATCAGCGAAGTCAGGATCGAAAGCGGGATCGAGATCATGACCACCACGGTCGAGCGCCATGATCCCAGGAACAGCAGGATCATCAGCGCGGTCAGCGCCGCCGCAATCGCGCCCTCGCGCAGTACGCCCGTGACCGACTCTTTGACGAACACCGACTGATCGAACAGTTCCTTGATCTGCATGCCCGGAGGCGCCGCGGCGCGCGCCGTCTGCAACGCCTGGTGCACAGCATTGACAACCGAGAGCGTGGAGGCATTGCCGTTCTTGATGATGCTGAGCAGCACCGAGCGCCGGCCGTTCTGCCGCACGACGTTCTGCTGCACCAGCCAGCCGTCATGTACCTGCCCGACATCCTTGACGAACACAGTCGCGCCGTTCACCACCTTGATCGGAATATTGTTGAGGTCGTCGATGCTCGGCGGCGTTGCATTGGTGCGGATGGCATATTGCGTCTTGCCGAACTTCGCCGTGCCTGCCGGCAATGTCAGGTTCTGGGTATTGACGGCATTCACCACGTCGAGCGGCGTCAATCCCTTGGCGAGCAGCTTTTCCGGATCGATATCGACCATGATCTGGCGGTACTTGCCTCCCGCTGGCGTCGGCAGCGTAATGCCGGGGATCGGCGCCAGTTGCTGGCGGATGCGATAGATGCCGTAGTCGTAGAGCTGCTGCTCACTGAGCGTGTCGGAGCTCAGGCTGATCTGCAGCACTGGAACGCTCGAGGCGTTGAACTGCACCACCACCGGCGGCTGGATCCCCGGCGGCATCAGGGCGCGGATCGAGTTGGTGGCGGAGACGATCTGGGCGATGGCGAGATCGAGATTGACGTCGGGCTGGAAGTAGATCTTCTGCACCGACAACCCCGCCATGGTCTGGGCTTCGATGTTCCTGATGCCGTTGACGTTGGAGCTGATCGAATACTGGCTGTAGGTGGTGACGCGCTGCTCCATCTCGGGCGTGCTCAGCCCGGTGTAGCTCCAGATCACCGTCACCACGGGGATGTTGATTTCCGGAAAGATGTCCGTCGGCATCTTGTAGCTGGCGACGGCACCCAGAAAAAGGATCAGCGCAGCGACCACATAGAACGTATGTGGAAACCGCAGAGCGAAGCGAACGATACCCATAATCGGTCCTTAACCGCGCGCCGCTCTGCCGGTCCTCACACAAGCAAGCGGCGCGCCTATTTCAAATGCACCTGCACGACGTGACCGGGCTTGTCCGGAACGCCCTCTGTGATCACCAGATAACGTCGTTGAATTTTGTCTTCGCCATGCCCCGTGCGCCGGCGAGGCTCGAGAGCCGACATCCTCATTTGTTTCGTCCCCTACTGCATATGCATCGTGTGGCTAGACATCGCGTCCGGTGATTGCATGGCAGGCATCGTATCCGACTCTGGCGTAGGCGCAGTACCCGGTTGCGTCGGCGCCGCAACCGACGGCGGCAACTCCTCGCCAATCGCAAGCCGCATCGCCGCAATCTCCTGCTGCTGGGTCACGACAATCTCCTGCGCGAGATGGCGAAGCTGCTCGTTATGGCCGTAGCGAAGGACAGCCTTCGCCATGTCGATCGCGCCTTGATGGTGCGGAACCATCATCGCGACGAAATCACGGTCGACATCGCCGGTCGGCTTGATCGTCATGTCCGCCATCATCTTGTTCATGGCGGCATCATTTTCTGAAAGGAAGGGCTGCTCGTCGGCGTAGTCGGGGCGATCGGCCACATATTGAACCGGCATGGCCCCGCGAACGTGATATGCCCTGGTGGGATTCTGGGCCAACACGAACGACGTCGCCGCCACGGTGGCCGTCGTCGCGAGTGAGATCACGCGTTTGCGAACGAAAGAACGTGACAGCACGATCATACATGCCTCCAAGCAAAACCTGGCGCTGCGTGGAGCGACCCACGATCCGACCTCTTCCATTTCCGAATACCTCTAGTGGGTAGTCCGCCCGAACAAGCCCAAAGACGCCGCGTCGCCGACGCCATTCAAGTGGCGGTCGAACATCCCATTCTCAACTAAAAAACGATTTAGGGTTTCGACGGCGCCGATTGGATGTCGGATCGCATCAACAAGCTGCTACGATCAGCCAACATTCGGTGATGGCGCGGATCGCAGCACTCAATATCCGGTGAGTTGGCGAGGACTTTTCTCCTCACGCGATGAAGCCGCGTCGAAAATCGCGCGAGCCAAATCTTAATCAGCTATGCGCAGAAGGCCGATCTGTTCATTCAATTGTGATTGCGGACGCTCGCGCACTTGTGATGACCAGCACACCTGTCTTCCTATGCGCCAGAACAGGCTAGCCGGACGATCGCACATCGCAGTGCTTGTTGTTTCAGGATATGCGCGGCAACAGATTCGTTGCGCTGATTTCGACGACGTCAGAGAAACGATGATGCCAGAGCCGGGCTCTCGGCAAGCGCATGCGCGGTATACTCCAGCGCGCTCCTGACCTGCGGCCGATTGACGGGACCGCCGAGGCATATCCTGACCGCCTCGGGCGGCGATCCGTTGACGACGAATGCATCGCTTGCGACGACACCGATGCCGGTCGATCGCATATGCTCGACGAATGCTGAGCGCGTCCATGGCGCGGGCAGTGGGACCCAGATGTTGAAGCTGAGCAGATCCCCGCGATAAGAACCTTTCGGCAATATCTCCGCTGCCAGCCTCTGCCGCGCCGATGTCTCCGTGCGGATGAATCGCAGGATCGTGTCCGCGGTGCCGTCCTCGATCCAGCGCGTCACCAGCGACACTGTGAGCGGCGAAGCCATGACGGTTGCGGCACGAAGGGCCGAGGCGAACGGCCAGGCCGAACGCGTATCGGGGACCACGACATAGGCAGCGCGCAATCCAGCACCGATGCATTTCGCAAGGCCCGCAACGTGCCAGGTGAGATCGGGCGCAATCGCGGCAAACGGCGCGTGGCCGTGACCGTGTTCGGGGATGAAGCCGTAGGCGTCATCCTCGATAATCGGCAACTTGTGGCGTCGCGCGATCGCAACGATCTCGCGTCGTCGAGGGTCGGGAATCGTCAGCGTAGTCGGATTCTGTAGGGTCGGATTGAGATAGATCGCCTTCGGCTTCAGCTTCTTGCATGCGTCGGTCAAGGCCTGCGGTTCGACGCCGTCATCGTCCATCGGCAAGCCGACCAGCGTGATGCCGAGTTGCGCGGCGATAGCGCGTATGCCCGGATAGGTGATGGCCTCGCACAGCACGATCTCGCCGGGCTTTGCGAGGATCGAGAGAATGCCAAGCAGCGCCGGATGCGCGCCAGGCGACACGAAAATACGGCTCTGCGCCGGCACCAGCGCGCGCCGGCCGAGCCAACTCGACGCCGCATCCTTGTCGGCCTGGGTGCCGCCGAATCCCTGGTAGCGCAAAAGCGAGACGACATCGCGCATGACGTAGTCCGCCGCCGCCTGCATCCGCGCGATCAAGTCGGGATCATCAGGCTCGGGCGGCAGATTCATCGAGAGGTCGACCGGCCGCGGCGGAAAGGCCTGCACTGAGCGTCGCGGGCGCGGCTTGTCGCGGACGAAAGTTCCCTGCCCGACCTTCGATTCGATCAGCCCGCGCTTCTGCGCCTCGACATAACCGCGCGCTACCGTCGTGAAGTCGATGTCGAGCCGCTTGGCCAATTTGCGCTGCGGCGGCAATCGGTCGCCGATGACAAGCTTTCCGGCGGCGATATCATCGGCGATGGCGTCGGCAATCGCGAGATAGCGCGGCTTGTCACTGTTGGAGAGGTCGGGTCGCCAGTCGGTCATTTGCGAGATCTAGCCAGATGAGCTCAAAATTGACCGTATGTTGTTGCATACTTTTTCGCAATTGGGTTCGTAGTACTGCCATTCTTCCTGCGGGACTCGACGAGGGCGCCTGCATAGCAATCGAGCGCGTTGCACACTGCTGCTAGGCAGCTTTTTCTAACGGCAGAGAAACAATCCCTACAGTCCCGTCAGATATCCAGTCAACATTGACTGGATATTTGACAGCATATTGACTGCGTTGATGATTAATCGTGCAAACAGGCGCTTGGCACATTGATTGCAAATCCTGAAATCGATCCGGGAGGCCGGACGAGAGCAGGAGGTGCGCAATGCCCGCAGTAACGATGCCCGCTCGCCAGAAAGGCGATTTTCTTGTCGATTATGAGGAGAAGGTTTTCGAGGACGTCAAAGCCAAGCCCGGCGAGAAGGCGCTGGTGACGTTCCACACTGTCGCGTTCGAGGGCTCGATCGGTCTCGTCAACATCCTTCAGGCACTTCGGCTGAAGCGAAAGGGTTTTGACACCTCGATCCTGCTTTATGGCCCGGGCGTCACGCTCGGCGTGCAGCGCGGTTTTCCGAAGATCGGCGACGAGGCGTTTCCGGGCGCCCAGAACTTTACAACCAGCTCGCAAAATTCATGGACGAAGGCGGCAACGTCTACGCCTGCCGCTTCGCCTTGCAGGCGCTGTACGGCCATGGCGAGCCGTCGCTGATCCCGGGCATCCGGCCGATCAATCCGCTCGACGTGCTGGATCTGATCCTGATCCACCGCAACGACAACGCCTTCATGCTCCACACCTGGACGCTCTGACGCGGGGCGAGCGGACGAGGGAGGAGACCGTGACAGCGAAGCGCATCGTCAAGGCTGCAGCGATCCAGATCGCGCCCGATCTGGAGACGCCGAGTGGAACCGTCGATCGGATCCTGGCAGCCGTTGCAGAAGCGGCCGGCAAGGGCGTCCAGTTCGCCGTGTTCCCGGAGACGCTGGTTCCCTGGTATCCGTATTTTTCCTTCGTCCGCCCGCCGGTCCTGAGCGGCGCCGAGCATATCCAACTCTACGACCACGCCGTCCTGGTGCCGGGCCCAGTGACCGACGCCGTCGCCCAAGCGGCCAAGCGCCATGCCATGGTGATCGTGCTCGGCGTCAACGAGCGCGATCACGGCTCGCTCTATAATGCGCAGCTCGTATTCGATGCCACCGGCGCGATCGTGCTGAAGCGCCGCAAGATCACACCCACCTTCCACGAACGCATGATCTGGGGCCAGGGCGATGGCGCCGGACTGAAGGTGGCCGATACGGCCGTCGGCCGCGTCGGCGCGCTCGCCTGCTGGGAGCACTACAATCCCCTCGCCCGCTACGCGCTGATGGCGCAGCACGAGGAAATTCACGCGGCGCAATTTCCGGGATCGCTGGTCGGACAGATCTTCGCCGACCAGATCGAGGTGACGATCCGCCACCATGCACTCGAAAGCGGTTGCTTCGTCGTCAACGCCACCGGCTGGCTCTCCGAGGAGCAGATCGCGAAGATCTCGCCGGACGAAGGCCTGCGCAAGGGCCTGCGCGGCGGCTGCATGACCGCGATCGTCTCGCCGGAAGGCAATCACCTCGTCCCGCCGCTCACCAGCGGCGAGGGAATTCTGATCGCCGATCTCGACATGGCTCTGATCACCAAGCGCAAGCGGATGATGGACTCGGTCGGCCATTATGCCCGCCCGGAGCTTTTGTCGCTCGTGCTCAACGACCAGCCGGCGCGTCCGATGCACGGCCTTCACCCCAATCGCCTCATGCCCAATCCGGGAGACGTATCCGATGACACAGCAGATGCCGCACGAGCGACTCAAGGCGATGCCGACCGAGCAGTTGATCAACGAGTTGCAGTCCTTCGGAGTACGCCTCGCTGATCCCAGGAACGGCGGCATCAGCCGCCGCGGTGGCGCCGGCCCCTCGGACCACACGCCATTCACCATCGATGGTTCCACAGTGATGGTGCCGGTCCATAATGCACCGGCGTTCGAGAGCCCATACCTCGTCGAGCGGCCCGACGCCGCGGGCCGCAGCCGCATCTCGCGCGACGGCATCGTTCTGGCTGACGTCTCGTTCCCGCTGGGGCCGAAATTCTACGAGCTCTCTACCGCCGACGGCATTCCCTATTCCAAGATCGCGACGCTGCATGGGCGTGACGTGCTCGCAACCACGGTGCTGCAGACATGCATCCGCTACCAGAGCCGCACCAAGACCTGCCAGTTCTGCGCGATCGGCCAGTCGCTCGCGGCCGGACGCACGGTCGAGCGCAAGACGCCGGCGCAGCTTGCCGAAGTCGCCAAGGCCGCGGTCGAACTCGACGGCGTGCGTCACATGGTGATGACCACGGGCACGCCGCGCACCTCCGATCGCGGTGCGGCGATCCTTGCCGAGAGCGCCGCGGCCGTCAAAGCCGCCGTCGACCTGCCGATCCAGGCGCAATGCGAGCCGCCGGATGATTTCGCCTGGTTCGGCCGCATGAAGGATGCCGGCGTCGATGCGCTCGGCATGCATCTGGAAGTCATCGGCGCCGACGTGCGGCAACGGATCATGCCGGGCAAGGCGCAGGTTTCCATCGACGACTATTTCGAGGCCTTCGCGGCGGCGGTGCCGGTGTTCGGCCGCGGTCAGGTCTCGACGTATATCCTCGCCGGTCTCGGCGACAGCCCGGCAGAGATTCTGGCCACCTCGCAGCGCCTTATCGACATCGGTGTCTATCCATTCGTTGTTCCCTTCGTACCGATCGCCGGCACGCCGCTGGAGAGTCATCCGACGCCTCCCCCATCTTTCATGCACGACATCCTGCGTCCGCTCGCGGACATGCTGCGGGCCGGGGACTTGCGCGCTTCCGACATCAAGGCGGGCTGCGGCAAATGCGGCGCCTGCTCGGCGCTGTCGACCTATGAGCGGAGGGCCATCGCATGATCTTCGAATCCTTCAAGCCGTTCATCGCGCCTGAATTCCAGGTGAAGTTCGCGACCGAAGCCTGGGAGAAGGCTGCGGCCGCTGCGCTCCGCCGCCGGGTGTTCTGCGAGGAGCAGCACGTCTTCGCCGATGATGATCGCGATGCCACCGACGACTGCGCCATTCCGCTGGTGGCCGTGTCGTTGCTCGGCGTCGTCGAGGACGACGTTGTCGGCACCGTACGTATTCACCGCGATGACCATGAACCCGATGTCTGGTGGGGATCGCGGCTGGCGGTTGCGAGGAACTACCGCCGGCTGAGCGCGGTCGGCGCCGGCCTGATCCGGCTCGCGGTGTCGTCCGCGCACGCGCGCGGCTGCCGGCGTTTCCTGGCCAATGTCCAGAGCCAGAATGCGCTGCTGTTCCAGCACATGCACTGGCGCTCGCTCGGCGAGTTCGAGCTGCACGGCCGCCCGCATCACCGCATGGAGGCCGACCTCGATCACTATCCGCCATTCCGCACTCCTGAGACCGGCTTCCTCTCGCTGGCGAAACTGGCGGCCTGATCATGCTCTCCGGTGCCGCCATCGATGCTCTTGCGGAACGGCTGCGGCAGAGCCGCGGCATCGCCGCCAAGGCCGACATCGCCGCGGTGGCCGCCGCGCTCGAGCTGTCGGGCGATCAGGCAATCCCGGTGGGCGACGACTGTGCGGCAATTCCGGATGGTGACGGCCACCTCCTGTTTGCCATCGAAGGCTTCATGAACGAGTTCGTCGCCGCGGATCCCTGGTTCGCCGGCTGGTGCGGCGCGATGGTCAACATCTCCGATGTCGCGGCGATGGGCGGCCGGCCCACCGCGATCGTCAATGCGATCTGGTCAGATGGCGCGGATAACGCATCGCCGATCCTCGCCGGCCTGAAGGCGGCGGCGAAGGCGTTCGGGGTCCCCATCATCGGCGGCCACACCAATATTCGCAGCAGCCAGAGCCAATTCGCGGTCGCGATCCTCGGCCGTGCCAAGCGGCTGCTGACCAGCTTCGATGCGAAGCCAGGCGACAAGCTCGTTGCCGCGATCGATCTTCGCGGCCGCTACCGCGAGCCGTTCGCGAACTGGGAAGCGGCAACCGATGCGCCGCCGGAACGGCTGCGCGGCGACATCGAGATCCTGCCGTCGGTTGCCGAGTCCGGGCTCGCGCGCGCCGCCAAGGACATCAGCCAGGGCGGCATCGTCGGCACCGCCGCGATGCTCGCCGAGTGCTCGCAGGTGGCGCTCGCCATCGATCTCGACGCGATCCCGATTCCGGACGGCGTTCCGCTGGAACGCTGGCTGCAGACCTTTCCGAGCTTCGGCTATCTCTTGTCGGTCAAGCCGGAACATCTCGACGAAGCGCTCGTCCGTTTCCGCGAGCGCGGCATCGCCGCCGCGTCGGTCGGCGACGTGATGGCGGGGACCACGGTCGACATTCGCGCCGGCTCCGACCGCGCGACGGTGTGGGATTTCGCGCAGCAGTCGTTGATCGGCTGCGGCCCCGCCAGGCGTCGGATCCAGCGGAGCGTCGCATGAGCGCTTCGTCCGCGCGGCTCCGCATCGCGATCCTGACCCACTCGACCAACCCGCGTGGCGGCGTGGTGCACGCGCTCGAGCTCGCGGACGCCTTGACGAGGCTCGGCCATGCCGCCATCGTGCATGCGCCCGATCGCACCGGCAAGAGCTTCTTCCGTTCCAGTCTCGCGCCGACCATATCAGTGCCGGCGTCGGCGGTGTCTGATGACGTCACGTCGATGGTGGAAACGCGCATCGCGGATTATGTGCGGCATTTCGAGAATCCCGCGCATCGGCAATTCGATGTCTACCATGCCCAGGACGGCATCTCCGGCAATGCGCTGGCGACGCTGAAGCAACGCCGGCTGATCCAGAGTTACGTCCGCACCGTGCACCACGTCGACGATTTCAGCGATGCGCGGCTGCGCCAGCTCGACCAGCGCTCGATCGTTCTCGCCGATCACCTCTTTGTCGTCAGCCGGATGTGGCAGGAGCGACTGAGGATCGAATTGGCCTGCACCTCTACGCTGGTCGGCAACGGCGTCGATACCAATCGCTATTCGCCTGTCGCCAATGCCGGCGACCACGCACTCCGCGCCCGTCTCGGGCTTCGCGAGGGACCAGTGCTGCTGGCGATTGGCGGCATCGAGCAGCGCAAGAACACCCATGCCATCCTCGATGCCTTCAGCCAGGTGCATGCCATCCACCGCTCCGCGCAGCTCGTGATCGCCGGCGGCGCTTCGCTGCTCGATCATGGCGCCTACCAGCGGCAATTCCGGCTGCGGCTGCAGGATGCCGGCGTGCCGACAGGTGCGGTGATCGAGACCGGGCCGCTTGCCGATACTGAGATGCCATCGCTCTATCGGCTTTCGGACGCCCTGGTCTTCCCGTCGCTGCGCGAGGGCTTTGGCCTCGTCGTACTCGAAGCGACGGCGAGCGGCGTCCCCGTGATCGTCTCGCACATCCCGCCCTTCACCGAATATCTCGGCGCGGACGACGTTGCCTGGTGCGATCCGCATCAGGCGGGCTCGATTGCGAATGCCATCATCAGCGCGCTGTCCGAACCGCTTCGCTCCCGCCTCGCCGCGAACGGACGTAACGTCGCCGAACGTCACGATTGGAGCCGCACCGCTGAGGCGCACCTTCCAGCCTATCGCCGCATGAGCGAGGTGCATTATGCCTGAAATGCGTTTCCATGTGCGCTGGCCGGATGAAAGCATCGAGGTCTGCTATTCGCCTTCGCTGGTGATCAAGGACCATCTCGCCGTCGGCGCGACCTACTCGCTCGCCGACTTCCGGGAGCGCAGCCGCATCGCGCTGACGATCGCAGCAGAGCGCGTCCGCGAGAAATACGGCTTCTTCTGCACGCGCGCGCTCGGTCAACTCGCCCGGATCGAGGAAACGGCCGGCCGATTCGAGGCCATGCCAGAGGCCTCCGTCACCATCGTTTCGTTCGAAGAATAACAGGAGGTCATGATGCCTGATCTGGACTCTCACTACCCGGTCGTCGTGATCGGCGGCGGACAGGCTGGCCTTGCGATGAGCGCGCAGCTCAGCCGGCACGAGATCAACCATGTGGTGCTGGAGAAGAACAGCATCGCCCATTCCTGGAAGACGCAGCGCTGGGACGCGTTCTGCCTGGTGACGCCGAACTGGCAGTGCCAGCTCCCCGGCTTTCCCTATGCCGGCAACGATCCGCACGGCTTCATGCTGCGCGACGAGATCGTCGGCTATATCGAGGACTATGCCAGGCACATCGCGGCTCCGGTCCGTGAAGGCGTTGCGGTCATCAGGCTGAGGCAGGTAGACGGAAGATTCCTGCTCGAGACGACCGCGGGCGGGATCACTGCTGATAGCGTCGTGCTCGCGGTGAGTGGATATCATGTTCCCAAAGTGCCTGAGTTCGCCGAGCGGCTGGACCCGGCCATCACGCAGATCCATTCGTCCGCCTATCGCAATCCGGACCAGTTGCCGCCGGGCGAGATCTTCGTGGTCGGCAGCGGCCAGTCCGGCTGCCAGATCGCCGAGGACCTGCATCTGGCCGGCCGCAAGGTTCATCTCGCGGTGGGCAGCGCGCCGCGCTGTCCCCGCTTCTACCGCGGCCGCGACGCCGTCGACTGGCTCGATGATCTCGGCCAATACGATCTGCCGGTGGATCAGCATCCGCTGCGTGAAAAGGTTCGCAGGAATGCCAACCACTATCTCACCGGCGGCGATGGCGGCCGCGACATCGATCTGCGCAGGTTTGCACTCGAAGGCATGAAGCTCTACGGGCGCCTGCAGGACGCGCGCAGCACCACGTTGCGGCTCGGCGATGATCTAAAGACCAACCTCGACAATGCCGATCGGGTCTACAACGGCATCTGCAGCCTGATCGACGACCACATTGCGAGAGGCGGGATCGATGCGCCGCTGACGCCGCACTATGCGCCGGTGTGGTCGCCCGCGGAGACCCCGACGGAGCTCGATCTTGCGGCGGCCGGCATCACCAGCATCATCTGGACCACCGGCTTTCGTTCGGACTGGTCGTGGGTCGATTTACCGATGTTCGACGGCGCGGGTTACCCCACGCACAAGCGCGGTGTCACCTCGGTCGATGGTGCCTATGTGATCGGATTGCCCTGGCTTTACACCTGGGGTTCGGGCCGGTTCGTCGGCATCGGACGCGACACGGAATTCGTGGCGGATCATATCGTGGGCCGGCGGAGCGCGGTACAGGAGAATGCAACTCGCGCAGATGGGCGCGTGCTCGCGCTCGATACGGCGGGTTAAGCTCTGTCGTTGGTATTGCTTTGGCGCTTCTCGCACCGGCGTCGTCCCCGCGAAGGCGGGGGACCCATAACCACAGGCCGATGTGACCTGCTCCGCTGTGACCGGCTGCCCGCGCCATAACATCTCCCGGTGGTTATGGGTCCCGGGTCAAGCCCGGGACGACGTGGGGAGAGATCACGATTCAAATGTCAAACAGCGAGGGGATGTAAGTTCGCGTTCTCGCGGCGCGTTGCGTCCGAGCTTTTCGTCTCGTTTCACCCTCCTCGATAGCAGAGGGTGCAGGGAAAGCCGGGTGCCGGTTGCACCCATGGGCCCCGTGCAACAAAAAGCACGGGGGTAGGACCACAGGTTCAAC